>CAZOHH010000102.1:0-6338 GCA_964579735.1 uncultured Oscillospiraceae bacterium | reverse complement strand
TCTCGAAACGGCGAAATGTCCCAATTGCGGCGCGTCGATCCAGGTCCCGCTCGACCGGGTGACGACGGAGTGCACGTATTGCGGCTCGAGCGTCACGGTCCAGGAGGCCGTGGACCGCGCGGCCGCCGAAGCCGCCGCCGCCGTGGACCCGGGATCCGCCGCGCTCGCGGCGAATGAAGTGGTCCGCGCCCGGCAGTGCATGGCGGTGAGGGACTACGCCGGAGCCTTCCGCTACTTCTCCAGCGCCCTCGACCGGCAGGCGACCAACGAGGCGGCCTGGCAGGGCTGCATCCTGGCCTCCACCTGCGGATTGACCCGCATCGCCTACGAATGGGCGCCCTTCACGGGCGCCATGGGCCTGCCCGCCGTCGTACACCACTACCTGCGCAGTACGCCGCGCAGCCGCCGGCGCGAGGCCGCCTCGTTCGTCGAGCGGCTGACCGCGCTGCTTCGGGCCGACATCGACCGGTATGCCACGATGGAGTCCGCAGCCCGGCGTCGAATCGGAATCCGACGCATCCTGATGGGGGTGTTCGGCATCTGTGCGCTTCTCACGCTGCTCGTCATGGCGCTGCCCTTCACGGCGGTCTTCGCAGTTGCCGTTCTCGTCCTCGCGATACAGAACGGTAGACAGAGCGCAGGGCTGGCGCGCGTGAAGGCGATGACCTCACGCTATTCCGTGGAGGACCTGAAGACGTATCTCGCGCAGATCGAGGAGGTCCTGTCCGGCGAGGTGAAACCAGCCTGAGCGTCGTCGCTGGGAAAGGGAGCCCATGCTACAATGGCAGCGAACCAACCGGCGAAGGAGCTTCGAATGACCGATTCCGAAGACCGCACCGCGGAAACCAAGCTGCCCGCCCCTCTCCTGCATCCACTCACCGTCGGCGGCATTTCGTTGCCCGGAAATCTTGCGCTCGCCCCCATGGCCGGCGCCACGGACCTGCCCTTCCGTCTGCTGTGCAGAGGGCTCGGCGCTGACCTCGTGTGCACCGAACTCGTCAGCGCTCGGGGCATCCGACATGACAAGGACCTCCACCGGACCTGGCGCTACGTCGAGATCGATCCCGCCGAGGCCCCGGTCGCCATCCAGCTCTTCGGCTCGGACCCCGAGGACCTCGACTATGCCGTGCGCGTCATCGAGGGGCACCCGCTCCTCTCCCGCTGCACGTTCATCGACCTCAACATGGGCTGCCCCGTGCCCAAGGTCGTCCAGGCCGGGGACGGCTCGGCCCTCATGAAGGACCCCGCTCGCGCCGCCGCGGCGGTCCGCGCCTGCGTGCGCGCCGCCAACCGTCCCGTGACCGTCAAGATCCGCAAGGGCTGGGATCCCGCTTCGGTCAACGCGGTGGAGATCGCCCGCGTGTGCGAAGCCGAAGGCGCCGCGATGGTCGCCGTGCACGGCCGCACCCGGGACCAGATGTACGCTGGGGAGGCGGACTGGGGCATCATCGCGGCGGTCAAGGCGGCTATCGGCGTCCCCGTGTTCGGCAACGGCGACGTGAGGACGCCGAACGATGCAAGACGCATCCTGAACGAGACCGGCGTCGACGGGGTCATGGTCGGTCGCGCGGCACTCGGGGACCCCTGGATCTTCGCGCGCATCCGCGGCGCGCTCGACCCGCTGGCGCCGAAAGGTCCGGGATGGCCCGAAGTCCCGGGTGAACCGACTCCTGCGGAACGCGTGGCGTTGATGTTGCACCACCTCGACCTCTCCATCGCGCGCTACGGAGAGGCGACGGCCGTCAAGGAGTTCCGCAAGCAAGCGGGCTGGTACATGAAGGGCGTGCGGGGAACCGCTCCGCTCCGGGCTATCGCCTTCAACGCCGTGACGCGGGCGGACTTCGCGGTGGTGTTCGCACGGTATAGGGACTTGATGCAGAAGACGGACCCAACCGCTAAAAAGCGTTGAATATGTCGGTCACAACCGACAAACTTGACTCGTTCAGGTTGCGATGATAGTCTGGGTCATAGGGAATTCTGCTGGAGGGACGTTTCATGGCGCTGATTGATTCGCTGCATATGGCAAACCCGTGGTGGAGGACCGGAAGAGGCAACCCCGGCTACCGGTATCCAACGAAACGACCTGAATTCTCTTCCCTGCTGGTGTCGATGGACCGCACGCGAATCCAGATCCTCGTCGGGCCCCGCCGTGTCGGAAAGTCCACGCTCCTTCATCAGGCCATCAGCCACCTCCTCGAAACCGGCACCCGCCCCAACCGCATTCTCTTCTTCAGCGGAGATGACCCTGCTCTCCAGCTGCATTCCCAGGATCTCGGAACGATTCTCGAAGCCTTTTCCGTCGAAGTCCTCGGCGAAGCCTTCGGCGAGTTCCAGGAGAAGGTCTACATCTTCATCGACGAAGTCCATTTCCTTCCAAACTGGCAGAAATGGATCAAGAGCTATTACGACCGCAGACTCGGAATCCGCTTCCTGTTGAGTGGTTCCTCCGCAACGCATCTCTTCCAGGGGTCGAACGAATCCCTGCTCGGTCGAGTCGACACCCTGGAAGTGCTTCCGCTCACGGCGAGCGGGTTCGCGCACTTCTATGGCGTATGCAGAAAGGACGCGCGCATCGGGGAATTCGAGACCCTGCTGCCGGAATTCTCCGTGTTCGAGAAGCCCGAAGCCTATTTCGAAGCCGTGCGCAAGGAGATGTACCGCCTGTCGTCCTTCCAACCGTCCGTGACCGCCATGCTCCGGGAACACCTTCTGGCCGGCGGGTATCCGGAGTATTTCGAAGCCGATTCGATGGCCGGATGGCAGCGGCGACTCGCCGAAGACATCGTGACCCAGGGACTTTACCGCGACATAGTCTCCAACCATCGGATCAAGAGCCCGGAACTGCTGGAGAAGCTTCTCTACTGCATCGCTGCGAACAACGGGCAGGCATTCGCCTTCACCACACTGGCGCAGACCCTCGGAGTCGATACCGAGACAGTCTCCAGCTACCTCGGCTTCCTGCAGATCGCGTTCCTCGTCTCCATCCAGGAAAACCACTCCACAAACGTCATGAAGACGATCCGCAAGAACAAGAAACTTTACATTGTGGACAACGGCATCTGCAATGCCCTGATTCGTCAGGACGAGCTCAATTCCACCAGGGAAGGAAGCCTAGTGGAAGCCAGCTGCGTCCAGACCGTGCGGACCCTCGCCGAGGAACGGTTCTATCGCATGGAATACTGGCGCGAAGGGGACAGTGAAGTCGATATCGTCCTGGATCGGAAGTCCGACCTGTTGCCGATCGAGGTGAAATATCGCAACGACCCGAAGGACATCGCAGGGCTCAAGGTGTTCATGAAGCGTTTCGGCAGCACGGTCGGGCTCGTCGTCACGAAGGACCTCCTTGAGAAAGCGGACGGAATCGTCTTCTGCCCCTACTGGCTGATGCGCTAGATTCCACTTCTGATTTCCGTTGAATTTCTCCGAATGACACGAACGCGGCCGAGTTGTATAATCTTCCACAGGTGCGTTGCGGCGGACCATTCCGCCCACAAAGCGGCACCGCGGAGGGGGAAGGATTATGAAGGACTATCCGGCTGTAAGGATCCGAAACATCGCCTTGCTTGGACACGGCGGCTCCGGGAAGACAACATTCGCAGAGGCCGTAATGTTCAATGCGAAGGCGATCGACCGCTTCGGCAAGGTCGCCGACGGCAACACGACGATGGACTTCGACGCGGAGGAGATCCGCCGCAAGTTCTCGATCAACACCGCGCTCGCGGCCATTGAATGGAACGACTGCAAGATCAACCTGCTCGACACCCCCGGTTATTTCGACTTCGTCGGAGAAGTCTACCAGGGACTCCGCGTCGCCGACGGCGCCGTGGTTCTGGTCCCAGCAAAGGACGGCGTGGCGGTCGGCACGGAGAAGTCCGTGAAGTACCTCCGCGACCGCGGATTGCCTGTCGTCTTCTTCATCGGCAAGATGGACGAGGAGAACGCGAATTTCGAGCGGTCCCTCACCCAGCTGCAAACGAATTTCGGAAATCAGGTGAAGCCCTTCTTCCTTCCCATTCTGGAAGGCGGCAAGATGAAGGGGTTCGTGGACATACTCACACAGAAGGCCTTCATGAACGGCGCGAATGGCGTCGCGACGGAAGCTCCCATTCCCGCCGGTATGGCCGACGAGGCCGCCCTTGCGCTGGAAGCCATGAAAGAACACGCCGCCGAGAGCGACGAAGCCCTGATGGAGAAGTTCTTCAGCGGCGAGGAGTTCACCCCCGAAGAGATGCTGAAGGGCTTGTCCGAGAGCATCGTGGCCGGCACCGTGTACCCCGTCTTCTGCGGTTCCGCAGGCGCCAACTGGGGCATGCGGATCGTGATGGACCGTCTCGTCGCCCTTCTGCCCACCGCGATCTCCGCCGCGACCGTCCCGGCGAAGCGACTGGACGGCTCGGAGACCTCCGTGAAGATCGATCCAACCGGACCCCTCGCCGCAATCGTCTTCAAGACGATCGCCGACCCCTTCGTCGGCCGGATTTCCATGTTCCGCGTATACTCCGGCGTCCTGAAGGCCAACTCCACCGTATACAACCCGGTCACCGAGAAGGATGAGCGCGTCGGCTCCCTCTTCCTGATGGTCGGCAAGAAACAGGTCCTCACCGAACAGGTCGCCGCCGGCGACATCGGCGCCGTGACCAAGCTGATCTACACGAGCACGAACGATACGCTCTGCGAAAAGGCGAAACCCGTCCTTCTGCCACGCACCGAGTTCCCGACCCCGTGCCTCTCCATGGCCGTCGAAGGCAAGGCCAAGGGCGACGACGAGAAGATCAGCGCCGGTCTCCACAAATTGAAGGACGAGGATCCGGTCTTCACCATGGGCTACAACGCGGAGACCCACCAGCTGCTTCTGGCCGGCATCGGCGAGCAGCATCTGGACGTCCTGATTTCGAAGCTCAAGTCCAAGTTCAACGTGGAGGCGACCCTGATCGAACCGCGCGTGCCCTATCGCGAAACCATCCGCAAGAAGGTCCGTGTCGAAGGCAAGCACAAGAAGCAGTCCGGTGGCCACGGCCAGTTCGGTCACGTCTGGGTCGAGTTCGAACCGGGACCGGCGGAGGGCCTGACCTTCGAGGAACACATCTTCGGCGGGTCCGTCCCGAAGCAGTACCACCCCGGCGTCGAGAAGGGCCTCCAGGACGCGATCAAGAAGGGCGTCCTCGCCGGCTACCCGATGGTCCACCTCAAGGCTTCTCTGGTCGATGGCTCCTACCATGACGTCGACTCCTCCGAAATGGCCTTCAAGATCGCGGCGCGTCTCGCATACAAGGCCGGAATCCCGTTGGCCGGTCCGGTCCTGCTCGAGCCGATCTGCACGGTCGATGTCTACATCCCCGACTCGAACCTCGGCGACATCATGGGCGACATGAACAAGCGCCGCGGGCGCATCGTGGGCGTCAACCCGATCGAGCACGGCCAGGAGGTCGTGGCCGAGGTGCCCCAGAGCGAGATGGCGAAGTACGCCAACGACCTGCGGTCGATGACCCAGGGCCGCGGGTGGTACAAGATCGCCTTCGCGCGCTACGACACGGCCCCGCAGCTGATCTCCGACAAGGTGATCGCAGAAGCCAAGCTGCACATGAAGGAAGAAGAGGAAGAGGACTAAGTCTCTCTTCCAGGTGCGTCTGCGGAACGAATGCGTCCCGCACATGCTCGACCGGTCCGATGGAGGGCCCTGCCTGAACCGGCGGGGCCCTCCATCCATGTAGGGAAGGGAGGAGCTTCACGATGCATGCCGCTGAGGAGATGTTCCGTGCGCTGCTGGCCGACGGACCGGTGGACATGCATCTGCATTCCACCGCTTCCGACGGGACGCGCAGCCCGGCGGAGGTGGCCGAGGCCGCCGTGTTCGCTGGCCTCCGCACCTTCGCGCTGACCGACCATGACACGCTGGATGGCCTGCCCGCCGCGATGGAGACCGTGGCGAGAATGACCGCCAGGCTGAAGAACGTGCGATTCGTTCCCGGAATCGAGCTCAGCATCCAGGAGGACCGGGAGCTTCACCTGCTCGGATACTTTCCCTTAGGAGGACACGAGGCGCTGGAACCTTTCCTGCGCGAGCAGCGAGAAATGCGGCGGCTGCGCAACCGGGAGATGGTCGAGGCGCTGCGGGCGCTCGGCATCGACGTGACCCAGGAGGAGTTCGAGGCCGAGGGAGAGGGCGTCGTCGGTCGCCTCCACGCGGCCCGGATCCTAGTCCGAAAGCATGTCGTCGGCTCGATCCGAGAAGCTTTCGACCGGTACCTGTCCTTCGGTCGCCCGGGCTATGTCGAGCGGCCGCGCCCCGACGCGGTCGCCGGATGTGCCGCGATCCGAGCGGCGGGGGGCGTGCCGGT
>CAZOHH010000101.1:0-6380 GCA_964579735.1 uncultured Oscillospiraceae bacterium | reverse complement strand
GAATGGTCGACGTCCATGCCGATGCCCAGGACGCCGCAGGCCTTCGCATGGGCGATGCGACGGAGGACCACGTCCTCGTCGGCGTAGGGCTTGAGGACGACGATGGTTCGCGCGCCCGTGGCGACGATCGCCTCGAGCTCGGCTTCCTCGCCGAATCCGGCCCAGTTGACGGCTTTCTTGCACGTTGCTTTCAGAAAATACTCTCCATGCATATCGTAGTCCCTCGAAATGCGCAATGTCGAGAAGCAAGGAATCGGGTATAGTAGCCGTAGAGGGGGAGCAAGACGTGGGAGATATGAGGATCGGCACGATCGGGTCGGGAATGATCGTCCGGGCGGTTCTAGATGCCGTTCAGGTCACGGAAGGAATCCGCTGCGAGGCCGTCTATTCCAGGGACGAATCGACAGGCAGGGCCCTTGCGGAGGCGTATGGCGTCCGAAAGGCATACACGCGGCTCGAGGATCTCTTTGGCGATCCGGAAGTCGATTTCGTGTATGTCGCCTCCCCCAACGACCTCCACTACCGGCAGGCCAGGATGGCTCTGGAAAACGGAAAGAACGTGATCTGCGAAAAACCCATGACACCCACGAGAACTCAGTCTGAGGACCTGGTCCGGCTGGCAAGGGAAAGGGGACTCCTCCTCATCGACGCCGTACCCACGGCTTTCATGGCGAATTTCCGGTTGGTCCGCGAGCAGCTGCCGAAAATCGGCAGGGTCAGGCTGGTCCTTTGCAACTACAGCCAGTATTCCAGCCGTTACGACGATCTCAAGAAGGGCGAGGTGCCCAACGTGTTCAGTCTGGACCACGCGGGAGGGGCGCTGCAGGACATAGGGTTCTACAACGTCTATTTCAACGTGGCCCTCTTCGGCCGGCCCCGATCGGCCGTATACCATCCGAACCGCTTCCAGGGGGGCATCGACACCTCCGGAGTCCTGGTCCTCCAATACGACGGTTTCGTCGGAAGCTGCGCCGGGGCCAAGGACACGTGGGGCGTGAATTTCGCGCAGATCGAAGGCGAGCAGGGTTTCATCTACGTGAAGGACGGTCCACAGGCACTCGCTGAAATCCGGGTCGTCACGAAGACGTCCGACGAGACCTTCAACGAGCAGCCGGGAACCAACCGCTGGCTCCTGGAGGTCCAAGGCTGGGTGGAGCGCGTCGCATCCGGCGACCGACGGTTCTTCGACGAAAGCCTGGTCACGATGCTGGACGTCGTGGACGTCATGGAGTCCGCCCGGAAACAGGCGGGAATCCGGTTCACGGGCGAATGAGGGAGGATTGGGCATGAGAGCTGCCGTATTCCATGGGAAAGGGTCGATGACCGTCGAGGCGAGGGCGTCCCGTCGGCCTTCCGCCGAAGAAGTCGTGGTGCAGGTCAAGGCCTGCGGCGTCTGTGGAACGGACGTGCATATCTTCGAAGGTGCCGAGGGCGCCGCGAAGACCACCCCGCCTACGGTACTCGGTCACGAATTCTCCGGCGTCGTCTCGGAAATCGGGAGCGCCGTCAAGGGAATCAAGGTCGGAGATCGCGTCTGCGTTGACCCGAACGACATGTGCGGGGAGTGCTTCTACTGCCGACAGGGCAAGGCGCATTTCTGCGAGAACATGGTCGGCATCGGCACGACCGTGGACGGCGGATTCGCCGAGTTCTGCACCGTGCGAGAGAAGCAGATCCACCGGATTCCGGACTCCCTCTCGTTCGCCGAGGCCGCCATGGCAGAACCCCTGGCCTGCTGCCTCCATGGCATGGACTTGACGGGCGTGACGCCGGGACAGACCGTCCTGATCGTCGGCGGCGGAACCATAGGCCTCCTCATGCTGCAGCTGGCGCGCCTCTCCGGCGCCGCAACGCTGATCCTTGCGGAACCGGTCGCGGCCAAGCGTGAAATGGGCAGGAGATTGGGTGCGGACGCTGCTTTCGACCCGCTGACCGAAGATCTCGGTGAGGTTCTGCGCAGGCTCGCCGTCCACTCCATCGACGCCGCCATCGAATGCGTCGGGACGACGGGAACCATGCGATATGCCATCGACCACACCGGCAAGGGCGGGGTCGCCATGCTTTTCGGGCTGACCGGACCCGATGCGGTCATGGAAGTCCTTCCCTTCGACATCTTCAGGAGAGAGATCGCCATCAAGGCGTCGTTCATCAACCCCTACACCCAGAGTCGGGCGGTCGAACTGCTTGGCCACGGGAAGGTCGACGTGAAGAGCCTGATCACCGACGAGGTTCCCTTGGAGGAGATCGGCTCCATCTTCCAGACGAGGAAATACGCCGGGAGAGGCAAGATCATCGTCACACCCTAGAGAGGGAGGAGGCCTGTCCATGTACGATGTCTGCGCCCTGGGAGAACTGCTCATAGACTTCACGCCGGCAGGGACTTCGCCTGCCGGGAACCTGCTCTTCGAACGGAACCCTGGTGGCGCTCCCGCGAATGTCCTCGCAGCCGTCACGCGACTGGGGGGAACGGGCGCATTTATCGGTGAGGTAGGCGCAGATGCGTTCGGACGCTACCTGCAGCAGGTCCTCGAGGACAGCGGCATCGAGTCGCGGGGTCTCCGCTTTGCGGCCGACGCCGACACGACGCTGGCCTTCGTCACGCTGACGGAAGCCGGGGACCGCGATTTCAGCTTCTACCGCCGACCCGGCGCCGACACCCGGCTCTCGCCGGAGGACCTCGACCTCTCACTGATCGCCGACGCGCGGATCTTCCACTTCGGCTCCCTGTCGATGACCCATGAGCCCGCTCGCAGCGCGACGCTGCAGGCCGCGGCACATGCCAGGGCAACCGGTCGGCTGGTCTCCTATGACCCGAATTGGCGGCCGCCCCTATGGGAGAGCCCGGAGAAAGCCAGAGCGGGAATGGAGCTCGGACTCCCCTTCGCCGATATCCTCAAGATCTCCGAAGTCGAGCTGGAGTTCCTGACCGGCGAAACGGACCTGGGAAAGGGCAGCCGGAAGCTGTTCCGGGCCGGCATGCAACTGCTTCTGGTCACGCTGGGCCCGCGAGGCTGCTACTATCGCTCGGCTCAGGGCGCCGGTCGTCTCGATACCTACGACACCCGTGTCGTCGACACGACCGGAGCCGGCGACGCATTCCTTGGGGGACTGCTGTACCGGGTAGCTCGACTGGAACGTCCGCTCCGGGACCTCCCAGTCGAGGACCTCGAGGAACTCGTCGATTTCTCCTGCGCCGTCGGCAGCCTCTGCACCACGAAGCGGGGGGCCATTCCCGCCATGCCGACACTGGACGACGTCCAGCGCTGCCGGAACGAAGTGCCTAGACTTGAAGGAGGACCCCATGGATGAATCAAGAATCCGCCATATCGTCGTGTTCACGCTGAAGCATGCCAAGGGAAGCCATGATGTGCTTTCTTTCCTTGCCGATGGCAAATCCGCTCTCGAGGCGATTCCCGGCGTCGAATGCTTCGAAGTGTTCGCACAGGTGAATGTGAAGACCGATTTCGATTTCGGCTTCTCGATGGAGTTCGCGGACCGGGCGGTCTACGGCCGATATCTCGCTGACCCCGCCCATGTCGATTTCGTCGAGCGTCGCTGGATGAAGGAAGTGGTCCGATTCATGGAGATCGACCTCGGCGTGACCGACGGACCGGGAACATGACCCCATGACTGAAAAAGGAATGTAACGCATTTGACTCTCCACTCGAAGGGTTTCGTGCTTCAATGAAAGCATGGAAGAGCGACATTCCCTCAAAAGGGGCAGTCTCCTCATGATTCCCACGGTCATGGTCGTGGTCATGCTCATCCTGTCCGCGGGAATCCTGGACTCGGCCCGTCGGACGACGGACAAGGCCAACGCGCGGCTCCTCGGGGTCGTCGGAGCCTTGGCGACCTTCGCGCACGCGACCCCCGAGCCACTGGCGGACTACGTCCAGGGGATGCCGGTCCCGAAAGTCTATGGGTCGAAAAGGGAATTCAAGGTATTCGAATCCGATGGTAGGATTACGGTCTACGCGATGGAAACCGAAACGACCGGATTCCTGTTCGACCCCTCCACGGATTCCTTCGCGAAGGAACCGGTGACGATCGTCGATGCGGGAAACGAGATCGCGGCATAGAAATCACCCCAGGAGTTCAATCAGCACGTGAACGACGGTCGGGTCGAACTGGGTTCCCCCCCACCGACGGATCTCTTCGATGGCACCCTCCTCCGTGAGGGTCTTCCGGTAGGTTCTTTCCGACGTCATCGCATCAAAAGCGTCCGCGACCGCGATGATCCGTGACGGCAGGAGAATCTCCTCGCCCTTCAGGCCCTTGGGATATCCGCTCCCATCCCAGCATTCGTGGTGCTGCAGGATGCACTCGCAGATCTCGGAGAAATCGCTGACCGAACCGAGGATCCGGTAGCCGATTTCCGAGTGGCGACGCATCTCCACCGTCTCCTCCTCCGAGAGTCTGCCTTCCTTGTTCAGCACGCTCTCGCGCACGCCGATCTTGCCGATGTCGTGCATGAGCCCCGCCAGGCGGATCTTGGCCATTTCCGCGCTGCCGAGGTCCATGCGGCCGGCAATGGCCACGCACAACTCGCTGACGCGCTGCGAATGGAGCTGCTCCCGGATGTTGTTTTCCAAAAGGGAGTTCATGATGATGCTGATGGTCCGGTTCTGGACGCTCTGGCTCTCGTAGAGCTTGGAGCGGTACATATGGTCCTCCGCGATCTTGAAGACGTCCTGGAACAGCTCATCCGAGTGGCTCTTGGTGGCGAAACCCAAGGCGACGGAGAGTTCGAGCGGACCGATCCTCTCCAGAGCCAGCCGGCTTCGGATTCGACGGATCAGGCGCTCCGCATCGTCCGGCTCGGTGTTCGGAAGCAGGATGGCGAACTCGTCGCCACTCAATCGGGCGACGATGTCATTGGAGCGGCATTCTGTCTTGAATATCCCGGAAATGGTCTTAAGAAGCAGGTCGCCCTGTACATGGCCGTAGGAATCGTTGATGAGCTTCAACCCGTTGACGTCTCCGACGATGACGCTCAGCGGCAGACAACGGGACGTGTCCAGTCGCTGGACTTCCTCCTCGTAGAAACGGCGGTTGTAGAGGCCGGTCAGATCGTCGTGATAGCTGAGCGTGAGGATCCTCCGTTCGGAGATCTTGCGCTCCGTGATGTCGCTGAGAAAGCTCAGAATGACTCCCTGTTCCTTCAGGAGGGTCGTGCTGACCTGCACGCCATAGTGGGTGCCATCGGCCCGCCGGTGCTTCGTCTCGAACCGCCCCCAACCGAGGGACTGAATCACATCGAGGTGATGCTGCACCTGTTCGGAGGTTTCCTGGACTTCCAGATCCGTGATGTGCATGGCAAGCAGTTCTTCGCGCCCATAGCCGCTCATCCGGCAGAAGGCGTCGTTGACGTCGACGATGCACCCGGCGAGATCCGCTATCCAGAAACCATCCATGGAAGTCGAGGTGAGGGCATGGTAGCGGTCATCCCTTTTCCGGAGCGCCAATTCGTCCTGCATGCGCCGGGTGACGTCGGAGAGGAGAACGGCGAAGAGCCCGCGCTTCGGCGAATAGGCCGTCACCGCGAAATACCGGTCGAGTTCCTTCGAATAGTTCTCATAATCCAGCGGCTCGCCTGTCAGTGCGACTCGGCCGTATTGCTCGATCCAGTAGGGCTCGGTCTCGGGCAGGACTTCGAGCACGGTGCGGCCGACGATCTCCTCGCGGCGGAGTCCGGTAAGCTGCTCGAACCCTTCGTTCACGTCGAGGAAACGGTAATCGACAGGTCTACCGTCCGCATCGAGCACGATTTCGTGCACCGCGAGACCCATCCGCATCCGGGTGACCAGCAGGCGGTAGCGCTCTTCGCTCTCTCGCAGGCTTTCTTCGGCCGTCTTGCGTTTCGTGATGTCCTGGGAGACGATCTGGACGCCGTATTCATATCCGCCGAGGCCGGAGATCCGCTTGAACGAGCTGGAGAACCAGAGTTCGCCGACCGGTAGCGGGATGCAGTCCACATATTCCTGAACCTCGCCGGTGCCGACCGACAGGGCGATGCGATCCATATAGAGAACGGAACCGGGTCCGGGAAAGAGCTCGGATAGGCTTCGTCCCACGAAATCGCCGGGTTCGCCGCCCATGTTCCGGGCTGCCTTCCTGTTGCAGCTGATCAGGACACCTTCGGAAGTGTAGTAGAGAATGGCCGCGTCCGAGTCCTCGAACAGGGTCCTGTAGATCGTTTCGTCGATGGAACCGGGTCTTCGGCCGATCCGAATCGGGTCGCGCATGCCGGACTTCCTTCCAACAGACCCTCCAGCCCTCTTTTCTAGTACAAGGCTGGTCTATGAGCTTCGAAGGGACATTCGGATTATAGCACAGGAGGCTGTGGCTTCCGGGAGAGAAGCACTCAGTAGATTTCGCCC
>CAZOHH010000100.1:0-6428 GCA_964579735.1 uncultured Oscillospiraceae bacterium | reverse complement strand
GCGAAGACGTTGAGCTGGTACTGCCTGGAACTTATGGCTTCGGAAATCATCTTCGTGAAAGCCCTGTCGGGATTCGCTTTTGGAATGAACAGATGGACGGTGGTTGCGTCCGATCCCGAATAGTCCGGGAGGGGCCGGCCATAGTGCAGCGATCCCTCGAAGATGCGGTCGATGCCGCGTCCTGTTCTCTCCGCGAGGCCGATCCGCTTGAGTGCGTCGGCGAGTGCAGGATTCCGACTCCGGGGCTCTGCCGTGAGGAGATTCGCCAATGTGATGCCTTCGACGAATCCACCTGGACTCGCCACGGTCATCCCATCGTTGTCGATCTGGATCCGTACCGTCCTCAGGAGACTGTAGTCGCGATGGGCGATCGCATTCACGAGCGCTTCTCGGAAGGCGCGCGGATCGAAATCCGGAATGGCGATGCGGTGCAACCCGATCTCGACTTCAAGTTCCGGATTCCATGCCTTCAGATACTCCTGAACACTTTCGAAGGAAGCCAGCAACGGCTTATACAGTGTTTCATTGAGTCTTATATCGCTGTTCACCAGGACTTGGAAAGCGATACCCGACGTTGGAACGAGGCGGCGGAGGCTTTCCTCACGGCCAATCAGCAGCATACCCGCCAAAGTCGGAATTTCAATCCCCTCGATGCGCTTGACGAGCTGCAACGCCAGATCGAGCTCTGCGTCTTCCAGTTCCAGGATCGCAGCTTCTCCGCGGAAGGCCTTGATGATGGCACGCAGACGGTTCCGTTCGGATGGATCGAGATCGTCGGCCGTTGCGCCGTCAAGCACCCGAGCGGACGAATCGAGTAAGGATAGATCGGAGAGGCGCGAGGTGAATTCATGCGGATACATTGGCACTGTTTCGGGGGAGCCGTCGTGTCGATTGCGGCGCCGAAGCGTCTTGCCGGATGTAGTGCTCGCAATCATCGGACTCTGCGGCACGTCGACGGTGATGACGCGCTTCCCATGGATTTCAATCTCGTCGACTCGGACGGAGGGAGAGGGGATGATCTGGTTCGCGATCATTGCCGAGAGACGGACGGCATCCATCTGCTCCGGCAGGACCCCGCTGACTTCCCCACTGTCTTCGATGCCGATGTATATCGTGCCTCCGGAGGTGTTCATCATCCCAACGACCGCTTCGATGATCTCGGGTTCCTCGAATCGTTGGTGGACGCTCTTGAATTCGATTGAGAGTGTTTCGTGCTTCGGTAGCATGACGGATACCTCCATTGATAACGTCATTATAGCACTGATGTTAAACGATACGTGCAATCATAACGTCATTGATATAAATGAAGCATACTCGTCAGGTTCTTTGTCGGAGAGTTCCTCCTGAATCGCGACTTCTGTTGCCGGGTATTTGTCCGTCGTGATCACGCGCGGCATCTGGTTGTGCTTCGACGCCAACGCTTTCCGCAACAGACGCTTCGCAGCAGAGTCCGTACCCTTTTTCCGATGTCCGGCGAGTGGACCCTGTAGGGTTTCAAAGTGCAAAAGGGTGGCTCGTACTCATGAAACGAGAGGGGCACAATCCAATAGGCAGGAAGCGAAGGTCAGTCACTAATTGAAGGCAACACGCGGAGTCGCTGATTTGCATGGAACTCCAGACTTGCGTTATCTTAGCTTGACCAAGATGTCGGACTGGACAGGAGTGAATATGCAAAGGGAACAAGCCATCGAATTGCTGAGCAACAGCAAGCCTGAGCTTCAGGCTCGCTTCGGCGTGCTTCGACTGGCTCTGTTCGGCTCGACGATTCGTGATGAAGCAACGATTGAAAGCGATGTCGACATTCTGGTCGGCTTCGATGGCCCTGCCACATCCAGACGTTATTTCGGTGTACTATTCTATCTTGAGGACCGTTTCGGTTGTCCGGTGGACTTGGTATCCGAGAAAGCGCTTCGTGCTGAATTGAAGCCGAACATCGAGCGAGAACTTGTCTATGTCTGATTCGAATCAGCACGAATGGCGTTTCTATCTGGATGACACGCTCTGAGCATCATCCAGGGCGATGTTCCTGACTTGTTTGTGCATCTCATGGAGATTCGAGACTCGTTGAATCCGGACTGACAGCCTGACTCTGAAGGTACATGTGCAGATTTTGCACACGTACCCGTCTTCGTCTCATTGAGCTTGCAGACTCTCACACAATCTGCTTTCCTCCACCCGTATGCGGCATCAGGATGTCCTCGAGTGCCTCGCTTGCCACCTCGTCCATCTGCTGGATCGCATCGTCCGTTTCGTCATCGCGAACACCGGCAACTACATCTCCCCCGTATCGCATCAGCGGGTCCTTGAATGACGGGATCAAGGATGTGATGATCAAGAGCGATACCGTAGCGAGCTACCTTGGAATGCTGGAGCGGATCTACATCATCTACTAGGTCACCCGGTTCGACATCCGCGGCAAGGAGATCCTGCGGACGATGTACAAGTACTACGTAGTCGATACAGGGATGCGGAACATGCTTCTCGGGTACACGGACCATGATCTGGGGCATGTCCTCGAGACGGTCGTGTATTTCGAGCTGCTGCGCAGAGGGTATCAGGTGTTCGTCGGGAGAGGGTACGACAAGGAGGTCGACTTCCTTGCCGTCCGGCAAGACGAGAAGAAGTACTTCCGGGTCACGCTGAGCCTGCCGAACAAAGAGGTCCGTGCTCGCGAGCTTGCACCGCTTCTGGTAATCCAGGACAACTACGAGAAGATGGTCCTTTCCATGGACAAGAGCTACATCACGGACCATGAGGACATACGCGGTACTCGGCCCTGAACCGATCTTTCGGATAAGGCCCTCACCTTTCAGATCGCTCAGGATCTTCTCCACCATGCTGGTACTGATATCGGGACAATTCACGAGGATTTCCGCCTTCGTGAATGGACCCATATGCGTCCGGATGAACCGCTGGACCCGATCCGTCTTGGTCCCCCATCCGATATGGATGGAATCTACCCGTTCCGCGGATTCCGTGCGAGTTCCCTCATGGTCTCGAGAGTATCCGGGTTCGCCTGGACGTTAAGATCCTGCCGTCCCTTGAATTCGTTGATTCCAGTGATTAGACGGATGATGTCTGGCTGCAAAAGCGCTTTGTATTGTTCCTCGTCCAGAGATTCCCTCATCGCGCACAGCTCCTTTCTGCCCAATCCCTTTGTCATGTATCTGACCGCCATACTGTGTAATAATCGTAAGGGTCACCTCGTTGGATTCCGCAGTACTTTGAAAGCATCAACAGGAGGAGAAACCGATGTCAGCGAATGGAATGCATGGCCGAACGATGTTGAGATTTGAATGGCTCGCCTATGCACTGGCCCTCCTCGTCCCCATCGCGCTTTGGCTGCATCCCGAAGCCTTGGCAGAAGCTGCGGCCCCCATCGTCAACGGAGTCGTGGACCAGGGTACGTATTACGAACCGATGGCGATCACCTTCAATGAGGGGACGGCGGCACTGGACGGGACTGCGTTCGATAGCGGTACGATCCTGCGCACGGAAGGCATCCACAGACTGGTCGTCACGGGTCCGACGGGGATGGAGACTCTGGTCCGTTTCCAGTTGTGGAAACGCTCGATCTCCTTCTTTCCGATGAACGGATCCGGAAGCTTCTCCCTGAAGTGCTTCGACGGCGAATCCCTGCAAGCGCCGACGGATCCTACCTGGGAACCGAACGTATTCAATGGGTGGTACACGTACGATGCGAATCCTACAAAGCTCGTGTCATTCCCCTACCTCGTGGGTGGCCCGCTCTCATTGCGTGCGCATTGGGTCGATCGTCCGGACGCGCCGAACGGAATCGTGTGCGACGATTATGGACAGGACTATGCCAAAGTGTTCTGGGACAAAGTCGAGGGTGCAGAATACTACGAACTTATGGTTGCGACAAGCTCCAGTGGTCCATATGAACTCGTCGGTACGACCGGCAAGGATGTCTACCAGATCAATGTATACGGACTCAAGCCGAATACCAGCTATTTCTTCAAGGCTCGTGCCTTCAATCTGCACGGAACGGAAAATGTCTACGGCGAATTCAGTCCAATCCTTTCCATCAAGACCAATCCCGCCAAGACCGGAACGACGCCGTCCCCGAACGCGACGGAGAGCGCAGCCGCGAGTCCTGCACCAGAGACGACTCCAGACTCTTCGCCGGCTCCCACGACGAATGCTACTGCAGGAGCCACCACTCCGACCGTTTCCCCGACGGGTATGGACGGAAATACACCGACGCCGGAGGGTCCATCCGTTACCCCGGACCCTGTGACTCCGGGTACTTCAGCTGGGGTCTGGGTTGGCGGAATCGGAGCGTTGGTGGTCATCGCTGGAGGTGCGCTGGCTCTGTTTTTGCGCAAGCGCCAAAGCAAAGGCTAGTCGAACGCACCATTACGGACAGCGACACTCGAATTCGCTGGTTAACATAGGATGCCTCAATGAACGGCTTGGAGTTTGTTCATGAATCCGTTCTCGAGATGATCGTAGATCCACCCGGCCAATCTTTCCGGAGGGACGGGTTCGTCCTGCTGAATCCAATAACCGAGGATGCCGATCAGTGCAGACAGGATGAACTCCAAGGAATAGTCGAGCTCGATGCTGTCCTGCAGACCCAAAGCAACCACCTGTTCCTTCAGGATCGGTTTCATGGAAGCCTTCAAGCGCCCCTGGAAGGATGGGTCTCCTCGATGGCCGAGAAGGACCTGATAGTAGTCCCGATGGTCCTGGTATTGCTTCAGGAAGTCGTTGACCGAAAACATATCGGAATTGGGGTTCCGTGAAATGGGCGGCAGTTCGTCCGGACCAGGTACAAGCGACGACTCGATGCATTCCAGAACGGCCGGAACGTCGGAGAAGTACTCGTAGAAAGTGCTTCGGTTGAACCCGGCCTTCTCCACGATCTCCCTCACGCTGATCCGCTCGAGCCGCTTCGTCCGATACAGATTCCAGAAGGCATCGATCAGGTCCTGCTTCGTCCTGGTTTTCTGATCCATTCGCACCGTCATGTGGAAGATTCCTTTCGTCCGACATTTTCATCAGGGTTGCGGGTTGATGATCGTAAGCCAACCTGTACAATACATTTATACGACAGATTGTCGGATGAAGGGAGACCAGCATGAAAATCGCCCTATTGACTGCCGGGAGCCGAGGAGACCTCCAACCCTTCCTCGCATTGGCCCTCGAACTGCGGGAGCTGGGGGCCACGCCCGTCGTTGTCGCTTCCGAAGAATTCGAGTCTCTGATCCATTCCTATGGACTGGATTTTCGGCCAACACGCGGAAGCGTATCGGAACTCATGAAGCAGGGCGAACTCCAGGAAGCCGCGTTAGCTGACAATCCGCTGAAGGCCATGGCTCTTCTGGCCGACCCGCGGTTCATGGAACGGCTCGTGGACGTCCAGGAGGACTTCGCAGCCGCCTGCGCCGATGCGGAGGCCATTCTCTACCACCCAGGCGCGGCCATAGGGCACTTGATCGCGAAGGAACGCGGGATCCCTTCCGTCCTGTGCTCTCCATTTCCGGTCATGGAAACAGCCGAATATCCTTCGCTCCTCTTCTACCAGTTCAAGTTCCCAAGGTTCCTGAACCGGGTTACCCACCGACTCTTCAAGCGCATGTTCTGGAGCGCGACGAAGAAACCGGTTCAGCTTCTCTTCCGGAACCGTCTGCACCGGGACATCAAACTGAAGAACCCACTCGAATCGAATGACCTGAAACTGGTCTCGTGCAGCCCCGCCGTCTTCCGCATGCCGCCGACCGCATTTGCAGACGGCTACTGGTTCCTGAATGAGCCCGAGGATTATTCGCCCCCCACGGCACTCGAAGAATTTCTCGCGAAAGGGGAGAGGCCCGTCTATGTCGGCTTCGGCAGCATGGGAAACGGCTTGCAGGCTGAACGGATTACAAAGGAGATCGTAGATGCGCTTCGAAAGACTGGCGTTCGGGCCATCCTCGCGACGGGTTCCGGGGGACTCCATCACCTGCCGGAGCTGCCGGATGAAATCCTTGTACTGGAAGCCGCGCCTCATTCCTGGCTGTTTCCGCGGTGCGCCATGGCCATCCACCACGGCGGTGCGGGGACGACTGCGGAGGGGTTCCGGGCTGGAATCCCTATGGTCATCGTGCCCCACGGGAACGATCAGTTCGCCTGGGGGAAGCGCGTTCTGGAGCTCGGAGTCGGACCGGCCCCGATTCCCATCAAGAAGCTGACCTCCGACGGACTGGTCAAGGCGATCGAAACCGCCGGATCCACAGCCGTCGTCGAAGCGGCGAAAGCATTCTCTTCTGTGATCAGGCAGGAGCACGGTGCAAGAACGTCGGCGGAGCGGGTGATGGCCCTGATAAAGGGAACTTCGGCATCCTATCACTCGTCCATACCGTAAACTATTCCACGAAACGCTTGTACTTTACGCTATGACAAGGTACTCTTGTCGCGTAGGG
>CAZOHH010000099.1:0-6950 GCA_964579735.1 uncultured Oscillospiraceae bacterium | reverse complement strand
GGAGACCTTCCGTATTCCCTGCGATAGAGCCGGGCGAAGTTCGACGGGTCCCGGAAACCGCACAGACGGCATACCTCGGCGACGGGCATGCCGCGACGCAGGTGGTGCCGCGCCAGGATCAGGCGCTTGGTCAGCACGTACTGATGGATCGTGACGCCGGTGTGACGGCGGAATTCTCGCAGCATATGGTACTTGCTCACGTAGAATTCTGCGGCGAGCCGGTCGAGCCCGAGGTCCTCGCCGATGTTGTCGTTGATGTAGCGGATCAGACCCGCGGTTCGCGTCGAGGGCGCCGCCGAGACTTCTCCGTCCAAAGGGGGGCGTCCCTCCTCCGCTGCACGGTACGCCCGGTTCAGACGGACCATGAGCTCTGTGAAATAGGCGCGGCGCAGGAGGTCTGCACCGGGCTCCTCGCTCCAATAGGCTTCCTCGAGGTCGTCGAGGTTCTCACGGAACTCCAGCAGGGCGGCGGGGTCCATGCGCAGCTGGTTTCCTCCCGCGCGAGGCAGGCGCTCGAAGCAGGCGGTGAGGGGATAGTCCACGGTGCCCAGCGTCTTCAGGAATGCCGGCCTCACCCATAGCACGATACGCTCGTAGGTTTCCTCTCCGGCCTGGGAGGGGCGGTGCATCTCCTGGTCGCTCAGGATCAGGACATCCCCGGACTGCAGCGCATAGGAGCGACCCTCGACGAAGTAGGCGACCTTCCCGGACACCAGGAAATAGACCTCGTAGAAATCGTGGTTGTGGTATTCGATGTTGAGGAGCTTGGAGCTGCGGTAATGGAAGAGTTCCATGTCCACAGCCAGCATGTACTGGCGGGAATCGAACTCGCGCTGGAAACGGCCCATGGCGCACCTCCTCTCGATACGCCCCGAGCGTACCGCAAGAAAAGCCGAATGGCAAGCAAGTTCAAGCGGACAAACGCTGTGTTGTTGCGCTACACTGGAGATGAATAGACTGCATGCATCCCGCAAGGAGGCCTCCGCCATGGCTGCAGAACCGAACGCCACCCGCCCCTTCATCCACGAGGACTTCCTGCTCGACACCCCCGCCGCCGTTCGTCTCTACCACGAGTACGCCGAGCACGAGCCCGTCTGCGATTTCCACTGCCACCTCGTCCCTTCCGAAATCGCCGCGGACCGGACCTTCGACAACCTCACGCAGGCCTGGCTCTACGGCGACCATTACAAATGGCGCATGATGCGCGCCGACGGTGCCCGCGAGGTCGAGGCAACGGGTCCTGTCTCCGTCGGAGCTGCCGGTGCGTCCGACCCGGCCGCCTCCGACCGCGCCCGCTTCGACCGCTACGCCGCGACGATGCCGCGCCTGATCGGGCACCCCCTGTACCACTGGACGCACATGGAACTGTCCCGAACCTTCGGCGTGGACCGGCTGCTGTCGCCCGAAACGGCCGATGCCGTCTGGGAGGCCTGCAACGCGAAGCTCGGTCCGAAGGGGCTCTCCGCGAGCCAGCTGATGCGCGCCGCCGATGTGCGCACCGTGTGCACGACCGATGACCCCGCCGACTCGCTCGAGTTCCACAAGGCTATCCTCGACGCCGGCGCGAGCAAGCCCGGTTCCGTCTCGGTCCTGCCCACCTTCCGCCCCGACCGCTACCTCCGGGTGCGAAGCGCCGACTTCAAGGCCGGGATCGCCGGACTGTCCACCGCCGTCGGTTTTCCTGTTAACACGCTCGAGTCGCTCTTCGCCGCCCTCGAGGCCTCCGCGAAGCACTTCGCCGACCACGGCTGCCGGATCTCCGACCACGCCCAGGATCCTCCGGTCTACGTCGAGAGCACGATGGCAGAAGCCCACCGCGTCTTCAATCGCGCTTTCTCCGGCCTGCCGCCCACCGCAGAGGAGGAGGCCGTCTTCCGCTCCGTCACGATGCTCTTCCTCGGGCGCCTCTACCACCGCCTCGACTGGGCCATGCAGCTCCACATCGGCTGCTCCCGCAACAACAATCTCCGCTGGCTGCCTTCCCTAGGCCCCGACACCGGCTTCGATGCCATAGCCGACCCCGTCGGCATCCAAGCCACCGCGCGCTTCCTCGCCGCTCTCGACGCGACCGGCCAGCTTCCGCGCACGGTCCTATACAACCTGAACCCGGCCGACAACGAAGCCTTGGCCTGCCTGACCGGGTGCTTCCCCGGAGAAGGTGTGCGCGGAAAGATCCAATATGGCTCCGCTTGGTGGTTCAACGACCATCGGCGCGGCATCGAGAACCAGCTGTCCGCGTTGGCCGAGCAGAGCGTGCTCGGCAATTTCATCGGGATGACCACGGACTCCCGCAGCTTCCTGTCCTATCCCCGCCACGAATACTTCCGCCGGATCCTGTCCGCTCTCCTCGGCCGCTGGATCGAGAGGGGAGAGGCCCCCCGCGACTTCACCCTCGTCGGCGGGCTCGTCAAGGACGTCAGCTACACCAACGCCGCACGGTTCTTCGGTCTGTAGGTCGCGCCCGGAGAGGCTCGCACAGAGGGCTTCGGCAACCTCTTTCTTGTTGTAGGGGGGGGTTTCTGCTATGATGCGAGGCGACAGTAAAGGCACGGGCACAGCCCAAGACAGGTTCACCAAGGAGCCTGACTGTTCCTGCAACCATGGTGCGAGGTTCCAGTCGTGAAGCGAACGCGGCCGACCCACCCGCCATGGCCCGTTGAAGTCGGGTACATTGCCTGGACGATCAGACGCTCCAACAGGAGGTAGACAGCCGCCGGACCCGGAAAATCGGGACCGTCCCTGCACACCTCCCGGACGCGCGTCAGGCCGAAAAGGCGTGAACTAGGCGTCAGGAGGAACCGCCGTGGAGAAGATCCAGCAGACGAACCCCACCAAGCTCAAGCTGCACGGGTTCAACAACCTCACCAAGTCCCTGAGCTTCAATCTATACGACCTATGCTACGCGCGAACCGTCGAGGACCGCGACGCGTACATCGAGTACATCGACGAGCAGTACAACGCCGAACGCCTGACCACGATCCTCGAGAGCGTGAACCAGATCATCGGCGCGACGATTCTCAGCATCTCGAAGCAGGACTACGACCCGCAGGGTTCCTCCGTCACGATCCTGATCTGCGAGGAAGAGCAGCTCGGCGGCACCGGTCCGTCGGGTCCCAACGGCACGTCCGCCGGTAACGGCGCGTCCAACGGGGATGGTCCCTCCGGGCCGACTCCACCGCGCGACACGATCCTCGCGCACCTCGACAAGAGCCACATCACCGTCCACACCTACCCCGAATACCACCCCGTGCTCGGCATCAGCACCTTCCGCATCGACATCGACGTCTCCACCTGCGGCCGCATCTCCCCGCTGAACGCCCTGGACTACCTGATCCACAGCTTCGACGCCGACATCATGACGATCGACTACCGCGTGCGCGGCTTCACGCGCGACTTCACGGGCAAGAAGCTGTTCATCGACCACCCCATCCACTCCATCCAGAGCTACCTGCCGCAGGAGATCCTCGACAGCTACCACATGATGGACGTCAACGTCTATCAGGAGAACATCTTCCACACCAAGTGCATGCTTCGTGCGTTCGACCTCGACAACTACCTCTTCGGCACGACCAAGGCCAAGCTCCACGCGGGCGAGAAGCGGCGCATCGAGCAGCGCATCCACCGCGAGATGGAGGAGATCTACTACGGCCGCAACTTCTCCTCGATGTAGGAGCGGAAGAGGATGCACTACACCCACCAGAAGAAGACCCCGCTGCTGACGGCTCTGGAAAAGGCCGCCGACTCGGCGAACCTTTCGTTCGACGTGCCCGGTCACAAGAAGGGCGCCCTGCGCACGCGGTTCTCCGACTCGCTCGACGCGCGCGGCCTGCGACTCGACATGAACTCCATGCCCGAGCTCGACCTGCTCGACCACCCCCGCGGGGTGATCAAGGATGCCGAGAGCCTGCTGGCCAATCTCTACGGCGCCGACGAGGCCTTCTTCCTCGTGAACGGCTCCACCTTCGGCGTACAGGCCATGATCTTCTCCGCCTGCGCGCCGGGCGCCAAGATCCTGCTTCCGCGCAACGTCCACAAGTCCGCCATCAACGCCCTGATCCTCACGGGCGCCGTACCGGTGTTCCTCGCCGCCGAGACCGACCCACGCTGGGGCATCTCGCACGGTATCACGCTCGACACCGTGAAGGCCGCCGTGTCTGAACACCCCGATGCCGCAGCACTTCTCGTCGTGAACCCCACGTATTATGGTGCCGCCTCCGACCTCGCCTCCATCGTCTCCTACTGCCACCGTCGCCGGATCGCCGTGCTCGTCGACGAGGCCCACGGGGCGCACCTGCACTTCCACGATGACCTGCCGGCCAGTGCCATGGACTGCGGCGCAGACCTCTCCACCATGAGCCTCCACAAGACCTGCGGCTCCCTGACGCAGAGTTCCGCCCTGCTGATCCAGGAAGGGCTCATCGACCACCAGCGCGTGCGCGGCGCCATCAACCTGATGCAGACCACCAGCGCCTCCTACCTGCTCATGGCCAGCCTCGACGCAACCCGCGCGCTCCTCGCGACCGAGGGCCGTTCGCGCCTTGCCCGCCTCCTGCCCCAGGTGGAGGCCGCCCGCGCCCGGATCGCGAAAGTGCCCGGCCTCGAGGTGCTGTCCTCCGCCGACGAGGGCCGCCCCGGCATCTTCAAGTACGACGGCACCAAGATCGCCGTCCGGGTCAACGACCTCGGCATCAGCGGGTACGAAGTCTACCGCGTGATGCGCGAGCAGCTCGGCATCCAGCTCGAGTTGTCCGAGCCGCACACCGTGCTGGCCGTCTGCTCCTTCGCCGACGACGAGAGCACCCTCGCGCGCCTCGCCGACGCCTTCGCCGAACTGTCGCGCCTGTACCACGGCACGCGCCCGCCTCTCGAGGCCTGGCCGCACGACGCCACCGGAGCCGTCGAGCTGCCGCGGCCGCGCCTCGTCGTGCCCCCTCGCGAAGCATTCTACGCCCCCTCGCGCATCGTCCCGATCTCCGAAGCCGAGGGCGAGATCAGCGGCGAGTCGCTGATGGCCTACCCACCCGGCATCCCGCTCGTCATCCCGGGCGAGCGTCTCACGGCGGACGTGATCCGGCAGTACGAGTTCATCCTCGAGAACAAGGGCACGATCATCAACGAACAGGACAATCCGCGGTTCGTCCGCATCCTCGGGCGCTAGACGCCCACGAAGGAGGCCCTTTCCATGAAGGAAGAGTGGTTCACCGAGGATCATACCGGCGACGTCCGGCTTTCCATCAAGGCCCGCCATTTCTATGGGGAGGACACACCCTTCCAGCGCATCGACTTCTTCGAGTCCGACACCTTCGGCAAGTTCTTCACGCTCGACGGCTTGATGATGGTGGCCGAGAGCGACGAGAAGCACTACCACGAGATGCTGGTGCATGTGCCCATGTCCGTGGCGAAGAACCCGAAAAAGGTGCTCGTGATCGGCGGCGGAGATGGCGGAACCGTGCGAGAACTCGTCCGGTACCCGCAGATCGAGCGCATCGACATGGTCGAGATCGACGAGCGCGTCGTGCGGCTCTGCCAGAAGTTCCTGCCCTCGGTCGCCGGCGCGATCGACGCGGACCCGCGCATCCACCCCATCTTCGAGGACGGCGTGCGCTTTCTGAAGGAGACCGCGGACGGAGCGTACGACCTGATCCTCGTCGATTCGACCGACCCCATCGGCCCCGGCGAAGGCCTGTTCAGCCGCAAGTTCTATCAGGACTGCCATCGCACCCTCACCGCGGACGGCATCCTCGTCAACCAGCACGAGAGCCCCTTCTACGCCACCTACGCCCAGTCCATGCGCCGCGCCCACAAGCGCCTGCGCGAGACCTTCGCGGTCAGCGAGGTCTACCACTTCCACATGCCTACCTACCCGTCCGGGATGTGGCTGTTCGGATTCGCCTCCAAGGGCGTCCTCCCCGTGGAGGACCGCAAGTCCGAGGCCGATTCGCCCGCCGGGACGCCGGCCATGCCGACCCGCTACTACTCTCGCGCCATGCACGCCGGCGCCTTCGCGCTGCCGCCCTACGTGGCCGCGCTGCTTTCCGAGGAAGGGGGAACCTGACATGAGCGTTCCGCTGGACTATCCCGGCGCCGGAGGCTTCCGGCCGACCTGGCCGCAGTGCTTCCTGGGCTGTTCGACCCCCCGTGTGGAATCGCGCATCGTCCTCCTTGGCGCACCCTTCGACGGCACCGTCTCCTACCGCCCCGGATCGCGCTTCGCCCCGATGCAGATGCGCGTCGAGTCCATGGGCTTCGAGACCTACAGCCCCTCCCGCGACGCCGATCTCGAGGATTCCGCCGTGCACGACGCCGGGGATCTCGAGTTCGCCCCGGGCAACGCCTCCGCCGCCCTGGACCGGATCGAGGCGGAGGTTCGCCAGATCTACGAGGAGGGGAGACGCCCCTTCCTGGTCGGCGGCGAGCACCTCGTCACGCTGGGCGCACTGCGCGCGGCCGCCGCGGCCCACCCCGGCCTGCATGTGGTCCACCTCGACGCCCACTCCGACACGCGCGAGGACTACCTCGGCGAGAAGCTCTCCCATGCCTGCGTGATCCGCCGAGCCCACGACCTGTTGGGCGACGGCCGCATCCACTCGTTCGGCATCCGCTCCGGCACCCGCGAGGAGTTCGCCTGGTCGAAGGAGCACATCGACCTCCACCGCGACACGACGGAAGGCCTCGGCGAACTCTGCCGCCGGCTCGCTTCCGAAGGCGCGCCCGTTTACCTGACCGTCGACCTCGACGTCCTGGACCCGAGCGGCTTCCCCGGCACCGGCACGCCCGAGCCCGGCGGCCTCACGTTCCGCGAACTCCAGGCGGCCTTCGATGCCGTCGCGGCGGCGCACCCCGACCTCGTCGGCGCGGACGTCGTCGAACTCGCCCCGCAGCTCGACGCCTCTGGGATCTCGACCGCGGCCGCCTGCCGCGCCCTGCGGGAGATGCTGCTGCTGATGTAG
>CAZOHH010000098.1:0-7434 GCA_964579735.1 uncultured Oscillospiraceae bacterium | reverse complement strand
ACCTCCAGGTAGAATGTGTCGGGATTCGTCGGGTCGAAGCACTCGTTGACCCACATCACCGTCACCAGATCCGTCTCACCGACGTTCTCGATGTTATGCGTATACCCGACGGGGATGTCGACCACTTCCAGCTTGTCCCCGTCCACGCGGTATTCGAAGACCTCCGAGTCCCCGACGCGTCGGAAGCGGATCACCGCGCTGCCCTGCACGACCAGGAACTTCTCGCACTTCGTGTGGTGCCAGTGGTTCCCCTTCAGGATCCCCGGCTTCGAAATGTTGATGGAGACCTGCCCGCGGTCCGGCGTCCTCAGGAACTCCGTGAAGGAGCCCCGCTCGTTGGCGTTCATCAGTAGCGGGTAGGAAAAGGAGTCGGTCGGGAGGTAGCTCAGGTAGGTGCTGTAGAGTTTTCGGACGAAAGGGTCGGACAATTCCGGCACCGAGCGGTCTTCCCTGCTCTTCCGGAAGGAAACGACCAGGTCCGCGACCCGGCCCAGCGTCACCGTGTGCACCAGCGGAATCTGGCAGAACCGACCCACCCGGTTCGCATTGCCGTCCAGAGCGCGCAGGAGCTCCTCCACCACATCGTCGACGTAGACCAGGTTCAGGACCACGGCCGGGTCGCTGACGTTCAGGGGCAGCCCGTGGGCCGTGTTGTAGCAGAAGGTCGCGACCGCGCTGTTGTAGTTCGGCCGGCACCACTTGCCGAACACGTTGGGAAACCGGTACACGCAAACGCAAGCCCCGGTACGCTCCCCGTAGGAGAAGACGCGTTCCTCGGCCTCCCGCTTGCTCGTACCGTAGGGATTGTCCAGCTGCGCCTGGGTCGACGACGACACCATCAGCGGCACCGCGCGCCCGGTCTCCTCCAGCATTCCGACCAGCTGTTCCGTCAGGCCGACGTTGCCGGTCTTGAATTCCTCCACCGACTGCGGACGGTTGACACCAGCCAGGTGGAACACGAAGTCCGCGGAACCGACATACTCCCGCAGGTCCTCGACTGAGTTCTGCACGTCGTACAGCAGCAGGTTCCACTCCGGTCGGACAGCCCGAAGCGTCTCGACCAGGTTCCTGCCTATGAACCCTTCGGCTCCCGTGATAAGGAGGTTCTTCATCTTCCCGTCTCCTCCTCGGCCAGGCCCAGTTCCTTGCGGATGAACTTGAGCTTCAGCAGCAGCTCCTTGACGCCGGCCACGTCCAGCCGCGTCGTGTTGTGGCTCGTGTACTCCCAGCCGTAGTCGGGCTTGGCGTCCCCTTCGGAGAAGAACTTGTCGTAGTTCAAGTCCCGCGTATCCGCCGGGATCCGGTAGTACTGTCCTCGGTCTTCGGCCGGGACCATCTCCTCCCGCGTCAGCAGCGTCTCGTAGAGCTTCTCGCCGTGACGAGTGCCGATCACCCGGATCTCGTTGTCGGCGTGGAACAGCTCCTTCACGGCCTGCGCCAGGTCCCCTATGGTCGAAGCCGGCGCCTTCTGGACGAAGATATCTCCCGGAACCGCGTGTTCGAAGGCGTAGACCACCAGGTCCACCGCATCCTCGAGGGACATGAGGAATCGGGTCATGTTCGGGTCCGTGAGGGTCAACGGCTTTCCCGCACGGATCTGCTCGACGAACAGTGGGATCACGGACCCGCGCGAAGCCATGACATTGCCGTACCGCGTCCCGCAGATCACCGTCTTCTCGCCCGACACCGACCGCGCCTTCGCCACCATCACCTTTTCCATCATGGCCTTGGAGATCCCCATCGCGTTGATCGGGTAGACCGCCTTGTCCGTCGAGAGGGTGATCACCTTCCGGACGCCATTGGAGACGGCAGAATCCAGGACGTTCTCCGTGCCCAGCACGTTCGTCCGGACGGCCTCCATGGGGAAGAACTCGCACGACGGCACCTGCTTCAGCGCCGCTGCGTGGAAGACGTAGTCGACCCCGTGCATGGCGAAGTCGATGCTGCTCCGATCCCGGACGTCCCCGATGTAGAACTTGACTTTGTCGTTGTTCAACTGCTTCCGCATATCGTCCTGCTTCTTCTCGTCGCGCGAAAAGATCCGGATCTCGCTGATCCGGGTATCCAGGAAGCGACGAAGGACTGCGTTCCCGAAGGAGCCTGTACCGCCCGTGATGAGGAGGGTCTTGTTTGCGAACATGTGGGTCTCCTTTGCTATCGGCCTCTTTTCATATGATCAGATTCCAGCTCCGAGCTCTTTCTTCATTCAAAACCAATGCATCGGTTCGGAATCCCCAGGTCTTGCGGAGCGGTCGCAACTTCGCCGCCAAAGCGTCCTGCAACTGGGGAAGCCAAGGTGATTCATGTTCTTTGACAACAAGAATGAAGCGAACATCTGCATTTGCTTCATGGAGATCATTGAAAAGGACGGGTAATTCGTCATTGTATTCAGGAAACCGGTTCAAAGACAGCGCCATGGACAATCCAAGGGCATTCGTGAATTTCGCGTTCATATCTTCTAGAAATACCTTGAAATCCTCATGGTTTCCTGGATGAGGAGCTATTTTTTTCGCTTCCACGACCCATACAACCAAGGGATTCAATGAACCGGACCTCACAACCAGAAATTCGACCATTTTCACGCCGTTCTGGATTCGTGCATACAATCTGCTTTTTTCGATTTCAAAGCAACGTCCTTCAGGGAACGGTCCAAAGACCATCCCGGATTCTTCGATCGTCCGTGCCGTCATGACAGGGAGAGCCCCACTTCCTCGTCGTAGAGCCGGATCGACTCGTCGATAATCGGATTATCGGGCATGCCCAGTCGCAGATCATCCGTATGCCATCTGCCGTCGCATTCCGAAATAACGGGTATCGATATGTTCTTCTCTTGTGCAATCAGGTAGAGCTTCTTCACGACGAAATAGGAGTGACTCGCCAAGAAGAATTGGATTCCGCAGTCCGATAGAATCCAGATGATATCCAGCAGGTCGGAAATCGCTCGAGGATGTAGTGCCGCTTCAGGCTCGTCGATGAAGAGAATCGACTTCTTGTCCAGATATCGGTTCTTCAAAAGGGTATCCAGAATCGCAATCTTCTTGATTCCTTCCGCCGTAACGCCAATCTGGAACTTTTGGTTACCTTTCTTGAACAGCCACTTATCCGATGATTCTTCATATTCGACCTTGCCACCGAGCAACTTCTCTAGACGACCTCGTGCAACATTGAAGGAATCGAAGTGATCTCCCTTGCCTTTCGTGGATTGACGCAAGGCACGTGCCAGGTCCAGATATGTATCGTCGAAGCCGAACATCTTGTCGACTTCCCTTGACTTCAGAATGCTGCGGTGAAGTGTGAGGACCTCCTTCGCTGGAAGGAACAAGGAATTGCTGCTACGCACTTCCACGTGGTTTTCCAGGGACGCAATCTGCTTTGTCGTATCCTTGCCGAACGAATAGTGAAATTCCTTTTTATCGAATTCGAAATCAAACGACAACGGTGATTCGGCATTCTTCGAGACCAGGTCGCCAATCCGATCCGTCTGGAACGTCCAGTATAATTTGTCGGCGAGAATTTCCGAAGCCGTTTTCTTTTCGTCGCCCCGTTTATATTCTTCGAGTGTGCGCATCGCACTATATAGAGCCTTGAGGAGAAAAGTCTTTCCGGATCCATTCGCGCCGAGAACGAGATTGATCCGCCCGAGATTCTTCCAGTCCATGCTGCCAATCGGGCCGTAGTTCTGAAGTCGAACTCGATCGATCATCGGATCCTCCGCCATCGATTTGCTGGCATATGCCGCATAACCCCTTCGGACCTTGTAGTATGGATTCCCGGTCACAATCGGGGTGTCCCACCCAATACTCATCGTCATTCGTCTCTCCTTTCGTTCGTTGCACAAGAACCTCTTTCTATGGCTTCTTGTACATAGCTTCGAGAATAGAACGAGACGAGACGATGTATCTAGTTTACCACGATATCCTGACTATCACTACGTCCGATACCCTCTCACACAGCGGTCCGTGACGTTCAGGGCGTGGGCGATCTCGACGATCTTGTACCCCTGGCTGGATGCCAGCTGGAAGAATTCGCGACGCAGCCGGTTCGAGAGAGTGTCGTGGCCACCGGAACGGAGGAAATCGACCGTCGCTCGACCCCCGAGCACCTCCTCGAGGAGGGTCTGCAACTGGTCAGAACGGCGCTCGCTCTGGAAGGCGCTCTGCGTCGGAGCCTGGGATACGGAAGCGAAGTTCTGCCGGATCAGTTCCTCATAGGTGGTCCGACCCTTGTCCCCTGTTCCGCCCAGCACCTCGAACAGGCGTTCCGTGGAGACGATGCCGGCCTTCTGGGAGACGATCTCCATGTGCGCGCACCATCGGTATTCGGCCGGATGCTTGACGAGGCCTGCCTTGACCGGATTGTTGGCGATATAGAGGATCAGTTTCAGCAGGTAGGCCGTGTCGGCGACGCGGAACGCCCGGTATCGCTCTCCGTAGACGGTTCCGGTGCAGTGGTACTTCTTGTTGTAGAACTTGCTGTAGGCCAGGTTGATCTGATGCATCGCCTTCTCGAACGGCGCCGTCTGCATTTCCACAATCAGGTGGTAGTGGTTGTCCATCAGGACATAGTAGAGGACATGGAAGGGCAGGGCTTCCCTCGCGTCCTTGATGAAATCGAGATAACCTGCCTTGTCCGTCTGCTCGTTGAAAATGAAGGAGCGGTTGTGGCCACGCTGGATGATGTGGTAGATCCCGCCCGTGACGAATTGCCTGAGTCGTCTACCCATCTCTCACCACCCGTTGTAGTGCCATCTCCCGTCCCCGGAGAACACGACCCAATGCACCAGCGAAAGCGCAAGCAGCCGTTCCTCCAGAACGGTGAAGGGCCTTTCGAGAGCTCTGGACAGTTCATCTGTCGACATGGGCGATTTCCGCAGCAGCCCGATCAGCGCGTCGTCGGGAACAGGGTCCACCAGAGGCGAACCGTCCGGCATCCGGCAGGGCTTCGCACCGAGCGCCAGCAGTTTCCGGTTCCCTGAACAGCGCTCGCTCTTCGAACCGGGCTCCACGGTCCACACGTTCTTTTTCAAGTGCCTTGCGAATTCCGCCGTCAACATGGCTCCGCTCTTTTCCGGTGCCTCCACCACGACGACCTCGTCCGACCAGGCGCACATCAAGGCATTCCGCAGCGCGAAGTGATGGCGCAGCGGGCGTACGCCGGCGAAGAAGGGGGAGATCACCGCTCCGCTCTCGACGATCTCCTCCATCAGTCCGGCATGCTCTCGCGGGTAGCAGCCGTCGAGCCCATGCGCCAAGAACGCCTGGGTCCTACCGCCATGCTCCATCGTCGCCAGGTGCGCCTGCTTGTCGATACCTCTGGCGAGTCCGCTGTTGACCGTGAAGCCCTTGTCCACCCAGTGGTTGCATACCTGCCGGGTATGGTAGTATCCATGCGCGGAGCACTGGCGAGTTCCGACCACCGTAACCGCCGGTCCTGATGCCAGCCTCCCCTTGTAGTAGAGGACGAACCAGTCGCCGCCACGGAACTCCGGGTCGCACCGGACCAACTGCCGGATTCCTCGTCTTTCGTGAAGACCCAGAAGGGTCCTGGCCTGGTCAAGTGCATGCTCGGTGAAGAACGAGTCGTACACGTCCTTCGGAACCCCTAGCGTCCACAGTTCCGTAAAGGAGGCACGGAAAGCAGAAACTGGCTCTACGAAATGCTCCAGCAGCGCCAGCTTATCCTTGAAACCGATTCCCTTGACGAACTCCTGCAGCCAGATCCAGTATTCCGTCATTTCCATCTCCTGCCGTTTCACAGGGCCAGCGACTGTTCCTTGTCCAGGTCCCTCGCCAGGAGGGAGGAGACCATATCCTCCTGGCGGATATCCGAGGCGTGCTCCAGGTCGGCGAACGTCCTCGCCAGACAGAGGATCTTTCCATAGGAGCGCGCACTGAAGGAATACTTCCGATACGTCGCCTCCAGAAGACTTCGGCAGGTCGTGTCGAGTGGACAGAACTCGTCCAGATGCCGAGCCGTCATCTGCGAATTGGTCCGTAGCCCGTTGATTCCCTTGAACCGCTCCGTCTGGACCTTTCGCGCCGCGACGACCTGCTCCTTCATGACGGCGGAAGAAATCCGGTCCGTGTGGCTCGCCGGCTCGAAGAGTCCGACCTTGTGCATGTATTTCTGCATATCCAGACGGTCGTAGATCGGCCCCGATATGCGGTGGCGGTATTTCCTCACGTCATTGGGCGAGCAGGTGCAGTGACCCGTCCCGAAGTGGCCGCACTGGCAAGGATTCATGGCTGCGACCAGCATGAAGCTCGCCGGGAAGGTGTGGGTCTGCCGGACTCTCGCAACCGTGACGCACCGGTCTTCCAGCGGCTGCCGAAGGGCATCGATCGTCTGCCGAGTGTATTCCGGCAGTTCGTCCAGGAACAGCACACCGTTGTGCGCGAGGGAGATCTCGCCCGGCATCGCATTCGCTCCGCCCCCTATGATGGCGTTCGGCGAAGTATTGTAATGGGGAGACCGGAATGGCCGGACCATCGAGCCGCGATCCTTGCCGAGCACCCCGGCGACGCTCTGTATGGTCATCACTTCCAGCGCTTCGTCCTCGGTCAGGTCCGGTAGAATCGTCGGAATGCGCTTGGCGATCATCGACTTGCCGCAGCCGGGCGGCCCGATCAGCAGCAGGTTGTGCGCCCCGGCCGCTGCTGCGGTGACGAATTTCAACAGGTGGCTGTGACCCGCCACCTCGGAGAAATCGTCCAATGTCTGGATACCGGTTCTGATCGGCACGATGGGCTCCGGGTGGTAGACAAGACGTTTCTCCAGCCACTTGAGGACCTCCGCCAGGGTCTCGAAACCCAGGATCTCGATTCCCTTGCAGCGCGAGGCCTCCGTCAGGCTGGCTTTCGGCAGCACGACCTGGACGAAACCACTCTGTTTGGCTTCGATCACCATCGGGAGCACCCCCCTGAAGTGATTCAACTCGCCGCTGAGACCCACTTCGCCGAGAAAGGCGATCCGATCCATCTGCTTTTCCACCGGATGCAGTTGTTCCGACTCGATCAGCAACGCGATCAGCATCGGCAGGTCCAGACAGGTGCCGTTCTTCTTGATATCACTGGGCGCCAGGTTGATCACGATCTTCTTCCTGGGAAAAGCCAGCCCCAGGTGGTCGAGAGCCGACTCGATGCGGTCCTTCGATTCCTTCACCGCCTGGTCTCCAAGCCCGACGATGTTCATCACCGCCAGACCACCCAGCAGCGTGACCTGCACTGCAATCGGGTAGCCTGCGATTCCCTCGATTCCGATGGAGCGTACCACGGTCGCCATATGCCCTCCTGCCCTCTTCGCTTGGATTCTGAGCATAGCATGGTGGCGCACTCTTGCGGCTTACTGCATGTCGACAGAAAGCGACGGAAAGCGACAGAATCTCCAATTCGACTTACCTTATCTTTGTCCTTCGAAGTCAAAATATAGGGGGTG
>CAZOHH010000097.1:0-7461 GCA_964579735.1 uncultured Oscillospiraceae bacterium | reverse complement strand
CCTCGCACCCACCCGGAAGGTCCGGAAGGCATCGTCGTCGACGAGTGGGGCATGCACCGGCGCTGGATCGCGAATGAAAGCGGTGGGTACTGGGACTTCTGCACCTTCCCTTTGACCGAAGCCGATGAGGGAATGGTCGCGAACTGGGCGCTGCCGGACCCGGACCGATACGACTACTCCCAGGTCGAGGACTGGTGCCGCAGGAACGACGAATATGCGCAGTGCCTCCTCTGCTATGGCGATCTGATCAACGGCAACGGTATGCTGCGCGGTATGGAGCAGACGCTGATCGACCTGCTGACCGACGAACCGGCTGGGCTTCTTCTCGCGGACCGACGGTTTGATGTCCAGCTGGGCATCGCCGAGAGGACCTTGAGCGCCGCGAAGGGTCGGATCGACGTCTTCTGGATGGGAGAGGACCTCGGCACCCAGGACCGACCGATGATCTCCATGGAGACCTTCCGCAGCCACTTCCGTCCGCGCTACGCGAAACTCATCGACCTGGCGAAATCCTACGGCTGCCGGACCATGATCCACACCTGCGGTTCGTCGAGCTGGGTCTACGACGAATTCATCGACATGGGCATCGAAGCCGTCGACACCCTGCAGCCCGAATGCAAGGGCATGTCGCCCCGGGACCTGGTCCGCCGTTTCGGAGGCCGTCTGTCCTTCCACGGCAGCATCTCGACGGCCGGAAGCGTCGCCTTCGGCACCGTCGACCAGATCCGCGAGGAGGTCCGGGACACGCTCGAAGTCTACAAGCCGACCTACGCCTACATGCTGTCCCCCGCCCACGCCCTTCAGGACAACAGCCCGACGGAGAACGTACTGGCCTTGTACGAGGCCGCGAGGCAGTACGGCACCTACTGAACTTCGATCAGGTTCGTCTCGTGTACCGCCTCCGACGGGTCCTCTGGGATGCGGGAGGTCGCTATAGCGCAGGCTCCGAGGACCGCGGTCCAGGTCCGGCCTAGCGAGGGAATCGAGATGCGGACCGTCGTGTTTTTTCCCGCCGTCTCGAAGAGGCGCAGGATGCTGCCTTCCCCGTCTTCCGCCGGCTTGAAGGCCGTGACGACGACATTTTCCGCGTCGATCGAAATTCCCGTGAAGACCGTCGGGAGAGGCCCCTGATGATACGTCTCCGAAATCCCGGTCGGCGGCACGTTCAACTCGTACGCCTTCCGCACGATTCCGGCTTCCTGCCAGCTATCTTCGTGCGGCACCAGGCCGTAACGGAATTCCGTGGTGCCTTGCTCCATGAACTCGCAGATGTCATCGCGCTGGCCGAAGTGGTCCGCGAAGATCGGGCTGCGGACGACCGTCATCCGCAGGTCGCCGTCCTTGACGTCGAAGGAATACCTTCCATCGTTCAACAGCGCCAGGCCGTAGGTGCGCGTCGCGTCGGAGGCGAGCGTGCCGGAGACGTCCAGCCATTGACCTCCCGGCTCCTCATCTCCGTCGACGGGACGGCGGATGTGGCCGAAGGGGATCTCGTAGACGGCCGTGGGCGATGCGACGGCGACTGGGAAGCTGAGCTTGAGCATCTTGTGCTGCTCGCGCCAGTCCAGCTTCACGCGGACCTCGACCTCCTTTCGGTCGGCATATAGGAGGAAATCCTGCCGAAGGACCGAGGAGCCGTAGCGGCTGGTCACGCGCAAGGCCGCCCGAACCGGTCCGTTTTCCAACACGCGGACGTCCGCATCTAAAAACCGCCCGACCTCCTTGCGGAAGGAGAAGATGCCGTGGGACCAGGTATCGCTGTCGGTCTCGTCGAGGACGATCGCGTCCGCACCGGGTCGGGACAGGACCTCGACCTGCGCGACCTTGTCGAACAGCCGCTTCAGCTGTCCCGTATGCCCGTCGAACTCAAGCCGCAGGAAGTCGTTCTCCAGGATGCCTTCCGCCGTCGCGAAGACCGGCGCGGGCTGCGGGGCATCCAGTTCTTTCTCCTTGAACATCCAGTAGACCCGGTAGCCCATGGCGGGAAGGTCCGCGAGGAAGAGGGTATCCCACTTGTCGTCCCCGTTGGTCTGAGAGGCGCGCACCTTCTGGAGCGTTAGCGGACGGCCCTGTTCGTCGGTGACGCCACGGAGGTTGCGGTTGACCTGAACCGGTGCGCTCACCGTCCAGGACAGCGGGTTGAACACGACGTAGGGGGCGCCGCGATTATCCGTCTCCCACAAGATCCAGTCCTTGTCCTTGCTCAGGGCGAAAGGGACCGGCCCCATGGTGTCCACGGCCCAGGACATCTTCTGCAGCGCGGCGTTCAGGACCTCGGCGCCGATGGACAGCGCGTGCCCGTGGGACTCCGCGGCGTCTTCGTACGCTTCCCGGATGCTGCAGCCTCCCATGATGTCGTGGAACTGGTTGAACATCACCTTCTCCCACGCCGTCCGGAGCGCCTGCTGCTGAAGGGGCAGCCCGAGGAGCGCGTGGGCGAGGGTAGCGAACTTCTCCGCGCTCGCAAGCCGGTGCTCCGCCCGCCGATTGTCCCGCTTGCTGCGGCTGTGGGTCGAGTAGCACCCACTGGCGTGGTGCTGCAGATCGTCCTTCACGACGGGGAGCGTCGGGTTCCAGCTCCGGACCGCATCGAAGTACCGGTCGGGCGAACTGAAGAGGTATCGCTCACCGCCCGCCTCGGACTGCAGTCGTCGGAGGGTCAGGATATTGGCGATCGTCGGACCGCCGCCGTGGTTGCCGACACCGTAGAAACCCATCTGCTCGACGCCTTCCGAATCGGCGAGTCCGGCGACGGCCAGGGTCTTGTTCCGCAGCGGTTCATCGCCTTCGCGCCACCAATCCCCATACGAGAACGGGAGCCGGTACGCCAGGACCCGGCTCCCGTCCTGGCTCTCCCACCAGAACAGGTTCCCGGGGAGTTCCTTCTCGTGCTTCATGGGGCGCATGAAGACGTAGCTGTCCATGCCGCTCTTCGCGAGGATCTGCGGCAGCATGCCGCTGTGTCCGAAGGAATCGACATTGTAGCCGACCTTGGCGATGACGCCGAACTTCTCGAGGAAGTATCGCTGGCTATACAGACCGTGGCGGGCGAAGGACTCACCCGAAGGGAGATTGCAGTCCGGCTGGATCCACCACCCCCCGGCGAGGACCCACCGGCCCTCCCGGACCCGAAGCCGGATCTCCTCGAACATCTCCGGGCAGTTCTCCTCCACCCACTGGTAGTAGGCGGCGCAGGCGCTCGTGAAGATGAACTCGGGGAACTCCTCCATCCGGTCCAGAGCGGACTGGAAGGTGGCCTTGATCTCGGCGTACCCTTCCTGCCATCGCCACAGCCAGACAGGATCCAAATGGGCGTTCCCGACAAGATGGACCTTCTTCGGGTCAGTCATGGCGAACTCCTTCTCCAGTTACCTCGACCCATTGCCCCGGAGTCTCCAGCGCCTTGCAGCCTGCTTCGAACATGCCCACCGCCTCGCACGTCTCGGTCCTGGGTACGACGGATGCGCCCGTGTCGAAGAAGCGCAGCAGTCCGTCGATGAATCCGACCCAGAAGTCTCCCTGGATCGCGGCACTCGCGCCCTTGCCGTCCCGACCCATGGCGTCGATGGCGAACCCGCTCCAGGGGAGGTGGTTCACGACGCTGCAGCGGCCGTCCGCGTATTCATAGACCACCACCGGTGCGGCCGCCGACCCGTGAGCCATGGCCCGTCGCGCTCCGATGCCCATCGTGGCCACGATCATCTCGATCTGGTGGATGCCGTAGTTCGCGAATACGCCCGGCCCATGGGTCGACACGAAGGCAAAGTCGGCTTGCGCCGCCCCCGGCCCCAGACCGCTCTCCCGAAGCTCCTGCAGCTCTCGCGCGAACCGCAAGGCCGAACTGGAGTACATGGGCGTCCTGTGGTGTTCCGCGAGGGCGAACATCCGTTCCGCCGACGCACGAGTCAGCGCGAAGGTCTTGTCGACATAGACGGGTTTCCCACTGCGCAAGGCCAGGTCCGCCAGCTCCTCGTGCCGCTCCGGGTGGTCCGGCGAGAGGACGACCAGGCAGTCGCTTTCGTCGACCAGCGCCCTCAGGCTGCGAGCCCGTTCGACGCCGTTCTTCTCGCACCACTCCGCCGTCGAAAGACCCGCAGGCGCATCCTTCTCCGCCCAAGCGGAAGCAACGACATATCGGCCTCCGTTCCGAGGATCGGCGATCCAAGCCGGGTATTGGTTCGCATGCCACTCGTCGAGGGAGTGGTCGATGAACCCGATCTTCTTCACCTTCATCGTCTCCGTCACCGATAGACCACCTCGCGCCCGGTCCGTGCGGACTCGTACAGCCCGTCCATCATGCGCGCCGTCCCGAGCACCTCGTCGATGCTCGCGCGGTTCTTGCGCCCCTCGGCGGCCGCGCGGACGAAATCCGCGATCTCCTCGTAGAACATGTCCGCCGTCGGGAAGTCCGGCGTCAGTTTCGTCAGCATGCCGTCCTTCGTCCCGTAGACGGTGAACATGCCGCCGTACTCGAGCTTGACGCCCGCCTTCGTCCCCAGGAACTCGATGAACATGGCCCTTTCGTCGATGTTCTGCGCCCAGGCCCCGTTGAGGGAGATGGTCGGTCCTGCCGTGCGCACGAGTCCCGTGACGAACTCCTCCACGTCGTAGGTGCCGGAATAGTCCGGCGGGCCCGCCCACATGTCCTTGAACACATACCCTTTCATGTCCGTGCCGAGCTTTCCGTAGGCGGCGGCGGACACCGACCGGACGGCGGGAGACTCGACGCAGTAGTTGATCAGGTCGAGGAAGTGCACGCCCCAGTCGATGAGGACGCCGCCCCCCGCCTTCTCCTTCGTCGTGAATGGGCCACCCAATCCGGGAATCGAGCGGTAGGAGCGGAAGGAGCAGTAGACGTGGTAGACCTCGCCGAGTTCTCCGGCACGGATCATGTCCCGCACCTTGTTGACGGCGGTGTTGAAGCGGTTGACGACGCCGATGCTGAGAAGCCCGGGGTTGCGGTCCGCAGCGGCCTTCATGGTCAGCACCTGCTCGTAGTCCATGGCGGCGGGTTTCTCGCACAGGACGTTCTTGCCGGAGTCCAGGCAATCGATCGTGATCGGAGCGTGCAGGAAGTTGGGAACGCAGACCGATACGACCGACACGGACGGGTCCCGCAGCATCTCGCGGTAGTCCGTGATGGCCTTCGTCTCAGGACCGCCGTAGGTCCTCGCCAGGGCCTCCGCCCGTTCGGGCAGGATATCGATGCAGTATGCGATCTCCACGTCCGGATTCTTCGCATAGGATGGACCGTGCGCTGCGTTGGCGATCTTGCCGCAGCCGATGATGGCGACCCGGGTCTTCTTCATGGCGTTCTCCTTGTCCCTTTCGGGTCCGAAGCCTTGAGGCTTCCTTCGTCTTCGATTCTATCATTCATGGGACCTCATGCGTGCCCAACGACCCTCGCGTCTCCCCACTTGACTTCTCCTATGCATCACGATATATTGTGTATATACAGTATGCACAATATTCAAGGAGGCGATTCAAGAATGGAAATGCTGGTCGTCCAGGATCTCGTGAAGAAGTACCCGACCTTCACGTTGGACCACGTGTCCTTCAAACTGGAAAAGGGCTATATCATGGGGTTCATCGGTCGGAACGGAGCGGGCAAGACCACGACCCTGAAGTCCATGCTCAATCTGGTCCGTCCCGACAGCGGGCACGTCTCCGTGCTCGGCAAGGACTTCGCCACGGACGAGTTCGCCTGCAAGCAGAAGATCGGCTTCATGTTCGGCGGCGTCGACTACTACCCGAGAGTCCGCCTGCGGGACATAGCGTCCGTCATGAGCCGTTTCTACGTCGACTGGGACCAGCCCGCCTTCGAAGGCTACCTCAAGCGCTTCGGACTCGATTCCGCGAAACGCGCATTCGAACTGTCCGACGGCATGAAGGTCAAATTCGCGCTGGCCCTGGCCTTGTCGCACCACGCCCAGCTGCTGGTCCTCGACGAGCCGACCAGCGGGCTCGACCCCGTATCCAGGGATGACCTGCTCGAACTCTTCCAGGAACTCATCGAAGATGGTGAGAAGAGCATCCTGTTTTCCACGCACATCACGTCCGACCTGGAGAAATGCGCCGACTTCGTCACCTATATCAAGGACGGCCGGATCATCGAATGCACCGAGAAGGATGAGCTGCTCGAGTCCTACCGCATCGTCAAGGGAGGCAGCGACACTTTATCCGACGCTCTCTCCTCCCGCCTGATCGGGTGCCGGTCGACCTCTCTCGGGTTCACGGGGCTGATTCGGACCCGCGACCTGAAAGTCGGCGCCGGTGTCGGATCCGAGCTCGACATTTCTCCTGCCAGCCTCGAGTCCATCATGATCCATATCGAAAGGGGGTAGACGAAGATGAGGGACCTGCTCTACAAGGAATTCAAACTGGCCCGCCACCCCACCCTGTTCATCTTCCCCTTCCTCGGCTTGCTTCTCCTGATTCCGGCCTATCCGTACTATGTCGCCTTCGCCTACACCTGCCTCTCCATCTTCTTCGTCTTCCTGAAAGGGAACGAGACCAAGGACATCCTCTTCACCGTCTCCCTTCCCATCCGCAAACGGGACGCCGTAAAGGCGAGGTTCTGGTTCATCGCCATCATCGAGCTCTTCCAGGTCCTCGTCGCCGTGCCCTTCGCTCTGCTCGGCATCGCGATCAACCCGAACGGGGGCGGAAACATCGTCGGCATCGAGGCTAACGTCGCCTTCTTCGGTCTGGTCCTCCTCATGTACGCGCTGTTCAATGCGATCTATCTCCCCATGTTCTATCGAACCGCCTACAAGGTAGGCATTCCCCTATGCGTCGCCGGTTTCGCCATGACACTGTATGTCGTCGCGGCCGAAGTCCTCGTGCAGTATGTTCCAGCCTTGAAGGCCAGCTTGGACACGAGCGACCCCTCCAGCATGCTTGCCCAGCTCCCGATCCTCGTCGCAGGAATCGTCATATATGCACTTTCCTTCTGGCTGACCTACCGCAAATCAGCGGCCCTCTTCGATAAAGTGGATCTGTGACCGATTGATGGACGTCGTTGTTTCCACCGCCTCCGACCTTCCCCTCTATCAGCAGATCTACGAGCAGATCAGCTCCCAGATCCTCCGTGGTCAGTTGGAGAGCGGATACGCGCTTCCTCCGATCCGGACCGTCGCGAAGGAGCTACGGATCAGCGTCATCACCGTCAAGCGCGCGTGGGAGGAATTGGAAAACAAGGGTTTCATCCACACCATGGTGGGAAAAGGCTGCTTCGTCGCCCCCCTCCCGACGAAGGAACTGGACAGGAAGCGCGAAGGCCTCGTCCTCGACAGGCTGCGCAAGGACCTGGAATACTACCGGTCCCTCGGGTTGTCCAAGGAGGACATGGTCGACCTCGTGGAGAAGCATTATAATCGGTAAATGAAGCTAACACCCAGGAGGATCACGCCATGGAGTCCACCCCCAAGCAGTCCATGCACTGTCCGAACTGCGGAGCCG
>CAZOHH010000096.1:0-7727 GCA_964579735.1 uncultured Oscillospiraceae bacterium | reverse complement strand
TGCGACCGCGCTGACGGAAGCCGGCTACGTGGGCGAGGACGTGGAGAACATCCTCTTGAAACTCGTGCAGAACGCGAACTACGACCTCGAGCGGGCCAAGCGCGGCATCATCTACATCGACGAGATCGACAAGATCGCCCGCAAGTCCGACAACCCCTCCATCACGCGCGATGTCAGTGGCGAGGGCGTCCAGCAGGCGCTGCTGAAGATCATCGAGGGCACGGTCGCCAACATCCCTCCGCAAGGAGGCCGCAAGCATCCCAACCAGGAATTCATCCCCCTGGACACCACGGATATCCTCTTCATCTGCGGCGGCGCCTTCGATGGACTCGAGAAGATCATCCAGAACCGCATCGGACGCAAGTCGATCGGTTTCGGAGCCGTCGTCGAGAGCCAGAAGGACAAGGACATCGGCGAGATCCTGTCGCATCTGATGCCGCAGGACCTGCTGAAATTCGGCTTGATTCCAGAGTTCATCGGCCGAGTCCCCGTGATCGCGACCCTCGATGGTCTCGACATGTCCGACCTCGTGCGCGTACTCCTCGAGCCGAAGAACGCACTGCTCCGCCAGTACCGCCGCCTGTTCGACATGGATGGGGTCGATCTCGAGTTCGAGGACGGCGCCGTCACGGAAATCGCGAAGCTGGCCGTGGAGCGTGGCACCGGAGCCCGTGGGCTTCGTTCCATCCTCGAGCAAGTGATGATGGATCTCATGTTCGAAATCCCTTCGCGGAGCGACGTCGAGAAGTGCGTCATCACCGCGGACTGCGTACTGGGCCTGACCGGACCTCTCCTCCTGATGAAGGACGGCAGCGCCGCATAGGCGTGGAAGACAGCTGAGGAACAGGAATCCGAGGACCGTCGGGGCGAAGAGCCACGGCGGTCTTTTTGCACGCCCGGATCAGAGGAATCGCCGTCGACGTGACGAAGGAAAACGAGAATTGTCGGCACTTCGATGGAAAGAGCACCGGCTGTCGGAAGGGGTGGGGACCGTGAAGCGGCCGGACGCCGTATCCTCATGTTGCGGTCAGCGAGAAGCCGACGCGCATGGAGGGCTTCATGGAGAATGACACGTTGCTTGCGGGAAGATACAGGGTCTGCGGAGGGTCGGGCGACTGCATCCTCGTGGAGAATGTCCGCACCGGTGTCCGCTGGACCGTGCGTGCGGCCGCCTCCTTCCGGTCTCCCGAGGTCGTCTCGCTGCTCGTGGAATTGCGGCACCCAGCCCTGCCACGGATCCTCGAAGAGATTGAACATGACGGACAGTCCTACCTCGTCCTCGAACATCTGGAAGGGGAGACCCTCGAGAGCATCGCCGACCGGGCGGGCGGGAAGGTGCGAGAAGCGGACGTCATCCGATGGATGGCGGTCATCGCGAGAGCCGTCGACTTCCTCCACTGGCAGGAACCGGAGCCGCTGCTGCACCTCGACGTCAAGCCGTCGAACATCATCATCGGCGTGCGGGGTTCACCTTGCCTGATCGACTTCGGCGCTGCACTTCCGCTCTCGCAGGGGAGACGCGGGGCGGACTTGTTCGGGACCCGCGGCTACGCGGCACCGGAAGTAGCGACCGGACGCGGTGCGCGCATCGAGAGCGACGTATATGGCATCGGAGCGACTCTCGGACGTCTGGTGTCGGGTCTGGCACCCGATCCGGCCCGCCCGCTCGCCGCCCGGGACCTCCTTGCCTTCGCCAGCGCACCCTTCGCACGGATCGCGGCGCGTTGCTGCGCCGTAGACCCCGCGGACCGCTATGGGTCCGCGAACGAAGTGGCGGCCGACCTCGAGGCGCTGATGCCGATGATGGCCTCCGCGGACTTCGAAAGCGATCCAGAGGATGCGCCGGCGCCGCGCAAGAAGGGTGCGCCGGACCGTCCGTCCAAGGGACGCCCACAGGGGATGCCGCGTGCTTCGGCAGCGTATGCGGATACCCTTCCGCCTTCCCCGATCTGCGTATGGGACGCACCGGAATTCGGGTGTGAACTGGCAGCCGTATTGGCCGCGGGGGGAAGGAACGTCCTGGTCGTGGATGCGGACCTGCTGAACCCGCGGGCGGATCTCCTGCTGGGACTCCGCGAGGAGAAGCGCGAGGAGGGGAACGCCATGCGGATGTTTCAAGGAGGCGGCTTGGACGAGGCCATGGAAGAACATGCACGCGGCAGGCTTTCGCCGGATTCCGTCGCGTCGATCGCCCGGCATACGGCCGTGCGGGGCGTGTACGCACTGGCCGGCGACTACCGGATGGAGGATTACGAGTACTATTCTCCGGAAGGGCTGGCGCAGACGCTTCGCTCGGCCGGCTCCGCCTATGATGCCGTGGTGGTGCTGTGCGGCCGTTTCCTGTACGACGCCTTCACCTGCCTGGCCCTGATGCTTTCGGAGATCGTCGTCATACCGGTTCGAGCCGGTATCGCGGACTTCCGGGAGTTCAACCGCTATATCGCGTTTCTCGGGTCGCGGCGGCAGCTCGACCGTTCCCGCGTGCGATTCGTCGCGTTCGAGTACCACCCGGGAGCGGATCTCGGCTGGGGTACCCTGGAGGAGCTGTCCGGCGGCGCTTTCTGCGGATGCATCACGGACCTCGCACGTCGACGCGCCATGGCCAGTGCCGGCCGTTGCCATGCCGCCGCTCTGGACGAGAAGACCCTGCGCGAATACCGGGCGCTTCTGCCTCGGCTGGCTGCGCCGGTCCACTCTGCGAAAGGGGCGCGCTGACCATGCCGGTCGTGACTTCGCACCATGAACTCGCCGAGCGCTTCGGTCGCATGGCCCCGGGGGAGACGCCCGAGGGTGCCGGCATGACCGCTCTGGTATCGGCGATTTCCGTGAAGATCCTTGCGAACAGCCCCGAACTCGTGGCCGAAGTCGCCGCCGGACGCATGGAACGTGGAGCGCTCGAGGCCTTGATTCTGAAAGAGGCGGAGGGAGAACGCTCCCGCTTCGGACTGTACCGCGAGGAACTGGTGCGGCGCGTGCTGGACTTCATGTTCGGCTATGGCCCGCTTCAGGAACTCATCGAGGACGATACGATCTCCGACGTGGACGGCACGCGCTTCGACGAGTTCTCCATCAAACGCGGCGGCGAGCGAATCCGTTCGGACGTGCGCTTCCCCGACGAGAAGACCTTCGATACCTATTGTCGTCTCGTCGTGATCCGGAACAGCGGAATCCTGAACGAGAACGACAGCCACTGCCGAGTGACGGACGAGGCCCGGCGTCTGCGCATCAACGTCGCCGTGCCGCCGCGCAATGCGACGGGGCCGTCGATCAGCATCCGAAAGCACCGGAGGACGAGCTGGTCGCTCGAGGAGCTGGCAGGGAGCGAGGTGGGGATGTTTCCCACCGGGCTTTCCGAGAGGCTGAGGAGACTTGCGGAAAGCGACCGGAGCGTGATGTTCTGCGGCAAGGGTGCCGCAGGCAAGACGACGCTGCTTCGAGCCTTCGTGAAGGCCTTGCCGGAGATGGAGCGCGTGCTGGTGGCCGAGAGCGATTCGGAGATCTTCCCCGAGAAACCCTACTGCATCCAGCAGCGGATCAAGAAGAAGAACGAGGGGGGACGCCCCGTCACGCTGCGGGACCTGGTCGCGGACGGCTTGACGATGTCGTTGGACACCTACTGCATCGGGGAGATCGTCGGGGACGAAGCCTACGAATTCCTGCGTGCGGCCTACTCCGGGCACAGATGTCTCGCGACCGTACATGCGGAGAGTGCGGCCGACTCGCTGGATCGATTGACATCCCTTGCGAGGCCGGGAGCTTTCGGGGAGAGCGAAAGGACCATGAAGCGGATGGTCGGCGGCAGTATCGACGACGTCCTGTTCCTTCGACGGTTCAGGTTGGTCGAGTGGTTGAAAGTGGAGGGGTACGACGATGGAGAAGGTCGATTCCAGTTCGAAACGGTCTGGAAGGCTCCTGCGGAAGACCGCGGTCGGTCGTCGGCGGAACCGCACGGCGACGGCGCTTGAGAGGCGTGTCGAGGGACTGGCGAATCGCGCGGGCCTGGGCAGGCTATGGCCGGACTTGCACGGAAGGGGACTGGTCCGGGTCGGCCTATTGGTCTCCGCTCTTTTCTTCACCCTTGCACTTCGCGCCGGGGCCGGAACCGTCGGTGCGACCGTCGTTCTCGTCGCCGTGACGGGGGCGCAGTTCCTGGCATTGGATACGGTCGCTGCCATACAGGGGGAGCGGACCCGGCGGAGGCTTCTGGAACTCGTCGGTCTTCTGAACCGGTGGTGCTCCGTGCGGGAGGACCTGCTCTTCGCCTTCGAGAAGAGCCTCGCCACCGGCCTCGGGGAACCCATGAAGGGACATGTGCGCGACCTCGTGACGCGGATCCGCGGCGGCATGGGAGTCGAGAGGTCGCTCGAACTCTTCGGAGAGGTTTCCGACCACCCACAGTTCCGCGACTTCGTCGGGGGCGTGCGATTCAATCTGCGTTACCGCGGCGACCTCGCGAAGTTCCTCGAGGGCACGGAGACGCAGTTGGGCCGCATCGAGGAGGAATACAACCGTCGAAGGATCTCGACCGCCCGGGACCGGGCCGTCGTACTCGGTGTCCTGGGCGCCGTGCCGCCATTGGCCCTCGTGATGCTCTCCGGAGGAAACTCCGCGCACACCCTGTTCCTCGGAACGGATCTCGGAGTGATCGCCCTCTACGTCGGCATCGGGCTCTACATCCTCGGCGCCTACCTCCTGGTTACGGCGTCCGGGGTGAGGGGATGATCGCAGCGCTGTTCTACTCGCTCCTCGCCGCCGCGCTCGGAGGCTCCTTCGCCTATCTCGCGGCCCCCATGGTCCTCTGCAGGACCGACCGCGCCCTGCGTTCCGCCATGCCGCCTCGCGAAACGAAGGCAGTGCGTCGCACGTCGAAGACGATTCCAGTCTGGCTGGTCCCCATCCGGACGAAGGCGGCGCGCGTGGTCGAGGAGGCGGGCTATCGGGCGGAATGGGCCTGGAAGGCCTATCTCGCGGGCATGACGATGGTGCCGGGGGTGCTGATGGTCATCGGAGTCCTGGCAGGGCGCGGAATCGGCGCGAGTCTCGGTCTTGCCCTGCTCGTGGTCGGCGGGACGCGCGCCATGGTCGCTTCGCGAGCTTCCGCCCGATCTAGGGCGCTGACCCGCAACGCGTACAAGGCCTATCGCTTCCTCGACGCCCAGATCGGGTCGGGAATCCGTGCGACCGACGCCGTCCGGGGACTCCACGAGGTGATGGACGACCGCGAAGTCCGGGAGGTCTTCGTCCGATTCGTCGCCGCATACGAGCTGACCCTCGACCTCGAGCGCTCGCTCGACGAACTGCGCCGCTCCTTTCGCGGGTACGACTGCGAGATGCTGTGTGTCGGAATCCGCCAGTGCATCGATACGGGCGGTGGCGGGAGGATGCTCTGGCGCATGGAGGAGATCATGTTCTCCAAGTACTTCAACGGCGTGCAGAAGGAGACGGAGGGGGTACGCACGCGTCTCGTCGCCGCCGCTCTGCTTTCGGCGTCTCCCCTGGTGATGCTCTTCCTGCTGCCGGTGCTATACGACGCCTATGCGGCGTTGGGCAGCCTGTTCTCGTAGCGACCCGGCCCTCGCATGGCCGGCGCGATATAAGGAGGTGTTCTGATGAACACGAAAGAATCCCACCCCGTCCTCTTCACCGCCATCGCCCTCGAATCCGCCAAGGAAAGACTGTCGGCCTCCGCCCGCCGCCTGAAGACCCGCAAGGGCTTCGGCATCAACGAGGTCATCGGCATCGCCGCTGGCGTCATCATCGCCGCGTTGGTGGTGATTCCCGGTCTCCAGACCTTCGCCGGCGACGTCCTCGACCGTCTGGGCACCTGGTGGGGCGACATGGCCGACACCATGTTCACGGTGTAGGCGAGGAGGGTGGACCATGCTGGACAGGACGCTGGTCGCGGTCGTTTCCGCGGTGCTGCTGGTCGCTCTGACCCTCGGGATGGTGGGCATGCTCGTCCCCTTCCTGCGACGGGCGGAATTCGACTTGCTGTGCCGGGGGGCCCTGTTCCGCATGGATGCCCTCGGAGGCCTGCCCGAGGCGGAGAAATCGGATCTGGCGGCCTCGCTCGAGGCTGCCGGGTTCGGAAGCGTCTCGGTGGATGCGACAGAGGGGGCGCCCTTCGGGGCCCCCCTCATCCTCGAAGTGCACGCGACGATGCCGCTGCGGATCTTCTCGGGTTGGGACAGGAACACGGAGGAGGTGGCGACGCTTTGGTTCCGGAAGGAAACGGTCTGTCGAAGGATTTCCACATACGACGGCGAGGTTCGGTAGCCGGTGTCCTGGTCCTGGCCGTCCTGATGGTCGGTCTCGCGGTTCCCTTGTTCACATTGTGCGTGAAGATGCTCTATGCGGCGGTTCTCGTCGAGGAGGCCCGCACATCGCTGGAGGCTTCCGCGACCTGTGCCTTTCCGGCTCTTTCGCTGGCGCGGCTGACCGACGGAATCGGGGAGGTGGAGATGGAGGCTTTCCGCGAGTGGCTCATCGCCGAGATAATGGCCAACACGGCGAATGGACCGCTGCAGGGATGTGTGATCGCCGTCGAAGCCATATTGGAGTCCGAAGGCACGGTCCGCTGCACGATGCGCTACCGCCCCGGACGACCGGGAATGCTGGATTCAGGATTCGCCGGCGAGGCCGTGCCGGATGAAGCCGCGGTCTCCTGCCGGGTGGACCTGCCTGTCGAACCCTGAACATGAAAGGAGTTTCCGATGACCCGAAAGAAACAGATCCTCATCGCCGGGCTCGCCGCAGCCGCCATTCTCTCCGTCTCCTATCTGGCGGTTCGACCCACGGAGGCCTCAGAAGGTGTACTTGTGCCCGTCCTTGCGGCGGACCTTCCTGCGGGAAGCATCTTGACCGCCGTGGGGGTGACGCTGGTGAGAATGCCCGTGGGCAGCTTCCCCGACGGCTCGTTGCTTTCGGTCGAGGAGGTGCTCGGGCTCCGGGCGACCGTCTCCCTCTTCGAAGGCGAGAGCCTACTCAAGGAGCGATTCTCCGGCGTCGCGACGGGAACGCTCCACCCGGGTGTGGCGGCCGGACGGAGGATCTACGCGCTCGCCCTCAAGGCAGAGGACGCGGCCGGCTGGTGGTTGACCGAAGGCAATCGCGTCGACCTCCATCTCTTCTCGAAGGCATCGGACGATGCCCTGGTGCACGAGGTACTCCAGGAGGTCCGTGTAGCCGGAGTGATGGATGGAAAAGGAAATCTGGTCGGAATCGGAAGGGAGGCCGGAGTGCCTGTCATCCTCTGCCTGGACGTGGATGCGGCGCAGGCGGCAAGGTTGGCTGAAGCGGAGACGCAAGGCCGGATCAAGGCGATCCTCGTCAACGAGACGATGGAATAGAGAGAAGGAGGACCAAACATGAACCAGTCCCAGAACACCACACCGAACCCCGTGCAGGCACAGGCGCAGCCCCAGGAGGGCAAGTCCCGAACGGCCGCGGACCGCCGCGATTCGCCGGAACCGCACACGAGCCAGCCAGACGACTTCTCGTTCGAAATCGTCGGACACGTCGGCGTACTCAGCACCAGCCCCCGCGGCTGGACCCGCGAAGTCAACATCGTGAGCTGGAACACCAAGCCGCCACGCCTCGACATCCGCGACTGGGCCCCGGACCACGACAAGATGAGCCGCGGCGTCGCGCTCAACGGCCACGAGACGGAGCAGCTGAAGGTGATCCTCTCCGGCTTCATCCCCCAGGAGCGCGGAATATAGCTGAAA
>CAZOHH010000095.1:0-7730 GCA_964579735.1 uncultured Oscillospiraceae bacterium | reverse complement strand
GCCGTGCCTGGACGTTGACCACGACGGAGGACCTGGAATCCGGCACGGTGCGCGAGCAGCTGCTCGCGGCCGGGCCGTGCACGTCATGCTCCACACCGATCTCGACGGACTCCTCGGACCGATCGGCATCTACTTCAACCCCTTCACGGGCGTGATCGTCGGGTACGACCTGCTGGCGTGACCGTCGGGTGCGAAGTGTTTGACAAGGGCGAAGAGCCGAATCTACAATGCTCCCATGAACGCCGGCTCCAAGCGGGGACCCGCGACGGAACTGGTCGTTCGCGAGGAGACGCACGATGACCGAACGTCATTCGAAGATGTCCATCCGCTGGAAGATCTTCCTTGTCACTGCCGTTCTCACGACGTTCGCCATTTGCCTCGTGACGGTCTTTTCGATGATGACCATCTACGACCGGATGCAGGCGCAGGTCATCGAGACCCGCGACATGAGCATCGGCTGGCTCAAGGACCGTCTGGACCTCAGCATCAAGGAGCTGACGGACCGGTTCTACGGGTTCGAGGCCGACGTGGCCTTCCGGAACGACCTCCAGACCTGGTGCTCGACGGAAAGCCTCGACTACTCCGCCCGGCTGCGGTACATCGCCTCCTTCAACCATCTCATCAGCATCGATCCGAACATCAATTCCATCGATCTCTACAATCTCGTTACGGGACAGGTGCTCACCGCCGCCCGGTCCGGCGCATCGTTCGGCACGACGGAGGGCCGCCTTTCCCATTGGGAGCAGCGGGAGGATGCCCTTCAGACCAACGTCGTGTTCTTCCGCGAGGGGAAGGAAATCCTGGTCTGCCATCAGATCAACCGGTTCGAAGACAACTCGGCCCTGGCGCTGATCGTCATCCACCTGCGCCCCTATGAGCTCGAGGGAATCCTCGCGGATCTGAAAGCGAGTGCCAAGGAGACGATCATCGTCTTCAACGACGCCGGCGAACGGATTCTCGCGGACATGGGAGCGGTCGACCCGCCGACGGAATCCGAGTGCCGCGTCATGGGATCCAGACTCTCCGGTACAATCAGCCGATTCACGCTCTCGGATGCGCGGTACTGGTTCTATCGCACGTCAGGATCCGGAAAACTGAAGATCGTTCTGGCAGAACCGGATGACGTGATCCTGTCCGCCATGACCCAGACCCTTTTCGTCGGCCTCCTGATCGCGCTGCTCTCGATTCTGGGGTTGGTCGCCGTATCCGCACTCTTTTCGTCGATCATCGCGAGGCCGATTCGTCAGCTGACGGAGAAGATGAGCAAATCGAAATTCGAGGAGTACAGCGCGGAGGGCGTATCCGGACGGTTCGACGAAATCGGGATGCTCCAGGATAGTTTCGACGAGATGATGACCCGCAACCGAGAACTCGTCTCACAGGAATACCAGAACACGATCGAGAAGCGGACGGCTCAGATCCGCGCGCTGCAGGCGCAGATCAACCCCCACTTCATGTACAACACGCTGCAGGTCATCGGAGGGATGGCCCTCCGAAAGGATGCGCCGGAAATATACGGCGTGACGCTCGCACTCGGGGACATTCTCCGGTACTCCCTGAACTTCTCGAAGGAAATGGTGCCGTTGAGGGAGGAGATTTCGAATATCCAGAGCTATCTGCAGATCCAGGACGAAAGGTTCGCGAACCGCATCCGCCTTCAAATCGATATCCCAGCCGATCTACTGGAGTGCCGGATTCCGAAGCTCATCCTGCAGCCCCTCCTGGAAAACAGCATTGAACACGGATTCATGGAGAAACCGGGGGAATGGGGCATCAGAATCACCGCGAAAGTGGAAGAGGGAGACCTGTTGATCTCCGTCGAGGACAACGGCGTCGGCATTCCCCGGGAGGAGCAGGACAGGATCCACGATGAGTTGGTGCGCGGCACCGAAAAGGCGATCGGCTCCGGCTCCCATATCGGGCTGAACAACGTCAATGCGAGAATCCGGCTGAGGAACGGCGAAGAGGGATATGGTGTTGTCGTAACAAGCGAATTGGGGAACGGAACGACCGTCTCCATCCGGACGAAGTGCGTCAAGGAGGATGCCGATGCATAGAGCGGTGATCATCGACGACGAACCCTGGACCCGGGAGGTCGTGAAACACCTCGGAAAATGGAAGGAACTCGGCATCGAAGTGATCGGGGAAGCCTCCGACGGCGCCTACGGCCGCGAGCTGATCGCTCGCCTGACGCCGGACATCATCATCACCGACATCAGCATGCCGCAATTGAACGGCATCGAACTCATCACGCGCCTACGGGAAGAAGGAAATACCGCCAAGGTCATCGTCATCAGCGGGCACGACGATTTCGCGTTCATCCGCGGTGCTCTAAAACTCGGCGTCATCGATTACCTGCTGAAACCTGTCCGGCCCGACGAACTGAATGCGCAGCTGCGTCTGGCCGTCGACCAACTCGCTGCTGAGAGCCGTGTGATATCGGGCGAAGGGGTGGACGTGCTTCTGGACGCTCCCTGGACGCCTCGGTATCTCTCCTTGCGGTCCGGCGTCTTCGAATCGCTCCGGTCGGAGGACACGCAAGGCATTCAACGGGCATTCCGGAGTCTTTCAGAATTCTTCGCAGGAATTCCGAAGGAGGAACTGACGCGCGGGGTGATGATCGGACTCTTCTATGGACTGCTCGAAGGCCAGCACCGGTTCATCGGTGAAAGCGGATATACGGTCGACGACCTGTTCGAATCCCAGGAGGCGACATTCGTCTTCAGCAGCGGGGTACAGGTACAGGATCTTCTGGACCACATGGAGGGACTGTATCGGAAGACGGCAATGGAAGTCGTCCGAAGACAGCACGAACGGAAGCGTCTGGACATCCGCCAGGTCGAGGCTTTCATTCGGGTCCGGACGGAGACCGATGGCTCGGTGACGCTCGAAGAGACGGCGGAGCGCTTTTTCGTGAGTCGGGAGCACCTCGGACGACTGTTCAAGCAGGAATTCAAGGAAAGCTTCTCCGATTTTTCGTGCCGACTGCGGATGGAGAAGGCGAGAGACCGGATCGGGCAAGGCATGCCGATCAAGGAGGTCAGCGCACGGAGCGGCTACCAGGAAATCGCCCATTTCTACAAGGCCTTCAAGCAGCATTTCGGCATCACGCCGGGAGATATGCAGCGCCAGGTCACAAAAGAGCAATGAAGGACCCCCGCTGAGAAGAATGCCGTAGCTCTGGTCGTCCTCTACGATGGGGGCAGAGGTGGCGGATTGCCACGGAAGCCCATTGGAACGCAGACGTTCCATAGCAAAAGGAGGAACCCATGAAGAAGGCAATGGTCGTCCTGTCCATCCTATGCCTGGTTCTGGCCGCTACAGCATGTGCTGTCGCCACGCCGACCGTGGCACCCACCACGATGCCGACGAACGCGCCGCCGCGAGAGACCGAACTCAACGTCATGATGAGCTTCCCGCAGTACATGGACCAGTGGGAGACCTACTGCAAGCAATTCGAGGCGAAGATGCTGACCGAGGAGAACGTCAAGGTCAAGATCAACCTCGAGATGCCGAGTTCAGACCAGTACGACAGCGTCCTGCAGACGAGGCTCTCCAGCGGAGATGCGCCCGATCTGTATACGCTTCACGCGAACAATCTCTCGACCTACAGCAAGGCGGGCAACCTGACCGACCTGTCGAGCCAGCCTCTGGCAGCCAAGATCTTCGAGAACGTCAAGGCGACCGTGACCCGCGACGGCAAGCTGCTCGCCGTTCCGATCGAGAGCCAGGCCTGGGGCGTCCTCTACAACAAGACGATCTTCGACGAATGCAATCTGAAGGCTCCCGAGACGCTCGCCGACCTCCAGAACATCGTCGACGTGCTGAAGTCGAAGAGCTACGTACCCTTCCTCCTCGCCTATCAGGAACAGTGGGTTCCGCAGCTAATGACCGCTCTCGCCCTGGGTGGCAAGGTCTCCGGCGAGATTCCCGACTGGATCGACCGTATGAACAAGGACGCTGGCTCGTATAGCGAAGTCAAGGACATCTTCGGGCCGATCGACCTGATCATGAAGAACGGGACGGACCGCGCGATGGAAGAAGGGTCGCAGGCCGGTGCCGCCGACTTCGCGAACGGCAAGGCCGCCATGTTCCTGCAGGGCACCTGGGCCGCAGGGACCATCATGGAGACCAAACCCGACTTCAAGCTCGGCGTGTTCGCCCTGCCGATCAACAGCAACAAGGACGCTACGATGGTGAATCTCTCGACATCCACGACACTGGCCGTCTACCCTGAGACCAAGGAGATGGACCTCTCCCTTCTGTTCGCGAACTACGTGCTGGACGACAAGGATTCGAACGCTCTCTTCCAGGCCTGCACGTTCAATCCATTGGCCACCTGCCATACCTTCCAGCCTTCCTCCTGGGTTGCGGACGCATCGGAGTTCGTGGCAGCCGGTCGTGCCTATCAGGATCTGGTCCTGCCTTCGTCCGTGACGGACATGCAGGGCAAACTCCTGCAGGAGTATTATGTAGGAACCGTCACGCAAGCCGAATTCATCGCGACAATGGACGCCACGTACAAGGAAGCCAACAAGCAGAAGTAGCCCATCGCGTCAGGGGCCGGCTTCGGCCGGCCCCTGGTTTCGATCATGACGGGAAGGAGGCGAGGACATGAACCGGCGATCCAATGGGAATGCAACGCTTCTTCTCTTCGCGCTTCCGGCCCTGATCCTGTTTTCGATATTCAAGCTCATTCCAGCGATTTCAGGAATCTACTACGCCTTGACGGACTGGAACGGACTGAACCGCACCTATTCCTTCGTCGGACTCGAGAACTTCGCCGAAGTCCTGTCGGACCTGTACTTCTGGAGATCGATGGGCTTCACGTTGAAATATGTCGCCGCGATGCTGCTCATCGCCAACCTGACGGCCCTTCTCCTCGCATTGGCCATCGAATCGAGAAGGCGCTCCAAGGGCCTCTTCCGCACGATCTTCTACATGCCGAACATGATCAGCATGATCATCGGCGGCTATATGTGGATGTTCATCTTCACGAAGGTGCTCTACTATATGGCCGACAACTGGGGGCTTGCCTTCCTCGATGTCTCATGGATCGGGGATCCTGCCTATGCGTTCTTCGCCATCCTGATCGTCTCCACCTGGGGATCGGTCGGGTATCTGATGATCATCTACATGGCGGCGCTTCAAGGCGTACCCGCACAGCTGAAGGAAGCCGCTTCGCTCGACGGCGCGAACGCCTGGCAGAGCTTCCTCCACGTCGTCTTTCCGTTTCTGCGCAGCGCCCTGACCATCTGCACTTTCTGGACTCTCAACACCACCTTCCAGATGTTCGATGTCGCCTTCGCGTTGACGGGTGGAGGCCCGGGCCGGGCGACGCAGACCGTCTCCATGAACATCTTCATGGAAGCGTTTCGCGGCAACGTGCGCTACGGGTATGCAACGGCGAAATCGACCGTGCTGTTCCTGATCGTCTGCGCGATCACACTCCTGCAACTGGCCATCATGAAGCGAAGGGAGCAGGAACTGTGAAGCGGAAGACGAGCGTCCTGGACGTCGCACTGACAGCGATCTTGACGCTGCTGGCGTTGTTTTGGCTGTACCCGTTGGTCATGGCTTTCCTGAACTCATTCAAATCGAACGGGGAATTGCTGACGAACGTGGTGTCCTTCCCGACGACGCTGCGCTTCGACAATTACCTTCGGACGCTGAACAAGATGCACTATCTGCGCAGCCTCCTCAATACGGCGTTCCTCGCAGCATGCGCCGTCGGCGCGATCGTTCTGATCTCGTCGGCCGCCGGTTGGCGGATGTGCCGCACGAAGACACGCTTTTCCAGATTCCTTTTCGGCCTCTTCGTGTTTTCGATGCTGATTCCGTTCAGCTCGATCATGATTCCTCTGTTCCGCGTCGTCCTGTTCCTCGGCATCAAGAGCTCGCTTGCCGGCCTGGCCGCCGTATACGCCGGTACCGGAACCAGCATGGCCATCTTCCTTTACCACGGTTTCGTCAAGGGCATCCCGTACGAGCTCGAGGAGGCGGCGACCATCGACGGCTGCCACTCCGTCCAGTTGCTCTTCCGGATCGTTCTGCCCATGTTGAAGCCCATCACGGCGACGATCGTGATCACGAACGTCCTGTGGATCTGGAATGATTTCCTCCTGCCTCTGATCGTCCTCGGCGACAACCGCAAATACACGCTGCTGCTTTCGACCAACACGCTTTTCGGTCAGTACAGCAACGACTGGTCCGCCATCCTGTGCGCCCTGATTCTGGCCGCCGTTCCCGTCGTGCTGTTCTACGGAGTCTTCCAGAAACAGATCCTGCGAGGAATCTCCGAAGGAGCGCTGAAAGGATAGCCATGCATTTCATCGAAGTCGAAGGTGGAGCGCTTCGCGCCGGCCCGGATCCGATTCTTCTCCGAGGATTCGGGCTCGGCGGATGGTTTCTCCCGGAAGGCTACATGTGGCTCCTCTTCACGAAATGCGACCGCCCCCGGCGGATCGAGAAGATGCTCGTCGACCTCTGCGGCGTGGAATACGCGAAGGACTTCTGGGATGAATACCTTGATACGTTCATCACGGAAGAGGACGTCCGGTGGACCGCCGAGGAAGGCTTCAATTGCCTTCGCCTCCCTTTGAACGCACGGCATCTAGGGACCCTGCGCGACGGACGATTCGACCTCGACCCGCACATGGTAGTCCGCATCGACCGCTTCCTGGGCTGGTGCCGCAAGCACAACGTCTATGCGATCCTCGACCTGCACGCGGCGCCCGGAGGACAGACGGGACAGAACATCGACGACAGCGAGGACGACCAGCCCCGATTGTTCATCGAGGCCAGGTGGGAAGACGAGACCTGCGCGATCTGGCGAGCCTTGGCGGAACGGTATGCCGACGAACCGGCGGTGGCGGGTTACGACTTGCTGAACGAGCCGCTTCCGGATTTCTTCTCGCAATACAACGACCGGGTACTGCCCCTCTACCTGCGCCTTGTCCGGATCATCCGGGAGGTCGATGCACGACATGCCATCATCCTGGAAGGAGTCCATTGGGCGACGGATTTCTCGATCTTCGACCCGCTCGTGCCCGGGGAGATCGACAAACTCGTCCTGCAATTCCATAAATACTGGAGCGCGCCCGACGTGGAAAGCCTCGCACCTTTCCTTGCAGCTGCAGGACGTCTCGGCGTACCGCTGCTCATGGGGGAGGGCGGCGAAAACAATCTTGCCTGGTACACGACGACGTTTCCGCTTTATGAGCGGTTGGGGATCCACTGGTCGTTCTGGACCTACAAGAAGATGGAGCGTCTGAATTCGCCTGTCACCTTCGCGAAGCCCGACGGATGGGATGCGGTGCTCGCCTGGCTGGACGGTGCGGAGAAACCCTCCCGAGAGGCCGCCCGGCATGCGTTCGACGGCCTGCTCGACGCCATCTCGAATCCGTGGCGAAACGACGATGTCCTCCGCTCTTTGAAACGCGAAGTTCCCGTTTCGATTCCCTGTGAAGCCTTCGACGACCATGAGACGGGAACCGTGGATCGGATATCCGGTGCGCTTCTTCGAATGTCCGAGCCGGTTTCGATTCTCTTCAAGGACGGTCGGGGCGGCGCGATTCCCGACTATCGCCGATTCGGTGGGGAACCTCAACCTCCCGAAGAAGACCTGGTCGTCGAGCGCCGTGAGGGGGAGTCGCTGACCTATCGATTCCGCATGCCCCGGAATGGCGGGCTGCAGGTCCAGGTGTCCTTCGACGGGGATGGAATCTTGG
>CAZOHH010000094.1:0-7748 GCA_964579735.1 uncultured Oscillospiraceae bacterium | reverse complement strand
TCGTCCTTCCCCGGCTATCAATAGAAGCCGGATTCCATCGCCGCTTCATACAGGGTCAGGACATTCTCCGTGGGGCTGTTGTCCTGCAACTGATGGGTGGGGCTTAGCATATAGCTGTGGGTGGTCATCATGATCTCCAGCGTGTCCCGGACATCCTTCTTCACGCTCTCCGGCGTTTCGTAGGTCATCTGGCCCACCGTGGAGATGCAGCCGTGGCCCGATATTGTGAGTTAGTGAGCCAGCATCAGGAATACGAAAAATATCGGTCATCTCATCTCGCGCTCCTCCTTTTCGTTGGAATCCTCAGTCTTTCATACCGAACAACTCTTCCTTGAGATCGAGATAGTACAGGTAGTCCTGTTCATCCACATCCGGAGAGACATGATGATCGTAGGCCGGGATGAACCCCCCTCGGGCGACGAAGGGAACCAGGCTCTCCATGTATTCCTTGGTTGCTGCGCGGCCGGCGATCAGCTTCATCTTATCGAACCCGCCAAAGATCCGCAGTTTCTTGTCGTATTGCGTGAGGAGCTCGCCTGGATGGGTACAGCCGTTGACTTCAAAGGGATACAGGCAATTGATTCCGCTCTCCAGGAAATCGGGCAGCAAGGGCCGGACGTCGCCGTCGCAGTCGACCATCCAGATGTCGACGCCATGATCCATCAGCTTGTTGTGGATCCTCTTGTAGCGTGGCACGACGACTTCCCGGAAGAATTTCAGCGTCACGAGCGGGCCCTTGTTGCAGCAGATGTCTTCCCAGCCGCCGGCACTATCGAACTGGAAATGAGGCAGCAACTGGTCCAGACTATGCTCGACCAGACGGCATGCCGTCTCGACCATATCCTCGACCATGTCAGGATAATCGCTGCATGCATAAGCCAACCCTTCGACGGTCAGCATATCGCGGATCTTCCCGATCATCGAGCCGGTTTCGACGCCGAATGGAAGGTCGCCTCCTTCAGGGTGTGCGCGTTTCAGCGCATCGATGTCGTGCCGGCGCGAATCGTCGATCTGGAATCGCTCCTTCTTGACCTTGAACCAATCATCGGGCGTCACGATCGAGGGTTTTAAGAAATGGGGCATCGTCGTGTGGCCGTCGAGCGGAATCTCGGCCATCAGTCCGTCTTCATTGATGATCGTGGAATAGTGGCTGTTCCTGCTGATCTCCCTGACTTCGAACGCCGGCGACATCCATAGATTCGCTCCGATGCCATCGCTCCGGTCGAAGCCGAAGAACCGGTAGGCCTCGTGTTCCGTCTTGACGTCGTTGTCGCGGAGCATCGCCCACGTCTTGTAGTTCTCCTCCCAGTATCCGAACTCATAGTTGGCGGTGCGGTCGAACTCCTGGAAATGCATCTGGCGATTGAAGCGTTCTTTGGGGGTCATCCGCCCTTTCCACTCGGGTCTGATCGGTTTGATCGCCATTCAATGTCATCCTTTCCTGTATATGCAGCCGATCTGATACGGCTGGACCTGATCCAACGGCTGTCCCTTCAGATCCGTGACCCGCAGTCCGCATCCTGCGGCTACACTCAGGCTTTCGATGGAATGCGATTTACCTGCACCTTCGAAAAAGCGATGGCAGAGCCGACCGTCCTGCAGAAACACGGCGGTCACGATCAGGTCCGACTTCCCCATGTCCAAGGTGACATGCCGCCGCTCCGCAGGCAGGGATTCGGCAGCATCCAGCACCAGCAGCGGCGAATTCAGGCATTGGGCCGCCCTTGCGAGATCGGTCTCCGTCGTATCGCCCGCGAGCGCCATCGCACCGGAGCGGATCGTCTGCTCGCCATGGAGCTTCAGGTCGTATTGGTATCGTTCATCATGGCAGATCTTCTGGATGTACTCGTCGGCTGCCTGACCCTGACGATTCGAATACTCCTGGCCACCCCAGGCCAGGACGCAACCGAGAACCCCGTCCTGCACGAAATGCTTGGGTGTGCCTGTATTCAGGACCGAAAGGCCCGACTTGTCGGAGCGCACCGACACCCAGCCGGGTGCATAGAGGGGCAGCGTGTCATCCCCGTCGATCGCGCCAAACGGGATATCATGCCGGATGCGGTCGCCGTCGATCGACCAAAAGGAATTCAGTTTGGTCCAGTCCTCCCACATGACGCCGATGGCATTGCCCGAGAAATGGAACCGGGTCGAGATTTCGAGGCATGCATTGAAAGGCGAGGCGATGAACTCGATTTCCACCGGGATGTCGCCGATCGGCGCGTCCACGCGGAGGATATGACCGATTTCGCCCGGGAAGCATTGTATCGTTCCCGGTCTGCCAGCCCCCCCGACGATCGTGCCGTCTTCGGACGGATAGCGCAGGTCATTCCCAGGACCTTTCAGGATTGAATGTCCATGGATCCTGGCTTCGAGAACCGTGCCGTTTCGCGCGATGCGGAATGAAGCGGCTCCCGCCCGGACCTCCGCCCATGGTCCGCACGATTCCGGCTTGGGAAGATCTTCGCCGGTCGGAATGATCAGATAAACCGAGGCATCGAGCGACAGAACATGGGCCAGGAAGAACACATCCACCCTGCCCGGCTGATTCCATGCAGGGACGCATTGCGCAGGGACGGAGACCCCTTCGTCGGACCGGATTTCGACTCGGTGCGAACCTTCCAGGCTGATGCGGATGACCTCGTTCCGGTCGTAGGGCAAGGGATTCACGATTTGAATCCGCGTGCCGGTCGCCTCCCTGTTTCCCGAACCGCCATGCAATTCCGCGATGCGCACCCTGGAGCGGTTCATGACCTGTTCGAGCCGCGCGAGGTACGTCTTCTTGAGATCGGTGATTCCGATCCAGTTCACATCGTGATGCATGGCTGCCAGAACCGTCCGCAGATCCGTATTGAACCCCTGTCGTCCTTCCATGCCGCAAACGGCGGTCAGCGATTCTTCCGCGAACAGGAGCGCTTCCGCCTTGCGGATCTGCCGAATCACGGCTTCTGCCCATTCCCCTTCGGAATACGACCAATAGGAGTGGAGCCTGACCTTCCATGTCGCCCGGTGGGTCGAAACCTCCTCCAGCAGCGCTTCGTCCAGCAGCACGCTCTTCCCATACAACCGGATCTGATCATAATGTTCCTGGCTGATCTCCTGCATGTCCGGCGCGAAGATCGCAAGGTTGGAACATCGATAGAGCCCCGCGTGGCTTTCCGTTCTGACACGAGCGATGTTCAGATGGGCATCGGTGATTCCGACGACGACCAGAGGGATCTCCGTACCGTCCAGCCCTTGCCATGAGGCAACGGAATCCGTGCCGGCCGGTGTCAGTCGGGAGGAATAGTCGTTTGCGACCAGATGCGGATGGCGACTGGAACCGATGATCGTCATCGCATGGGCCATCATCGGAGGGACGGCCGTCTCGAACCCGAACGCCTTCAGGAGCTGGGGCAGCTGGTCGTGGAGGCAGGTCTCCTGATGGAAGTACGTCCGCACGCGGTATCCGACCAATTCCTTGAATGCGCGCAACCCTTGCTCCAATTGCCGCAGATTGAGTTCGCCGCCGAACAGTTGGCCGTGGGGCTGGGAATAGTCCCCTCCGACGAACCCCAGCTGTCCCCGTTCCACCATCTCCCGCATGACCGGCTGGACATCGGGGGCGCAATCGACCAGAATCTGAAGTTCCACACCGGAGAAATCATAGTTCAGTTTCAAGTCGGGGTGTTTTCTCAGGGCGTCCAGATTCCGACGCACCCTTCCTGAGTACTCGACCATATCGGCGGCGCCGCCCCAGGATGGAACCCGCTCGATGATCACGGGCTCCCCCCGGTCTTCATGGACCGATAGAATCATGGGATGCTGGACCAGTGCGATACGCCATCGTTCCATCGAATCCCCTCTAAATACAACGCCCTATTGGCTTTCGACTTCTCCTGCATCTCCACGTCTGTATCGCTCGGTTTCCTGCGCCCTCCCAATCAGTTCTGCTGTCAGGTCGACATACTTGAATCCGTACTCCACGGCAGGCGCCATCAACCCTTCACGCTGCCGAGGATAAGCCCCTTCATGAAGAACTTCTGCAGGAAGGGATAGATCGCCAGGACCGGTGCCGCGGCGATGAAGATCTGAGCGGCCTTCAACGTCCTGCCCGACACCTTCACCAGTTCCTTGATCTGCTCGGCCGTCAGTCCTTTGAACGAGAGAGGGCCCATCACGTCGAGAATGCCCTGCAGATAGGTCTGCAGGGGGTATTTATCCGGGGCGGTCATCAGGACCAGACCGTCGAACCAGGAATTCCAGTGGCCCACGATGGTGAACAGCGAGACCGTGGCGAGGGACGGAAGCGACAGCGGCAAGTAGATCTTCCAGAGGATCGACCAATGCCCTGCCCCGTCCACGATGGCGGATTCGCTGATCTCCTTGGGGAGCTGCCGGAAGAAGTTCATGAGGATGAGGACGAAGAAGACCGGCACGGCGCCCGGCAGGACCAGGGCGAAGATCGAGTCGATCAGCCCGACCTGCTTGATGACCATGTACCAGGGGATGAGCCCGCCGCTGAAGATCATCGTGACGAAGAAGAACCATGCATAGAAATTCCTGCCTGTCAGCTCCCGTTTGGTCTTGGAAAGCGGATAGGCTGTCAGGATCGTGCAGAGGAGGTTGACGGCAAGTCCCAGCCCCACCCGCTTCAGGGATACTCCGAATGCGGTGAGGAACAGTTTCTTCGTAAACGCATACTCGTAGGACCTGAGCGTGAACTCCACGGGCCATAGCCCCACCTCACCCGCTGCGGCGGACGATGCGGAACTCAACGAAACGGCCAGTATGTTGATGATGGGGAGCAGGCACAGCAGCGCGGCGCCGATCAGAAAGGCATGGTTCAGGACGTCGAAAAGCAATGGACCTGCGTGAATCGTCCGTCGGTGGGTCGTGGTCCTCGATTTCGGCGCACTCATGTCGGTGGTCCTCTTCGATGCCATGTCAGAACACCCGGTATTCCAGGTACCTGCCGGAAATCCAGTATCCGGTCCCGATGAACAGCATGGAGACGACGGACTTGAACAGTCCTATCGCCGCGGCCACGCCGTACTGGTGGTTCAGCAGGCCGACCCGATAGACCATCGTGTCCAGGATGTCGCCGGTCTTGTATACGACGGGGCTGTACAGGTTGAACACCTGGTCGAAGCCTGCATTCAGCACGTCCCCCATGCTCAGGGTGGCCATCAGGGCGACAATGGGGATGATTCCGGGAAGCGTGATGTTGAGGGCCTGCCTGAATCGGTTGCCACCATCGATCCTGCAGGCTTCATAGAGCGAAGGGTCGATGCTCGTGATGGCCGCAAGGTAGATCACCGTGCCGTATCCGAAGTTCTTCCAGACGTCGGTCAGCACGAGGATGTAGGGAAACAGCTTCTCATCGGCCAGGAAGAAGACCGGCTCCATGCCGAGCATCTTCATGACGGAACCCACGACGCCGCCGCTGGGGGACAGGACATCGATCAGAATGCCCGACAGGATGATCCAGGAGAGGAAGTACGGCATGTAGATGATGGTCTGGATCGATCTGCGGACGAAGGATTTCCTGACGAGATCGAGCAGAATGGCAAAAAGGACCGGGACGAGAATCCCCGCCACGATCTTCATGAATGCGATGAACACGGTGTTCCAGAGCACCTGATAGGTATTGGGCATGCTCAGGATGTAGGTGAAATTCTTCAGTCCGATGAATTGCGAGCCGAAGAAGCCCTTGTTCGGAAAGAATCTCTGGAAGGCGATCACGATTCCGATCATCGGGTAATAGGAGAATACAAGCATCGCGACGACGCCGGGCAACAGCATCAATTGCATGGGTAGCTGCGCCCTGAATCTGGTTCTCTTCGCGAGCCTGTGTGCGTTCAATTCCTGCATGATCTCTCCTCTGGCAAGGTCGCTGCCGGAAAGGTTCCCCTTCCCGGCAGCCGTCCGTTGCGTTCGTGCGATCGCGGAACGCCTTACTTGGCCGTTTCATTCACCTCGTTCGTGATGTCGTCTCCGCCCATGCCCTTCCAGCTCGTCACGTACTCATCGAAGGCCTCCGGCGGAAGCGTGCCCAGGATGATCTTGGTAAAGGTCTCCATCCTGAGTTGATCGAGCGCTGTGCCCTTATCGGCCATCGAGGGGGTGTTTGCGAGAACATAGGCGTTCTGGATCGTCAGTTTGTTCGTGACGTAGCCACTGATCACACTGTATGGGCTGGTAGGCCCCATCCATGCCGCTGTACTCCATAGGGAGTTGTCGCCGGCCTTGTAAGCGGTGATCTGGTCCACGTACATCTTGATGATAGAATTATCGAGAAGTTTCGCATCGCTGGTCTTCCAATACTCTTCGACTTTGTCCCACGCCATCAGGCTCTCGCCGGGCTGCCAGTTCTGGATGGGAGCCCACTCCCAGAACTGGTCGACATTCTTGCCTGTTGACGCGCCGCCATCAACGAATTTGACATCGAAATCTGGGCTGAAGATCCAGCTGTAGTACTTACTGTAGAGGTTGAAGAGCTTGACGGCCGCTTCTGGGGTCTTCACGGAGGAATTGACGACGTAGAAGGTATTTGCGCTCCCGTTGAGCATGGTCTTGGCGGGCTTCGCATCGACGGAAGGAAGCGCGTATGGCTGCCAATCGGCCTTCGGATCATTGTTCTTGCTGTCCTGCAGCGGCCAGTAGGGAACCCAGTGCTCGCCGAAAACCATGCCGACTTTGCCAGCCGCGACTTCTTCCGCGAGCTTATCCCAGTCCTTCACGATGAATTCCTTGTCGATGAGGCCTGCCTTGTACATATCGGCCAGTTTGGAGAGAGCGGGCTTCATCTCCGGCTGGATGCCGCCGAACGCGAGCTTTCCGGAGGAATCCTCCACCCATCCATTGGGATAGGCATGGTAGCCCTGGAAGAAGCCGAACAGACCGGAAAAGCCTGCGTCAAAGATACCTTTGTTGGTGCCAAGTCCGACCGTGTCGTCCTTGCCATTCCCGTCCGGGTCGTTCTTCACGAAGGCTTCGGCGACCTTCACGAGGTCATCGATGGTTTTCGGGGCTTCTAGGTTCAGAGTCTTCAGCCAATCCGCACGAATCCACAGCAGCTGGGATTGGTCGATATTTCCTTCGAACCTGGGAAGGGCGAAAAGCTTGCCGTCGATGGTAGCTTGGTTAATGGATATATTGCTATCCGCGTTCTGCAGTTGCCTGGTCACAGGCGAGGCGAAATCCGCGTATGCCTTGGTGAGATCCGCCGCCACGCCGGAGTCCACGAGCAGCTTGAACTGGACGGAGTTGCACGAGATGATGTCGGGGAGGTCGTTCGACGAGATGGCGATATTGAGTTTATCATTATATTGTGCGCTCGGAACGGACCAGATGTACTCGATCTTGATGCCGAGTTCGCTCTCGTATTGCCGGGTCCAGACGTTGTTCGTGAGTGCATCCGGCTGGATCTCCAAGAACTTCGCGAGGTTGGCGGAGCCGATGCCGAACGCCGAGGTCAAGGTGATGCCAGGGTCGTACTTGGCCCAGATGTCGATCGGCGGTATCGTCGGCCCCGCTGTCGGTGCCGTTGTCGGGGTTGTGGTGGGTTGTGCGCATGCGGCCAGCGATGTGATGAGAATCAAGCATAGCAGAAGTGCCACGGTCCTCTTCATGATTCTTCCTCCCTTGGTTCCTGGTAATCCTCTGTTTCGTATGATCGGCTTGCGCGCTTCTCTCTGGCTGGATTCCCTGATGGACGGACCCAGCGTTCCATTTGGCCTCGCTGCGGGATTGGAGGCCCTGTCCTTATT
>CAZOHH010000093.1:0-7831 GCA_964579735.1 uncultured Oscillospiraceae bacterium | reverse complement strand
GGGGTCGTCCATGACGATGCGGGGACGGACCTGCTCCGGGTGCCAGTAGAGCATCAGGGAGGTCTCGACCTCGCCGGCGTGGAAGTCGTGCTCGGGCTCCATCTTGAAATAGGATAGCCAGGTCGGCGAAAGGTTCCAGACCTCCACCAGGGACAGCGAGACGTTGGGGGCGGCGTTGCGCTTGAGGAACATCTGCAGGGTGCTCTTCAAGGCCACGCGGTTGTCGGTGCCGGCATGCCCGAGCAGGACGACGATCTTCTCGAACCCCATGCGGACGAGTTCGGAGCAGATGTCGCCGAGGTAAAGCGAGAACACGGAGGGGCTGATGTTGATCGTGCCGGGCAGCTCGCCGCCGGAGTAGCAGTAGGACACGGTCGGGGCGACGATGGCGTTCAGCCGATCGCCGGCGCGCAGCGCGACTTCCTGGCAGTTGTGGATGTCGACGCACAGGGGCAGGTGGTACCCATGCTGTTCGACGACGCCTACGGGGATGATGACGGTGCGAAGCGTCTTCAAGGTGTCGCGGACTTCGTTGACGGTCATTTCGGCGAGGTACCTGGACATGGCGCTACTCCTCCCGGAGGGAATTCGGGTACGCGGCGACGGCGGGCAGAAGCGTCCGCAGGGCCTGTACGGCGGCAGAGAAGGCGGTTCCCGCGTCGGGGTAGGTGAACCCGTCGGCGGCGGTCGGCGTTCCGGCCGTCTTCTTCTCGAGCGAGTCGCGTCCGGAGAAGAGCGTCAGGTGGGGTTCGACGGAGAGGAAATGCGGACCCGGACGCGTCGCGTAGAGGGAGAGGACTTCAGGGTAGCGTCCGTCACCGTGGCCGGCGGGGACGATGGTGCCCTCCGCGGTGCGGGCGTCCTTGACGTGCAGGTAGTCGACGAAGCTCAGCTGGGCCTTCATCCCGGCCAGGGGGTCGCTTCCGACGAGCACGTAGTTGGCGCAGTCGTGGATGGCCCGCAGTCTACCGCTGAAAGCTTCGAGGAGATCGAGGCACTGCTCCCAGGTCTCGCCGTAGATGTCGCGCTCGTTCTCATGCAGCAGCGTGCAGCCTTCGACGGCGGCGACGTCCAGCAGGTGCCCCAGGCGCTCGATGACCTCCTCGCGGCAGTCCGGGCGCGACGCGCCTTCCGGAAGGTAGAAGCTGAAGATGCGGATGAGACGGGTCCCGAGGACGTGAGCGGTGGAGCACGTCCGGCGGAGCTTTTCGAGGTGGGCCGGGAACGGGTCCCGCAGATTTATCTTTCCGATCGGCGAGCCGACGCAGGAGACCCGGATGCCGGCGTCGCCGAAGATGCGGCGCACTTCCGCGGCCTTGTCGGGGGTGAAATCGGCGACATTGATGCCGTCGACCTGTCGTACGTCCACATAGGACATCCCGTTGCGCACGAGGGCGCGGACCTGCCCGGCGAGGTCGACCGCCGCTTCGTCGGCGAATCCGGTCAGTTCGAATGCAATCATCAGTGCCTCCTTCTTCCGCCCGTCAAAGGGGCGGTCGTTCGATGGGGTCTACCGTCTCATAGGAACAGGAGCATGTCCTGGAAGGCGCGGAGAGAGGCGCGGCAATCGTCTGGATCCAGGCCTGGCTCTATGGAGCCGAAGGAGAAAGGACCTCGGAAACTGCGCGCGAGGAGAATCGAAACGAGTTCCTTGATCTCCCCGTCACCTTCGCCAGGAAGGGTCGGGACGCCGTCCTCGAAGCAACCGTCGCGGATGCGCAGCATGGCGACATCGTTCTTGAGCTTCGAATGGTAGAAGACCTGGAAGAAAGGGTGGAGGCGCTGGCGGACGAACCCAAGAGGGTCGAGGATCCAGCCGGCGGACTCGGGGCCAAGGGAACGCAGCAACTCGGAGAGACCGGGTTCGGTGGAAAGTGGACCTTCGCCCTCGTTTTCAAGAAGGATGCGGATGCCGTAGGCGCGGCCCATGCGGCATATCTCGCGAAGGGGTTCAGGTGTCGAGATGTCCTTCGTGGGGACCTTGACGCGGTCGACTCCGAGCAGCGCGGCGTTTCGGAGAACGAGACGGTATGCGGCGCGGTCGTCGACGGGCACGGGCGAGTCGAGGAGGCCGATCCGCTTCCGGCTTTCAATGAGCTGCCGGCGGCAGGATTCGAGGGTCTGCGCGTCCACGGCGGAGAGGTCCTCGGAGATCTCGACGAGGCCGATCCCGAGAGCCGAGGCGGCGGCAAGGACCGGCTCGAGGTCCGGGAGCAGCGGCTGGCGGCTGGCGAAGCTATACTCGACCATCGACGGCATTCTCCTCCACGCGGCAGATTTCGCAGGTCGGGTCGAGGCATCCCCGTCCGCGGAATCCGTCGAGGTCCACCGGTCCGCCGGTGCGGACGAGCCGGGCCCAGCGGCAGAAGGGGCAGTGTGGGTTGCGGCAGAGGAAGGTCTCCGGGTTTTCGGCCAGCGCCGCGAGTCCGACTTCGACGAACTTCGGCAGGTCGAGGACCTTGACGACGGCGCTCCCGATGCGGCCTTCGATCAGGGCGCCGGCGGCGCGCAGACGCGGCGTGAGGGAGAGGAAGTCGCGGTGTCCGGGCGGGAACTTCCGCAGCGTGAATCGGGCGCCATCGGCGGCGCCCTGCCATACCGGCGCGGGGATGTCGAGGCGGAGGAGGTAGAAGGCGTCGGCGAACTCCTCGAGCGTATGCATCGTGGTGTTGCGGTCGAGGTCGACGCCGAGGAGCAGCACCTTGCCGCCGAGGCGGACCAGCGTGTCGTAGGGGGTGCCGGGGCCGCAGCCGGTGGCGCAGTCCTCGTGCCCGCGGACGACTTCCGCGGCGTGACGGCCGAAGGCGGCGACGGAATGGACGGGGTGGCGGCTGCGCAGGACGCCGGGGCGCAGGCGGAAGCGCTCCGACACCAGTCCGACGGCGGACGGGGTGCGGTCGGGGTCGAAGGGCGCAGCCCAGCCGGTCAGGGTCGACATGACGAGCGTGCCCTCGGGTCCTATGGCGTCGAGCAGCGCGTCGACGACCGTGTCTGCGCCGCCCTCGACCCGTCCGATCGCGCTCAGGGCGCTGTGCACGAGCAGGACGTCACCGGAGCGGATATCCATGAGCTCGAGGCTGTAGCGGATGAAGTCCCGGTCGATCATGGGGCTTCCTCCTCGACCAGGACCGCGCGGCAGGGCACGCAGCTCGTTCCGGGGATCCGCAGCGGCAGCGCGGTGAGGCGCGCCCGGTCCGAATCCCACTTCTCGAGGTCGACGAGGGGGGCGAGCATCAGGCAGCCGCTCGCGTAGAAATCGGGGAAGAAACCTTCGCGGTGCTCCAGGTTCTCCCAGCGGGCGAAGTCCGAGCCGAGGAGGAAAGGTTTCCGCTCGAGCAGCCAGGCGATGGCCGAAGCCCGGAAATAGGGCGAGTCGGAGAGATACGCAGAATCCATCCAATAGCGCCCCCAGCCCGTGGAGACGAGCAGCGCGCAGTGGGGGGGAATCGGTTGGCCGCCAGCGGCTCTTTCGAGGTCCTCGGCGGTGATGGGGGCTCGTCCGCGCCCCGTCGCATAGGGTCCCGCGACGCGCTCGAGGTGCAGCACCACGGCGGGGATGCCGACGAGGAGCTCGATGGGGAGGTCGTCGACCATCGGTGCCTGGTCCGCGCCGAGAAAATGGGCGGGGGTCTCGAGGTAGGTGCCGGTCTGGGAGTGAAGGCCGTCGAAGGTCTCGCACAGCACGCGCACCCCCGCCCATGGGACGGGCGGGAGCGGTGCCATCCGGAATCGCGGGAAGGGCGGTTCGTAGTTCCACATCCCCTCGCGGATCGGACCCGTGACGTCGAGGACCTTCGCGGACATTCCGCTTCTCAGCGGCCGGACTTCGCGGCGGCGGCGCGGGCGGCATCCGCGGCGCGGGCCGTGCGGACCATGGCGACCATGTTGGCTTCGGGGATGTCGCGCGGGACCATCTCGCCGGTGTTGAAGAGGTATCCGCCGCCCTTGCTGCCGGCAGCGAAGATGCGGTTCGTCGCTTCGACGACTTCCTTTTCGGTTCCCTGCAGCAGGCTCAGGATCGGGTCGACGTTGCCGAGGATGCAGCACCGGTCACCGATGGCGGCCTTGGCCAGCGCGATGTCGAGGCCGGGGCCGATGCTGACCGCACTGACGCCTGTCGCGGCCTGCGCCTTCAAGTGCTCCGGGCTGTGCTCGCTGGCGTGGTACCAGCTCCAGCCGCCCGCGTCGCGGTAGGCCGTCGCACACTGGCGAGCGCCCTCGACGGCGAATTCGTTGTACTGGTCGACGGAGATCAGGTGGCCCGAAGCGTTGCAGTCGCCGAACCAGAGGGCGTCCGCGCCCGCCTCGATCTGCGCGAGCCCGAACGCGATCTGCATCTCCGTGCAGAACCGGATGGTGTCCATGAGCAGTTCCGGGTCGTCGTACATCAGGACCATGGTCTCGCTGATGCCGTACATCAGGGACGCGGAGGAGAAGGGCGCCGCGGTGCGCCCCGTCACGCAGATGGTGTCGCCGAACTCGTCCTTGAGGCGCTTGATGGCCTCGAGCAGCACCGGCATGCGGCCGTCGCGCTTCGGGTCCGGCATCTTCAGCCGGTCCAGGGTCGCTCGCGTCGCAGGCAGGTAGTCGCAGGTCGCGGGGAGGATGTTGCCGGAGCCCTTGGAGCCCACGCCCAACACCTCGAATTCGATGCAGTCGTCAACCTGGAGCCAGGCCCAGTCGTAGCCGAAGCGCTTGATGGCTTCGCTCTGGCACCGGGCCATCACCTTCGCGTCGCGGTTGTAGACATCGTACATCGCTCCCGCCATGCGGACGTCGAATTCCTCGCTGCACGCGAAGACGGGCGTGCGGTCGGGGACCTGCAGGGCGACGCTCTTGCGGATATCCTCGAGAACTCCTTGATAGGCCATTCTAGTACCTCCTTCGTATCTGCTGCTCTTCTTCTCGGTCGGTAGGGGACGGACCGGCATGAACCCTACGGGAACACGCCGCGGATCTTCTTGGCCTTGGTGATGCGCCCGATGGCGACCATGTAAGCGCCCATGCGCATCGTGGTGTCGTGGGACGCCGTCGCCTCCCACACCTCGTTGAACGCCCGGATCATGATCTTCTCCAGGTTCCGGTTGATCTCCTCTTCGTCCCACATCAGCGACTGGATGTTCTGCACCCACTCGAAATACGACACGACCACGCCGCCCGCGTTCGCGAGGACGTCCGGAACCACCTTCTTGCCCAGCTGCTCGAGGATCGCGTCCGCCTCCGCCGTCGTCGGACCGTTCGCGCCTTCGACGATGATCGACGCCTTCACCTTCGCCGCGTTCTCCGCCGTGATCTGGTTCTCCAACGCCGCGGGAAGCAGGATGTCCGTGTCGCAGACCAGCAGTTCCTCGTTCGTGATATGCTTCGCGCCCGCCTGATCGAAGTCCGACAACCGGTTCCCCCGCTTCGACAGGTATTCCACGATCTCCTTCACCTTCAGGCCCGCCGCGTTGTAGAGGCCGCCCGACACGTCGCTCACCGCCACGATCCGGCAGCCCTCGTTGGAAAGCAGCTGCGCCGCCGTGCCGCCCACGTTGCCCATGCCCTGCACGGCTACGCGCGTCGCGATCATCGGGATGCCCTTGCGGTGCAGGTACTCGCGCACCACGAACATCACGCCGCGGCCCGTCGCCTCGCGGCGCCCGAGCGAACCCCCGATGTCGATCGGCTTGCCCGTCACGATGCCCGGCACCGTGTATCCCATGAACATGCTGTACGTGTCCATGATCCAGCCCATGACCTCGGCATTGGTCCCGACGTCCGGCGCCGGGATGTCGCGCTCCGGCCCGATCAGCGGCAGGATCATCGCCGTGTACCGGCGCGTCAGGTTCTTCAGCTCGTGCTGGCTGAGCTTCGACGGGTCCACCTTGACCGCGCCCTTGCCTCCCCCGTACGGGATGTTGACCACCGCGCACTTCAGGCTCATCCACGCCGCCAGCGCCTTGACCTCGTCGATGTTCACGTCCTGGTGGTACCGCAGGCCGCCCTTGCAGGGTCCCCGGGAGCTCGAGTGCTGCACCCGCCAGCCTTCGAAGACCTGGATGCGCCCATCGTCCATCTCGACCGGCACCGACACCTTGAGCTCGCGCTCCGGCTGCTTCAGCGCCACATAGTCGTTGGGCGCGAGCCCCAGCATCTTCGCGGCTCTCTCCATGACTTCCAGGTAGTTGTCGTACGGGTTGAACGTGTTGCTCATGGTTTGCACCTTCTGGGGGCGTCACCCCCTCCCCCGCCGGGTTCTCCGTGCGAGGGCAGTCCGTTCTATCTCCCGAGAAGGACCGGTCGGCCCTCCCTTGAGGACTCATAGGCGGCGAGGATGATCTCGATGGCCTTGCGGCCTTCCGCGCCATCGACGAGCGGGCGTCGGCCCGTGCGGATGGCGTCGGCGAAATCCCCGAGCTGGCGGATGTGGCCTTCTGTGCCGACCGCACCGGGGTCGCTGGACGCCTTGCTCGACGTTTTCCCGAGCACCGGCAAGGGGCCTTCGCCAGGGTCCAGGAGGTCCCACGCGACCAGGCTGTCCTCCTCGAGGACGATGCTGCCCCGGTCCCCGTGGATGCCGAGCCGGCGAGGGTAGCCGGGGTACACCGACGTGGTGGCCTGGACTGTCGCCAGAGCGCCGCTCTCGAACTCGATGACGACGGCGGCCGTGTCTTCGACCTCGATTCGTCGGACCAGCGTAGCGATGCGCGCCGAGACGCTCTTCACGGGACCCATCACGTACTGCAGCAGGTCGATGCCATGGATGCCCTGGTTCATGAGGGCGCCGCCCCCGTCCATGGCCCACGTGCCGCGCCAGCCGCCCTGGTCGTAGTACTCCTGCGTCCTATGATACTCCATCACCAGATCCGCCATCACGAGCCGCCCGAGACGTCCCTGGTCGACGGCCTCCTTGAGCAGCCGAACGGCGGGCGAGAAGCGCAACTGGGAGATCACGGCAATCCTCTTCCCGTTTCGGATCCCGGCCTCGAGCACGAGGTCCGCATCGGCAAGGGACAGGGCCATGGGCTTCTCGACGACGACATGCTTGCCGGCGTCCAGGGCCTGGACCGCGAGCGGGGCGTGGAGTCCGCTCGGCGTGCAGATGCAGACGACGTCGATGTCCGGTGACGCGAACAGGTCTTCGGGCGTCTCGAAGGCCGTGACGCCGTAGGTGCGCCCGAACTCGACGGCCCGCGCCGGGAGACCGTCTGCGGCGCCGGCGAGCGCCGAGTCCGCGAGGCCCTGCAGGGCTTTGGCATGCCAGTGCCCTATTGCTCCACAACCGATGATACCGAACCGGATGGTCTGGGGCATGCGGGACCTCCTGTCTATGCGGCAACCAGCGCCGCGATGTCAGCCGTAAGTATGGAAACGTCTCCGAGGAAAGCCAGAGGGACCTTGGGCATGTTAAGCACCTCCGGTTCATTTATGCACTCAGTGGAATTATAGCAGAACCCTGAAGGTCCCCCAATGAAACTGTGTCCGCGGCGCCGTAGTAGATCATCACGGATCCTCGAGGTCGAGGAGCTTGATGCCATCACGTAGCACCCCTTGAACTTCGCGACGCCGGCGGTGTGCAAAGGATAGCACGGCGCGAGTCGAAGTGGTATGCAAGGAAATGCATCGCTGGTCCACTTGCCGCTCGGGAGTGTAGAATATAGGCCATGAAGCTTGGAAGGCCGTAACGCCGTGGAGGATTACCGAATGAACGTGCTTGCCGTCGGCTGCCACCCGGACGACCTCGAGATCGCGTGCTTCGGCACCCTCGCCCGCTATGTGCAGCAGGGCGCGAAAGTGACGGTGTGCCACGTCGCGAACGGGAACCTGGGCCACGCCGTGATCCACCCCG
>CAZOHH010000092.1:0-7907 GCA_964579735.1 uncultured Oscillospiraceae bacterium | reverse complement strand
GCCTCGCACGTCGCCCCCCTTTGTATCCCAGAAGCCGAACCGCGTTGACCACCACCAGAAGGACGGACGTCTCGTGGACCAGCATGCCGAAGGACAGGTCGACGGTCCTGACCAGGACGCCTGCCAGCAGCAAGGTCGCGACCAGGACGGCGAATGCGATGTTCTGCTTCATGTTGCGCACCGTGGCGCGGCTGAGGCCTATGGCGTACGATAGCCTGCCGATGTCCGCGGATAGCAGCACCACGTCGGCCGTCTCCATGGCGACATCGCTTCCAGCACCGCCGATGGCGATGCCGAGGTCGGCGGACGCCAGTGCGGGGGCGTCGTTGACGCCGTCGCCCACCATCGCGACGCGGCCATATCGCTTCTGGATCTCGCCAAGGACTCGAACCTTGTCCTCGGGGAGCAATTCGGAGTGTACACCGTCGAGACCCAGTTCCAAAGCGATGGCATGCGCTGCGCGAGGATTGTCGCCGGTCAGCATGGCCACGTGACGGATTCCCTGTGACTTGAGATCGGCGACCAGCGAACGGGCCTCGGGACGAATCCGATCGGCGATGGCGAGGAGACCGAGGAGTCGTGAGGCGGGCGAAGCGACCATCGCCGGATCGCCGGCGGCTCCTTCACGATGTTCGCCGACCAGGACGAGGGTTCGCCCCCTGTCCTCCTGGGCTTCGAATGTCGCGGTCCATTTCTCCAGGTCGATTCCACGGTCGGCGAAAAGCTTTCGGTTCCCCAACAGGACCGAACGACCGTCCAGAGTGAAGACCAGTCCCTGCCCTGCGATCATGGAGGTGGAGGAAGGTTTTTCGACGAGGCGACCGAGCCTCAGGTCTGCCTCCCTTTGAATGGCCCGCGCCAGGGGGTGCTCGGAAAAGGACTCACCGATGGCGGCCAGACGGAGGATGTCATCCACGGAGAAGGTCGGGTCCATGGGAAGGATTTCCAGGACCTCCGGACGGCCGACGGTCAGTGTGCCAGTCTTGTCGAAGGCGACGGCCTGTACCGCGCCGAGCTTCTCCATGACGTCGCCGCCTTTGACCAGTACGCCATGGCGGGCGCCATTGCCGATTCCGGCCACGATCGAGACGGGGGTGGAGATCACGAGGGCACCGGGGCAGGCGATGACCAGAAGCGTCAGGGCAAGGACCAGATCCCGTGTGACGGCGAACAACACCAATGCGAGTACGATGATTCCAGGTGTGTAGTAGCGGGAGAATTTTTCAAGGAACTGCTGTGTGCGGGCCTTCTTGTCCTGAGCGTCCTCCACAAGCTGCAGGATGCGTGCGAAGGTCGTATCTTCGCCTACCCTGTCTGCGGAGAGCACCAGATATCCGGAGTCGGGAATCGTGCCGGAGAAGACGTGGTCTCCGGCCTCGCGACGAACGGGGATGGACTCCCCGGTGATGGCGGATTGGTCGACGTACGCCGACCCCTCGAGGACGGTCCCGTCGACCGCGATCCTCTCCCCTGGCCGGACCACGACGATGTCACCGAGGACGACATCCGAGGCGCCGACCGTGCATTCCTCGCCATCGCGACGGACGCGGGCGGTGCTCGGTGCCATGTCGAGCAGGGCTTTGATGGAGGAACGCGTCTTCTCGATGGTCCGGGCTTCGAGGTAGTCGCCGAGCATGAAGAGGAACGTGACGGCGGCCCCTTCCCAGTATTCTCCTATGGCCATGGCGCCGAGAACGGCGATCGTGACCAGGGCATCGATGCCGACCACCTTGTAGCGCAGGGCGCGGAGCGCCTTGAGGAGGATGGGGGTTCCAGCCACTACTGTGGCCGCGACAAGCACGATATCGGCGGCGAGGTGCATTTCGAGCAGGTGGTCCAGTCCATATCCGGTTCCTGCGAGTACTCCCGCGAGTATCAACCGCTGCGCCTTGGTGATCGAAGCCATTTTGTTCCTCCTCCGTTGGATGCGCAGATTACTTCTCCGACAGGACCAGGTATCCGAACTGACGTATGGCCTTTCGAATGGAAATGGAATCGGTGACGGCCTCGTCGAAGGTCACCTTGACGCGGGAGGAGTTGAACAGGACTTCGAACTCAGCGATTCCCGGGGTCTTCTTCAGCAGGGCGCCGATCTTGTCGCTGCAACTTGGACAGGCCAGGGTCTCGAGCTGGTAGGTGATCTTCTTCATTTTCTAGGACACTCCTTTTCGTCGAGCGCATCGCGCGGGTCAGGGACATGCTCTTATCCTACGGGTCCACGTGACGCGAAGCATTGATTCGAATCACAATCCCTGGGGCGATTTCATGGGTTGACAAGTCGGGTCTCCAACCGATATGATTTGTTAGTAGTGTCTAACTTAGTTGTGGCCGATATGAGGAGATGCCATGCCGGAAACCATCAATCCCTTGTCCAACGCCCTCGAGGACTGCCTGGAGGCGATGCTGGAACTGCAGGACCTGTCCGGGACGATCCGCATCACCGACATCGCGGCGCGCCTGTCCATCGCGAAGCCCACGGCCACGCAGGCGGTCGCAAGACTCAAGGAGCTCGGGCTGGCACGCCAGGAGGTCTACGGTCACGTCGAGTTTTCGGAGGAAGGCCTGGTGCGCGCGTCGAACGTACGTCACCGGCACCATCTCCTCCGGATCTTCCTCTCGGAGGTCCTCGGCGCCGACTCCGCAACAGCGGACCGAGAGGCCTGCGCCATGGAGCATGCGCTCGGAGCGGAGACGATCGCACGGATCGAGGCCTTCACCGCAGGCTTCACGAAACGGACGGCCAAGCCTGAGAGAGGCCCTCAATGAGCGGTTGCGAGAACTGTTCGGGCTGCGGGGCTTCTGCGCCGCGCCCCCTGTCCTGCTACAAGGTCGGTTATCACGGCCGCGTGCGCCGGATCCTCCCTGGTGGGGATTCCCGCAAGCGCATGCTCGAGATGGGGCTGACCCCGGGAACCGAGATCGAGATTCTTGGCACGGCTCCGATGGGAGACCCCATCGAGGTCCTTCTTCGCGGCTATCGGCTGAGCCTGCGGAGAAGCGAAGCCGACCTGGTCGAAGTCGACACCCTTAAGCGGGCAGGATCCGTCTGAAGACATTCCCGATCGTTAGCCCGCCCTTACAAAGGAGAGCGAATTGAACGGATCCCACCCTCCTCGGCGCACCCTGACCTTCGGGCTGGCCGGCAACCCGAATTCCGGCAAGACCTCCCTCTTCAACACCCTCACCGGCTCCCATCAGCACACCGGAAACTGGCCCGGGAAGACCGTCGAGCGCAAGGAAGGGAATTGTCTCCATGGCGGTCGGGAGATTGTACTGGTGGATCTCCCCGGCACGTACAGCCTCTCCGCGGCTTCACCCGACGAGGCCGTCACTCGCGACTACCTTCTCTTCGAACCCCCCGACGCGGTCATCGACGTCCTTGATGCGACCAACATCGAGCGCAACCTCTATCTCGCACTCCAGATCCAGGAATCGGGCCTGCCCCTGGTCCTGGCCCTCAACCTGCACGACGAACTCGCCCGCAGCGGGATGGAGATCGACGCGCCCGCCCTGGAGGCGCTTCTCGGCGTCCCCGTGGTGCCGACCTCCGGCGCACGGGGCGTCGGGGTCTCAGAACTGCTCGACCGGGCCGTCGCGGCTGCCACCGCCTCCGACCGTCCGTCCCACGAACCCCTCCGGTACGGCAGCGCGATCGAGACCGCGATTGGAAAGCTCGAAGCGGCCTTCCTGGAAGCGGGCGGTCTCCCCGGATCCCTATCGTCCCGGTTCTGCGCGCTCCGGCTGCTCGAGGGGGACGCGTTTCTCCCCGGGCGTCTCCACGACCTGCTTCCTGCCCTCGACGGCGCCTTGTCCCTTGCGCGCGAGCTCTCCGCCACCATCGAGAAGGATACCGGAGAGGACGTTCTCTCCATCGCGGTGGGCCACCGGTACGCGACGATCGCCGCCATCGTGCTCCAGACCGTCCGCCGCCCGTCCGGTCCCGACCGCAGATCCAACATCTCCGAGCGGATCGACCGCGTCGTCACGGGCAGGTTCACCGGAATCCCGGTCTTCCTGCTGGTCATGGCGGCCCTGTTCCAGTTCTCCTTCGCGGCGGCCTTGCCCCTGAAGGCCCTGATCGAGTGGCTCTTCGGCTGGCTGGGCCAAGCCCTGTCGGCAGGACTCGCCTCCATGTCTGCCCACCCGCTCCTTTCGTCACTCCTCGTCGACGGAATCGTCGGAGGCGTCGGCTCCGTCCTCGTCTTCCTTCCCAACATCCTGTTTCTCTTCCTGGCCATATCCCTTCTCGAGGACAGCGGCTACATGGCCCGCGCGGCCTATGTCGTCGACCGTTTCATGCACGCGCTCGGACTCCACGGACGCTCCTTCATCCCCCTCCTGCTGGGCTTCGGTTGCAACGTCCCCTCCATCCTGGCCGCCCGCACGCTCGACAACCGCAAGGACCGGCTCATCACGATCCTCATCAGCCCTCTCCTCTCCTGTTCCGCGCGTCTCCCCGTCTACCTCGTGTTCGCAGGCGCGTTCTTCGGAGCGAACCAGGGGCTCGTCGTGTTCTCCCTCTACCTGCTCGGCATCGTCGTCGCCGTGCTCATGGGCATGCTCTTCCACCGCACGATCCTGCCAGGCCGCTCCTCCCACTTCGTCATGGAGTTCCCGCCCTACCGCCTGCCCTCGCCGCGGAACTCCTTATACCAGACGTGGGATCGCGGAGCCTCGTACGTGCGCAAAGCGGGAACCGTGATCCTGCTCGCCGTGGTCGGCGTCTGGGGTCTCGCGAATCTACCCGTCGGGGTTCCCTACGCCTCTGCTGATTCGTATCTTGGCCAGATCGGCACGTTCCTCTCCCCTGCCCTTTCGCCCGCCGGCTTCGGTTTCTGGCAGGCGGCGGTCGCCCTGCTTTTCGGCGTTCTCGCGAAGGAGGTCGTCATCGGCTCCCTCGCCGTGACCTACGGCGTCGGCGAGCAGGCGCTGGGCGGAATGCTTGCGCAGCACTTCACCCCGATCTCCGCCTATGCGTTCCTGATCATGACCCTGCTGTACATCCCTTGCGCAGCGACCCTCGCGACCATTCGAAAGGAGACCGGCTCATGGGGATGGGCCGCCTTCGCCGCAGGGTACACGCTGGCCCTCGGCTGGCTGCTCGCCGTGATCTTCTATCAGATTGCCTCCCGCATCGGGTAGCGAGGATTCGCGCGCCGTCACGTTTGCCTTTGAAAATCCCGTTTGCTATCATGATTCCTCTAGGATTCCGACGCGAGCGCGATCGGATGCAAGCGCGATAGAAGGCGGAGAACCGAATGCAACCAGATCAGGACGGCAGCCCCACGGACAGCCCCGAGCAACCCCACAAGCGGCGCGTCCGCTACAAGGGCACGCACCCCAGGACGTTCAAGGAGAAGTACAAGGAACTCCAGCCCGAGAAGTATGCGGAGGACGTGCAGAAAGTCATCCAGCGCGGAAGCACGCCTGCCGGGATGCACCGGCCGATCTGCGTCCAGGAGATCCTGGATGTACTCCGGATCCAGCCGGGGCAGACGGGACTGGACGCCACTCTCGGCTACGGAGGCCATGCGCTGGAGATGCTCAAGTGCCTGGACTCGAAGGGCCGCTTGTATGCGATCGACGCGGATCCGCTGGAACTGCCGCGCACACAGGAGCGCCTTGCGAACCTGGGCTACGGTCCCGACATTTTCACGGTCCAGCAGTTGAACTTTTCCGAGATCGACCGGATCGTGCTCACCTCGGGACCGCTGGACTTCGTGCTGGCGGACCTGGGGGTCTCCTCCATGCAGATCGACAACCCCGAGCGCGGATTCTCCTACAAGCGGGAAGGTCCTCTGGACATGCGGCTCAACCCCAGGCAAGGCATATCCGCCGCGGACCGCCTGAAGTCCTTGTCCCGTGCCGAGTTGGAGGGCATGTTCCTCGAGAACGCCGACGAGCCGTACGCCGCGGAGATCGCACGCGCAATCGACATCGAGCTCCAGAACGGAACCGAGCTGACCACGACGACCCAGCTCCGGGAGGTCATCCAGGACGCGCTGCGGTTCATCCCGGGAGACCGTCGTGTCGACGAAGTCAAGAAGTCCTGCCAACGATGCTTCCAGGCACTGCGCATCGACGTCAACGAGGAATTCCAGGTGCTCTACGACTTTCTGGAAAAGCTCCCGGCAGCCCTCGCTTCCGGAGGTCGAGTCGCCGTCCTTTCGTTCCATTCCGGCGAGGACCGTCTCGTGAAGAAATCCTTCCAACGCCTCTGCCGCGAAGGGGTCTACCGAGAAGTCGCTCCAGACCCCGTCCGTCCTTCGCCGGAGGAGTGCAACACCAACAGCCGCGCTCGTTCCGCCAAGCTGCGCTGGGCGGTCAAGGCCTGAATATCAGACTAGGAAGAGGGCGGGCTCCTTTTTCGGAGTCCGCCCTCTTGTCGTCGGGGGGAATCGTCGACCTTGCGCAGCCGCAGACGGCTGTCAGTCGTCCGGATTGAGCATAGGCCAATCGGCAGGCGGCGCGCCCATGTAGGGCACGTCCATCAGTTCGCCGCCCTTGATCGCGGACTCGTGCGCGACGAGGCCCGGTACGCAGTGCGCCGCGGCGGCCCATGCATGGTTCGGCGGGAGTTTTCCGGTCGTGACGGCCTTGCAGAAATCGTCCACCAGGAACTGGTGGGAGCCGAGATGGCCGTTGTTCATCGAGGAGAAGTTCTTCGGGAGGCGTCCGATGGGGTGCACGGGCGCCACGCCGGAGAAGAAGTCCCTCTTCTTGTATTCTTCCGTGACCTCTTCAGCCTCCGAGGGCTGGGCGCACTGGCCCAGCGTCACCTGGGCCGAGACGTCGACGAGCTCCTTCGTCTCCTTCTCGATCCAGTACGCGTTCAGGGGAGCGTGTTCGAAGCCGCCCTTGGTGCCCATCATCGACATGAAGACCGAGGACCGCGTGCCGGTCTCCTGGAAGGTCGGTACCCGCCGGAACTCGTTGATGCGGCAGTAGCCGCCGTCGGAAGTCCGCATGAGCGCCGTCTCGTTGCTGAACGGGTTCGCGAAGTCGTTGTTTTCCTCGCCGAAGATTCCGTCCTCGTGGTGGTCGCGGTATCCCATGCAGGACACCTGGGTCACGTAGGCTCCCGTCACGCCGAGCATCATGGACACGGAATGCGTGGGGTAGAACATCGGCGGGAAGCCGGCGATCCGCTTCCAGTTCGGGCCGCCGGAGTGGATATAGGGCTCGTAGAACTCGCTCATGTCGTGCAGGTACTGGGCTTCCCCATAGACGAACTCGCCGAATTTCCCTTGCTTGAAGAGATTGCGGCAGAGTACCGTTTCCGGGTAGTAGTAGCTGGTCTCGCCGACCATGTAGATCAGGCCCGTCTCCTTGACCAGACGAATGATTTCCTGGACATCCGCGATATCGATCGCCATGGGCACGGCGCTGTAGACGTGCTTTCCGGCCTTCAACGACTGGATGACCATCGGACCATGCAGCTGACGCTGGGTGATGATGGCGACGGCGTCGATATCCGTCTTCAGTAGTTCGTCCAGACTGTCGCACGTGCGCTCGATGCCGTATTTCTTCGAGAAGTCCGCGACCCGCTCGGGAATCAGGTCCGCGATGACGACTTCATCCACCAGTGGGTGCGCCTTGTAAAGCGGCGCGAAGCAGTTCCCGAAGCCTCCACAACCTGCGATGCCCATCTTGAATCCCATGTCGAAGCACCTTCTTTCCTCCTGAAGTATAGTACTCGCGGAACCCGTGTCAAGATGAAAACCATGTCATTATGCTACAATGAAACCTACTTTGGAAACGAACCGGATCGGATCCGGAAGGCACGGGTAGGCAAGCAGAATGAAGGTCGAGAAGATCCACTCCAGGAACGCCGCTTTTCAGAAATTCGAGGTGCTGAAGACCAACCGCAACAAGCGGTTCCGGTATCAGGAATTCTTCGTGGAGGG
>CAZOHH010000091.1:0-7937 GCA_964579735.1 uncultured Oscillospiraceae bacterium | reverse complement strand
ATGTGCATGGTGATCGGCGTACCCAAGGAAATCAAGAACAACGAGAACCGGGTCTCCCTGACACCCGGCGGCGCGTATTCATTGGTCAAGGCGGGACACAAGGTGCTCGTCGAGAAGTCTGCCGGTGAAGGCAGCGGGTTCTCGGATGACGAATATGCCGCGGTTGGCGCCACGATCCTCCCCTCGGCTTCGGACGTCTTCAAGCTCTCCGACATCATCGTCAAGGTCAAGGAGCCGCTTGCGGCGGAATACGAACTTCTGCGCGAAGGCCAGACGCTGTTCACCTACCTGCACCTGGCTCCGAATCCCGACCTGACCAAAGCCCTGGTGACCCGGAAGGTCACCGGAATCGCGTACGAGACCGTGCAGCCGGCCGACAACTCCCTGCCACTGCTCGCCCCGATGAGCGAGGTCGCGGGCCGCATGTCCGTCCAGGTCGGCGCCACCATGCTGCAGAAATACAACGGTGGCCTCGGCGTCCTGCTGGGCGGAGTCCCCGGCGTCAAGCCCGCCAACGTGCTCATCATCGGAGGCGGAACCGTCGGCACCAACGCGGCCAAGATGGCCGTCGGACTCGGCGCCCACGTCACCGTGATGGACATCAACAAGAACCGTCTGGCCTATCTGGACGACATCTTCGGCGGTCGCGTCACGACGCTGATCTTCGACGAGTACGGCGTCGCGCAGGGCGTCAAGGAAGCCGACCTGCTGATCGGCGCGGTCCTTGTCGCTGGCGCCCGCGCTCCCAAGATCGTGACCGAGGAGATGGTCAAGACCATGAAGAAGGGCGCCGCCATCGTCGACGTCGCCATCGATCAGGGCGGCTCCATCGAGACCATCGACCACGTCACCACCCACGACAATCCATACTTCGTGAAGCATGGCGTGGTCCACTATTCCGTCGCCAACATGCCCGGCGCCGTACCCAAGACCTCCACTCTGGCGCTGACCGGCGTGACGCTGCCCTATCTCCTGCAACTCGCGAACAAGGGTCCGAAGGTCGCGATGCTCGAGAACAAGGCGCTGCTGAAAGGCTTGAACACGTTCGGAGGGCAGGTCACCTACCAGGGCGTCGCGGATGCGCTGGGATATTCGTGCGCGGATGCCGAAGAACTGCTCAAGGCATCGAAGTAGGGCGGTCCCGTCCTCATCGACAGCGGGCTCGTGACCGCTCGTCGTCGCACGGTCTGGGTGCACTATGCGATCCGACCGGAAGGCTTCGAGGCGCTAAGGCACTTGATCGACGCACTGGCCGCTCCTGGAACCGGGTCAGCCGCCGAGCCCGTCGCCGAGCCTAAGGGCGGCTGCTGCGGTCGGAAGGGAAGAGGCAAATGAACGATCAGGGTGGACTTCGGACAGGGAAACTCACAGGGAGGCTGGGCGGCGTGCCCGGCGCACCCGGCGTGCCCGGCGCACCCGGCGCGCCCGGCATGCCAAATGGACCGGCGCTGGACGATACGGCGGTGCGGGAAGAATCTCCGGTGCCCCAGGTCTCGACGAAACTTTCGGGCGCCGATGTCTGGGGGACGTGGAAGTCGCGCTGGGCCATGGGCCGCGACGAATATGCCGTGCCAGCCGGTCTCTACCGCGCCGGGGAGCCCGACTCGCAGTCTCCCGTTCTCGTCACGGCCAATTACAAGATGACCTTCGACAGCCTCCGCAAGGAACTAGGCGGAATCGACGCCTGGATCCTCGTGCTCGACACGAAGGGGGTCAACGTCTGGTGTGCCGCTGGGAAAGGCACATTCGGCACGAAGGAGCTGGTCCGTCGAATCGGCGCCACGGGACTCGCTGCGCACGTATCCCACCGAAGGTTGATCCTTCCGCAACTGGGCGCGGTCGGCGTCACGGCGCACAAGGTCAGGAAGGCGTCCGGATTCTCGGTGGTCTACGGCCCGGTCCGCGCTTCGGACCTGCCCGCCTACCTCGCGGCCGGCCAGGTCGCGACACCCGCCATGCGCCGTGTCCGCTTCACGACCCTGGACCGACTGGTCCTGACTCCCGCTGAACTCGTCTTCACTTTCAAGCCCGCCGCGATCGCCCTGGGCGTCCTGTTCATCCTGAATGCCTTCGGCATCGGCTCCTATGGCCTCGTCGACCTCTACGCCCTGGTCGGGACCCTCTTCGTGGGGTGCGTTCTGACCCCTGTCCTGCTGCCGTGGCTCCCCGGTCGGGCGTTCGCGCTGAAGGGCGCCGAACTCGGACTCCTGTGGGTCGTTGCCGTAGCCCTGCTGAACGGTTGGCCCGCCGCTCCGACCCTGGCCTGGCCTCGCGCTCTGGCCTACCTGCTGCTCCTGCCCGCTCTGTCCGGATATCTGGCCATGAACTTCACAGGAAGCACGACCTTCACGTCCCCGTCCGGAGTCAACCGTGAGATGCGTTTCGCCGTTCCCGCCATGTTCGTCGCCGCCGTCGCAGGTGTCCTGCTGATGCTCGTCGATGGATTCGTGCAGGCCTTTTCGTGAAACGAGGGTTCGAGCCATGAAACAGCAATACCTGAAGAACGTCGTCTCTCTGGTCTACAAGGAGGAGAAATGCACAGGATGCGGCCGCTGCGCCGAGGTCTGCCCGCATGCCGTGTTCGAGATGGTGGGCCGAAAGGCCAGGGTCATCGACCGGGACCGCTGCATGGAGTGCGGGGCCTGCGACATGAATTGCCCGTCCGATGCGATTTCGGTGCACTCCGGCGTCGGGTGCGCCGCTGCCATCATCCAGGGGATGCTGACCGGCAGGGAGCCGAACTGCGGAGGCCCCGACCGCGACGGGGGTAGTGGAGACGGACGCGGGTCCTCCTGCTGCTGAAGCGTTTGCGGTCTAGGAACCCGTTTCCGATGCGAAGTTAGTCCCTCAGAACGCGCATCGCATTCAACACGGCGATCAGCGTGACGCCGACGTCGGCGAACACCGCTTCCCACATGGTGGCGATGCCGAAAGCGCCCAACAGCAGGAAGACACCCTTCACGCCGAGGGCGAAACCGATGTTCTGCCAGACGATGCGACGCGTCCTCCGGGCGATTCGAATCGCAACGGCGACCTTCGATGGCTCGTCGGTCATGAGGACCACGTCGGCCGCCGAGATGGCGGCGTCGGAGCCGAGTCCGCCCATGGCCGCCCCGATGTCGGCTCGCATCAGGACCGGTGCGTCGTTGATGCCGTCGCCGACGAAGAGGATCTTCCGCCCCGGCGCCATGTCCGATTCCAGCTTCTCGAGCTCCTGAACCTTGCCGTCCGGGAGCAGCTCGCAGCGGACCTCGTCGAGACCGAGCCTGCGGCCCACCGCCTCTCCGACCCTGCAGCTGTCGCCGGTGAACATCAACAGGCGGCGGACTCCTGCATCGCGCAGATCTTGAATCGCCGACGCCGCGTCCTTTCGGATCTCGTCCGAAATGACGATATGCCCGAGGTAGATGCCATCAATCGCGACATGCACGATCGTTCCGATTGCGTCCGGCTCTTCACAAACGATTCCCTCCGAGGCAAGGAATCTGGTGCTTCCGGCCAACACTCGCCGCCCATCCACCTCGACGCGGGTGCCGAGGCCGGGGACCTCGTCGTAATGCCGCAACCGATCGTGGTCGACCGATTTCCCATAAGCATGGAGGATGGACTGGGCGATGGGGTGGCTCGAGAAGGCCTCGGCCTGTGCGGCGGTTGCAAGCAATGCCGACTCTCCGCCTTCCAGGACGCTGTGGATTCCGGTGACCTCGAAGACCCCTTTGGTCAGCGTGCCGGTCTTGTCGAATACGACCGTGTCGACGGAATTCATGGCTTCGAGGGTGCTTCCGCCCTTGAAGAGGATGCCATGGCGGGAAGCGGAGCCGATGCCGCCGAAGAAGCCCAGAGGAATGGAGATCACGAGGGCGCAGGGACAGGAGATCACGAGGAACACGAGGGCCCGGTGGATCCAGTCGGCGAACGCGGCACCGGGGACGAGCAGGGGAGGGAGGATCGCCAGGGCCAGCGCCGCGAAGACGACGGTGGGGGAGTAGTAGCGCGCGAAGCGGGTGATGAAGCTCTCGGTTGGGGCTTTGCGCGCGCTGGCATGCTGTACGAGATCGAGAATGCGAGACACCGTGGAGTTCTCGAATTCGCGCGTCACCTCGACTTCGAACAGCCCGCTGCGGTTGATCGAACCGGACAGGACCTCGTCCCCGACGGAAACCTCCCGCGGCAGGGACTCGCCGGTGATCGCGGACGTGTCGAGTGACGAGCGGCCCTTGCAGACGACTCCGTCGAGGGGAATTTTCTCTCCGGGCTTGATGACGATGACGTCCCCTACGTGCACGGACTCGGGGGGGACGGTGAGGAGGCTGCCGTCGCGGCGGAGGTTGGCGTGGTCGGGACGGATATCCATGAGGGCACGGATGGAGCGGCGGGAGCGGCGCACGGCGGATTCCTGGAAGAAGTCACCGACCTGATAGAACAGCATGACAGCCACGCCCTCGGCCGACTCCCCAACGGCGAAGGCTCCGAGGGTGGCCACGCTCATGAGGAAGTGTTCGTCGAAGAACTGCCCCTTCAGTATCTGGCGAACGGCCTTCACGACGACCTCTCCGCCGACGAACACGTAGGCGGCGAGGAAGAGGGACAGGTCCAGCCAAGGCGCGAGGGGGAAGACCAGCGCGGCAAGGAAGAGCAGAAAGCCCGAGACGAATCGAACGACACCCCAGATGTCCACCCGTTCGCTGTCCTCGGCTTCGTCGGTCTTCGCCGCTTCCGGAACGCTGCAGTCGACGACCTCGACCTCGGGCTCCACCGTCGCGATGATATGCGAGGCTTGCGCCACGAGGTGTTGGAGTGCGGTGGCGTCGATGGCCTCGATCGTGAGACGCCTCGTCACGAAATCCAGCGAAGCGCTCTGCACGCCTTCGAGCTCCTGCACCTGCCGTTCGATCTTCGCGGCGCAGTTCGCGCAGGATAAACCTTCCAGGACGAGTTCTCTTCTCATGGTCCTCACCCTTCCGTGACGTGGGACAGACCCAGCGCGAGAATCGACTTCACGTGGTCGTCTGCCAGGGAATAGAATACGATCCGCCCTTCGCGGCGGCTGCGGACGAGTTTCGTCTGCTTCAAGGTCCTGAGCTGGTGGGATACCGCGGACTGCGTCAGGTCGAGTAGGTAGGCGACGTCGCAGACGCAGAGCTCCGACTCGGCCAAGGCGGCGAGGATCCGGATCCTCGTGGAGTCGGAGAAGACCTTGAAAAGATCGGCCAGTTCATATAGACCCCCCTCGTCGGGAAGACTTTCGCGCACCCGTCGTACGGTTTCCTCATGGATCACGCTGCAATCGCAGCGGTCATCCTGGGGATGGAGAAGATCTTCGGGAATCTCGCTCGGATTCATGGCGGTCCTCCTCGTATATGTGTGAACATATGAGCAAGTATTCATATGATGATTTCATTCTAGCGCTGAACCCATCCTTCGTCAATCCTTCCATGGGCATCCTTTGACAAGCCGCCGCACGCACCCATACAATACGGGAAGGCCAGACGGCAGACCCCTTCCGCCGTCCTTCCCGGAGGTTTCACATGGGTCGGATCAACGCACTCGTCGCCCTCGGCGGCGGTCCCTCACCGGTCATCAACGCCTCGCTGCTTGGCGTCGTCCAGGGCTGCTTCCGCAACAAGGGCCGTATCGGTCGGGTCTTTGCGGCCCGCCATGGCATCGAGGGAGTCCTCCAGGAGGAACTGATCGACCTCGAGGCCCAGGACCCTCTCGAGCTCGAACGATTGCGGCACACCCCCGCATCCGGTGCGATCGGCACCTGCCGCTACAAGCTCGACGCAGGCTGCGAGGAGGACTTCGAACGCATCCTCACCGTGCTCAAGGCCCACGACATCGGCTACTTCTTCTATATCGGCGGAAACGACTCCATGGACACCGCGGACAAGGTGTCGCGTCTTGCCCGTTCGGAGGGCTACGACCTGGTCGTCGCGGGGGTCCCGAAGACCATCGACAACGACATCGGCGACGAGGCCTTCACGGTCATCGACCACACGCCGGGGTACGCCAGCGCCGCCCGCTTCTGGGCCGACATCATCCAGAACACCAACGAGGAGAATCGCGGGATGTGCGTTTCGGAACGCGTCGCGGTCCTGCAGGCCATGGGGCGCAAGTCCGGCTTCATCACGGCGGCGGCGAGGCTGGCCGACCCGAACCGGGAGATGCCGCTGCAGTTGTACTTCGCGGAATCGCACCACAACCTCGACACGTTGGCCGAGAACGTGAACCGCCAGCTGCTGCGAAGCGGCCGCTGCATCGTCGTCGTCAACGAGGGGTTCGACGTCGGGACATTGGGCGAGGCCCGGGACGGCTTCGGCCACGTCGAATACGGCGCCAGCCGGACTACTGCGGCCCAGGTCGTCGTCAACCACCTCAACCAGCTGAAGTTCCCCGTCCGAGGGGCGACGACGGGACAGGTGCCAGGCATATTGCAGCGATCGACTTCCATCCACCGCTCGAAGGTCGACGTCAAGGAGGCCTGCGAGGTCGGGGACTACGCCGTGGAGATGGCCCTGAAAGAGGGCACCGGATACATGGCCACGATCCTGCGCGCACCCGGGGAGACCTATCGGTCCTACTACACGAAGGTGGACCTCCGCACCGTCGCCAACTCCGAACGGCACCTGCCCAAGTCGTGGATCATGGCCGACGGCATCGATGTCACGGACGACTTCGTCCGCTACGCACAGCCCCTGATCGGGGACGGCTGGCCGGAGATCCCGATAGAGAACGGTCTCCAGCGCTTCGCACGGCTCGACGACACGTGCATCGCCCGCCGGACGCCGGAATACGTGCCGGTCCGGATGCGGGACTGACCCGACGGCCTTTCCCGAATCCGGACCTTGAGGAGACCCGGCATCTAGTCCAGAGGGAAGATCGGTTTGACCTGTGCCGACAGCGCCTGCAGTTCGGCCAGTTCCGAAGCATCCAGCGGCTTCACACCGTCCTTCACCGCCAGAACAGCCTTGCGGAACGCACGGATGTCGCCCGGAGGGAGCGCCGCGGTGATCGGCTGTGAAAGCGCGTAGCGCAGCGCGAGTCCTGCGAGACGGTCGTCCTTCAGCGGCTCGTACCAGCATTTCGGGTAGTCGCGTTCGGAGCCCTCCGGCCACATGGCGCGGGCCACGGCCTTGAGCGCGAGGCACGAAGCTCCGCGGCGGGCGGCGGCTTCGAAGATCCGGGGTCCGAAGGTTCCCTGGAGCAACGAGGCGAAGTTGACGGGAAACAGGACCGAATCGAAGGGGAAGGCCTCGAAGAGGCGCACGGCGGCCTTCTCCGAATGGGCCGAGAATCCGAGGTGCCGGACGAGCCCCTCTTCCTTCGCCTTGACGAATACTTCGAGTGCCCCGCCGGGAGCGAGGACCCGGTCGACATCTTCGTCCGTACTCACGGCATGGAACTGATAGAGGTCGAAGTGGTCCGTCCGCATCACCTTGAGGGAAGCCTCGAGTGCGGTCCGTGCGGCTGGTCCATCGCGCTGCTCCGTCTTGCAGGCCAGGAAGACGCCGTTCCGGTAGGGCTGCAGCGCGGGCCCCAGCTGGTCCTGGGCATTGCCGTACGACGGAGCGACATCGAAGTAGTCGATGCCGGCGTCGATGGCCTCCGCGACGAATCGGTCCGCGACGGACTGCTCCTCGTTCATGACCACGATCGCTCCGAATCCGATCACGGACAGCTTGTCGCCGTTCTTTCCGTAGTTCCTTCTTTCCATGTCGACCTCCTTAAGGTTGCTTGAAGAGATTCTTCGAATACTTCCAGGCCAGAATCCGGAAGACCGCGCGGTCGAGGGTCTCCCGGGAGATGGTGCCGGAAAGGACTGCGGCAAGCACGGAGTCGTAGGCCTTCTGATACTCCGGCGTAACCAGTATATCGTTTCCAGCCAATACAGCCAGTACCGAAGGGGATTGAGTCGGGGCATCGGCTCCTGTGATCGC
>CAZOHH010000090.1:0-7952 GCA_964579735.1 uncultured Oscillospiraceae bacterium | reverse complement strand
TTTGAAACTCATTTAGTATATCGGACGGAGGAGGAATCTACAAGGCAGAACGGGTATTACGAGACGAGTTGGATTTCTTCGGCCGACGCACCAGATACCATGCGAAAAAGAAGACGCCGAACGAAATGAGGATGTCTCCGATGCTGATCATATACGCCGAAAGGAGATGGACGGGGAGGATGTCGCCGAGGAAGAGAAGCGGTGCGCCGTTCGGGGCGTAGAGATAGTTCGGAGAGGCGGATATCCGGTCGATGGCCGCCTGAAGGGCCGCCGGGTCGAGGTTGCGACCCAGTGCGGCTCCGATGGGCATGCGGCCGCCGTTGGCGAGGATCGTGATGGCGTTCAGCAGGCTGCCGATGAGTACCAGCCGGAGCCCTGGTTTGTGGAAATGGATGAGCAGGAAGGCAAAGAGGCTGCCGAACTGGAGGAGTGCGAAGAACACGAGCGCAACTACGCCTCCCTGAAGGAGGGGTCGCGCCTTCGCCCATTCGGAGTCGACGAGCCATCGGTTCATGAGTCCCGAGGAGACGAAGAGTTCACAGGCGACGGAGACGAAGACCAGCCAGATATGCTGGAATCTCTTGTGGAGGATGAACCGGAAGGAACCTCTGGCGAGCAGTCCGACGAGAAGTCCGAGAATCGCGGACTCGAGGATCACGTCATGCATCCTCCTGAACAAGGAGGTCATTCGTCGGAGCCTTGTGCTGAAGGAGGTCCTTCGCCAGGACCTCTTCGAAGGCCTCGACCACCCGTGGGGCGAACTGGGTGCCGGATTTCCTGCGCAGTTCCGAGACCGCCTGTGCCTGTGTCAAAGCAGGGCGGTAGGGGCGATCGGTCGTCATCGCGTCGAAGGCATCGGCAGCGCAGATGATCTGAACCTCGAGCATCCTGCCGTCCTCGGCGGCCTCCGGCGGGTATCCGGTTCCGTCGAAGTGGACGTGATGCGCGCGGATGATGCGAACGGCGTCGTTGAGAAAATCGATCTCCCCGAGCATCCTGGCACCGATGGAGGGGTGCTTGCGGATCTCCTGGAACTCTTTCTCGGTCAATTTCCCCGGCTTGTTGAGGATGACCTCGGGGATGCCGATCTTGCCGACATCATGAAGCAGGGCTGCATATTTCAGCGTCTCGATGCGCTTGGCCGAGAGGTTCATCACGACGGCCATCCCCTCGCAGAACTCCTCCACGCGCTTGGAGTGGCCGATGGTGTAGATGTCCTTGGCTTCGATCGAGGCCGACAGCGCCTTGATGGTGTCGAGGTAGCCCTTCTTGAGGGAACTGTAGAGGACGAAGGTATACCGCGCGAGCATCAGCGGGCCGAAGAACAGGACGACGGCGACCCAGCCGAAGAGGTAGTACATGACGGTGATGATCACGCCGAGAAGTCCGATGATGAAGAGGCTGGGCATCGACCAGAGGAACTGGCCGAACCATTGGCGGATCGTGTTCTTCCCCGAATAGAAGGTGAGGTAGAAGGCGACGGTCGCCGAATTGACCAGGATATAGACGAGGATGGCGACGATCAGCTGAGGCGTGTTCCGGGCGATGAACTCGAAGATCTGCGCGGCCTTCGTGAAGGTCGTGCCGGTCAGGAACTGCCCCCCGAGGAATGCGTAGGAGAAACCGCCCGCAAGCGTCGAGAGGATGTAGCTCGAGGAATTGAACAGGGTCTTGTAGAGCGGGGTGTTGAACAGATGCTCCTTGCGGCCGTTGCCGTAGTCGGAGACGGCGAGCAGCAGCGAGAGGAAGACGACCCAGGCGGCCGTGACGGGGCCGAACATCAGGAGGGCGCAGAGGTTGACCGCGAAGGCGACGGTGATGGCCCGGTCCTTGGAAATGACGACGGCCTGCGACTCGGCGAGCGCGCCCATGACGGCGAGGAAGAGGAGGTTCTTCCAGCTGGCCGAGACCGAGTCGAACTCCAGAAACGAAAGCAGCGCCAAGGCCGCGAGGCCAAGCGCTATCAGAGTTCCGACGTACAGGATCCATATTCTTCTCATCGTATGTCCGGGTGTACCTCTCGTGCTTCGGTCTCGGCGTGTGGGACTTCGAGGATGGTCGACAGGCCGGCGTTGATGTTCAAGGACGATGCTTGTTCCTGACCCGATCAGATGATCTTCCAGTTCGCGCCACTGGCGAGAACAAGGGCGAGTAGAGCCGCAAGAACGCCGAGAATCTTCTTCATAATCGTGTACAACCTCCTTATTGTAAGGACTCTACCTCTCCGCTAAACAGGTAGGTTGTCACGCTCCGCTTTGCCGGCCTGTCGAACCGGTCGGCGGGTCTCCGCCCGTAGGTGGAGGACGCGCCGCTTCTCCTTGCATGAATGTATCACAACCTCCGGATCGAAAAACCGATTGCGCGGAAATGTCATCCGCTTGCACGGATCTGTAATATTGGGAGTGGGATTTCAGAGGTCTACGGCGAAACCGGCCGTTGGGATCAGTTGCGGTCGGAGCGGGTGATGGCGCGGTTGAGCGCGTCGAGCACGGCACGGACCACGGCATCGTCCTCGGAGTTCCGCTGGCGGATGAACACCGAACCGAGCAGGAAGACCTCGCGGTCCCCGTCGAGGAGGCAGACCGCGGCTTCGATCGCATCGAGTCCTGCGATATGGATCTTCTGGACTTCGAGGAGCTGAAGGATTCCCTCCGAGCCGAGGTACGCATGCACGGCATCGAGGACAGAGGATGCGCAGGCATGGAGCCGGCCTCGTTCGGTCAAGGGTCCTTGGGAACGACCTTCGAAGATCTTGCCGCCAAGGTCGAGCGTCACGACGACTTCGACGGTGCTGCGGTTCGTATGGACGGTCATGCCATCGCACAGCAGGCGCGGGGAGATGCGGACCGGGGTGGGCGCCACGACCGCCGCAGGCTGCATGCCGTGCTCGATCTGCGCGACGCTGATGATCTTGTAGTCGATGGGAAGACCGAAGGCGGCCATGGTGCCGGACTGGATGTCGCGGACCAGCTGCTTGGGGGATTTGGAGGTGTCGGCCAACACGTGGATCTCGACGATGCGTCCCTCTTCATCGGTCACGACCTTAGCGGCAGAGACGCCGCTGATCGAAACGATCAGATGTTCGATATCGGAAGTCATCACAGTCGTGTTTCCCGCCATCTTCTGATCCTCCCAACCCTTCTGCAAAGCCCGTCGATTCATTCTACCATAGCGGAAATGCTCGGCAGACGACTATTCGAGCGCCAGCATCGCCCAGAGTCCGTCCTCGGCGATGATGTGGACCCGTGAAGCGGAATCCTTTCGGAAGACCGCCCCGAAAGCGGCGCTGTTCTTATCGGTCGCTACATTCCAGCGGATCCGGTCGAGCGCCGCGAGGTAGAACTCCCGATCGCCCTTCATGCGCGCGATTCGCGCGGCGACGGCATACGCGGGCACGCACTCCTCGGAAGACGCGGGAGCGCCCGTAGCCAGCTCGTAGGAGACGTAGATCGCACGCACGTCCATCACCTGGCGGCGGAGCCACGCGATGCCTCGAGCGTCGGCTCGGCCGATTTCCGCGAGGTGCAGCATCACGAGCATCGACTCCATCGTGTCGATCCGGGGGTTGGTGCCTGTGAAAGGCAGATATCCGGACGCGCTGGAGGAATAGGCTTCGGCATAGAGCGGAAGGTCTTCACCGAGGAACCCTCCTTCGACGACCGCGAGGTGAGCGGCGAGCACCGCAGTCCATCGGGCATCGAGCATGGCGAGCAGCCGCATGGCTTCGAAGTCGGCCTGGGAGAGGCCAAGGACGCGGAGGGTCCTCACGGGTGGAGGGGTCGGCGTAGGAAGCGGAGTCGAAGTCGGTCCGGGCGTCGGTGTCTCGTCGGGAATGTCGGTGGGCGTCGGAGCGGGTGTGGGGAGCACGGCCAAACGATCGGTGGAAAGGAAGCCTCCCGCGTCGAGACCCATGAGCAGGGCTTCGGACGTGGCGCGGCAGGCGGAGAGGAGGCGGTCGTCCCTCCAACGGGCGTATCCTTCGGCGCACAGTCGCGCATAGAGGAGCGAATCGGCCGGGGAAGCGATCTGGTCCGCCGAAACGGGCAAGAAGGGACGCACCAGGCCATCGAGCCCCACGAAGTCGGCGGAAAAGGCTTCCTGGATCTCAAAGAAGGAGGATCTACGGTCCTGCTCGAGTTCGTGCTGGAGGAGGAGGAGTTGGTCGGACGCCGAAAGGAGCGCAGAGGACTCGAAGGGGGTCTTCCCGTCCTTCGTGGCGAGACTGGCCCGTGTCTGAAGGAATCGACCGCTGGCCAGCAGCTTCTTCGTCGTCTTCCAGACCGCATCGGCCTCCGTGCCGAAGGAAAGTCCGGAGAGTCCGGATGCCGCGTCCATGCGGCTTCCGGGCAGCGCAACGTCGAAGGACGTCGGGGAGTTCCTTCCCGGGCGAAAGACTCCGAAAGCCCAGAGCGCCCCCGCGACCAGGATCAACACGCCGAGGGACGCTGCCGCGGCGGGGAGTGGCCGGAACTTCTTCTTCCTGCGGAAGACATAGGCATCGGGCATGGGGAGAGTACCTCCGGCCACCAGTATAGCATTCCGGCACCGCGCGGAGGTGCACGGGCGAGGTCCAAGAGGTATAATTCGACGAGATGAAAACCGTGGGAATCATAGCCGAATACAACCCCTTCCATAATGGGCACGCATTCCAACTGGCGGAGGTGCGCAGGTCCTTCGGCGCCGACGCGGCCGTCGTCGTCGCCATGAGCGGCGACTTCACCCAGCGCGGCGAACCGGCGATCGTGGACAAGTGGGTCCGTGCGGAGTCCGCGCTTCGTTCCGGCGTCGATCTCGTGATCGAAATCCCCTTCGCCTATGCGGCCGCGAGTGCCGAGCGCTTCGCCCAGGGTGGCGTTTCCCTGCTCGCGGCGACGGGTGTATGCGGGCGCCTCGCCTTCGGAAGCGAATCGGGCTCGCTCGACGCATTGCACCTCCTCGCGGACGTCCTGGTCCGGGAACCCGAGGGTTATCGCATGCGCCTTCGGGAGAATCTCGACGAAGGATTCTCCTTCCCCGCCGCTCGACAGGCCGCACTGGCCGCCTATCTTTCGGCCGAGGGCCTTTCCGGGGATGCGGCGTTGCTCGAAAGGCCGAACGACATTCTCGCGGTCGAATACCTGAAGGCCGTCCAGCGGGTGGGGGATCGAGCCCCGGTTCCATTCGCGGTCCAGCGGACCGGCGCCGGCTACCATGACACCGAGGTTCCCACCGCCGGGAGCGACGGGCGGACCCTCATCGCCAGCGCCAGCGCCCTGCGGGCCGCGTTTCTCGCACCGCTCTCCTCCGGGTCCTCCCCCGTGGACCGAGAAGGGCTGGGTTCGGCGTTCGAAGCCATTCGGCGAGCCTGTCCCCCAGCCTCCGCCGGCGCCCTGCTCGAGGCCGCGGTGAATGGCCTCGCCCCGGTCACTCCCGAGGCCTTCGCGCCTCTCCTCCTGTCCATGCTCCGCAGTCTCCCGGTGGACCGGCTGGACCGTGTCGCGCACATGGGCGAAGGCCTCTCCCGCCGTCTCAAGGCGGCCGCCGCCGAAGTCGACGGGGATCCTATCCACGCCGGTGCCGCAGCCGGCCTCTACGCCTCCCTGACGGCACGCGCGGCGACGCGACGCTTTCCGTCCACCCGGATCGCACGAGCTCTGGCAGCCCTCGCGGTCGGTCTCACGGACGAGGACCTCTCCCTCTTCGACAATGCAGGAGGTCCTCGCTACCTCCGCGTGCTGGGATTCACGAAGAAAGGCCGTTACCTTTTGAAGAAGATGCGCGTGAGCGCCACTCTCCCGATCTTCACCAAGGCCTCGGACTTCCTCGAGCATGGGGACGACCCCGTGCTCCAGCGGATGGGTGCCCTCGACCTCGCCGCGGCCGACTTATACCGGCTGCACGTGCCCGCAGCCTCCCACAGGCGCTGTGGTTCGGATTTTGACACTCCCGTCGTGATGCTGTAGTATTTCGACAAGATTTGCAGACTTGCCGTCCGACTTGACGTCCCGACTTCGTTGTTCCCGAAGGAGGTTTCCCGATGAATGTATACGATACCTTGGAGTCCCGTGGCTTCATCGCCCAGGTTACGGACCGCGAAGCAGTCCGCGAACTTCTTGGAACCCCCGGTGCCACGTTCTATATCGGCTTCGACCCCACGGCGGACAGCCTCCACGTCGGCCATTTCCTCCAGCTCATCGTCATGGCCCACATGCAGCGTGCCGGGCACAGGCCGATCGCGATCCTCGGCACCGGCACCGCCATGGTCGGAGACCCCTCTGGCAAGACCGACATGCGGAAGATGCTCGCGAAGGAGCAGATCCAGCACAATGCGGCCTGCTTCCGCAGCCAGATGTCCCGACTCGTCGATTTCGAGGGCGGGCGCGCCCTGATGGTGGACAACGCCGACTGGCTGCTCAAGCTGAACTACGTCGACTTCCTGAGGGAAATCGGTTCCTGCTTCTCCGTCAACCGCATGCTGGCGGCGGATTGCTACAGCACGCGCCTCGAGACGGGTCTCTCCTTCCTCGAGTTCAACTACATGCCGATGCAGAGCTATGACTTTCTCCATCTGTACCGTACCTATGGCTGCCGCCTGCAGCTTGGAGGCGACGACCAGTGGTCCAACATCCTCGGAGGCACGGAGCTCATCCGCCGCAAGGAAGGCGCCGACGCCTTCGGGCTCACGTTCCGCCTGCTGACGAACAGCGAAGGCAAGAAGATGGGCAAGACGGAGAAGGGCGCGGTCTGGCTCGACCCGGAGAAGACGTCCCCGTTCGATTTCTATCAATATTGGCGGAACGTCGATGACGCCGACGTGGCGAACTGCCTTCGTCTGCTGACGTTCCTTCCGCTCGAGGAGATCGCGGAGAGGACCGGGCACAAGGACGAGTCGATCAATCAGGCGAAGAAGACCTTGGCCTTCGAGGTGACCGCCCTGGTCCATGGGGAGGAAAAGGCCGCCGAGTGCCGCGCGCTCGCCGAGGACCTGTTTGAAAAGGGCGGGCGCAGCGGTTCGATGCCGACGACGGAAGTCCCCGCTGTCGACTTGGAGCGCGGCGTCCCCTTGCTCGACCTGCTCGTGCAGACCGGGCTCGCGCCTTCCAAGGGCGAAGCGCGGAGGCTGGTGCAGCAGGGCGGCATCACGGTGAACGACGCAGTCGTCTCCGATGCGGCCTGCACGATCGCGACAAAGGACTTGAAAAACGGAGAGGTCGTACTCCGCAAGGGCAAGAAGAACTGGCACCGGATCATCGTGGGGTGACTTCCCACGGTCCGGATTCAAGACAGGAATCGAGTAGGAGGCGGCCGGTTAGTCCGGCCGCCTCCTACTCGATTCGTTCTGGCATGAATTCGGTTTCAGGATAGAAACATAATTCGTTTCTCGTCACTCATAGCGACAAGCATCCTGCAGTCCTGTCCGCTTCTCTTTCTGCTATGTCATGTCTCCTTGTGCAACTATATCATTGCATTTCCGTTTGTGATTCAATCATGGGGTAGAGACCAGCGCGTAAACCAGATCCACCATGCATCCAGATGCTCGCTGCCATGGATCCCCTCGGGTGCCGTTGACGACGGCAACCGATCATCGACCGGGGTGATCCGATTTGGGGGGTCTCAACCGTCTACTATATATAGGGTCTTTTCGGAAGAAGTGAAAGGACCATGAGTGCAGTGGAGGTGCCCGTCATGCGCAGATCGACCGCTATCCGTCTTCTGTCGTTGATTCTCTGCCTCGCGCTGATCCTGACGTACGACCTGCCCGTCGCAGGGGAGCTGGACCTGCCTTCCGACACGGTCGTGCAGGGCAATGAGACCGCGTTGGCGGAAGACACGTCCCTGATGCAGGGCGTGGAGCTGCCGGAGAAGCGTACGGCGAACACGCGGCAGTACCTGATCGCGAACAAGACGTTCGAGGCGATCGTGTACGGGGAGAGCGTGAACTATCTGGCCGCGGACGGGACGTGGCAGCCGAT
>CAZOHH010000089.1:3933-7962 GCA_964579735.1 uncultured Oscillospiraceae bacterium | reverse complement strand
GTGGTGGTCAACGCGGTTCGGCTTCTGGGATACAAAGGGGGGCGACGTGCGAGGCAGATTCTTCGACTTCGAAGTGACATAATTCATGAATGAATATTGGCGAACTTTGATGTATAATGGTTTCAACACATAAACCCGCTCGATAAAGGCAAACCCGACGAAAGTCGGCAGCGCAAAACTACAGGGCCTTCGGACGCAAGTCCATGGCAGCCAGTTGCCGACGTTATACGGGGGTTCCTCCGACGGTGACAGGTAATCATGTCGCCGTCGTTTTTTTGTCTTTAAAACCCACAGCATGAACAGGTCCCGACCCGGTCCAAGCGTGACTCAGAGCCGGAAAGAAGAAGAGGACCCATTCCCTGAATCCCGGAAGGAGAAACGGACATGAGAACTGGTTACAAGAAGCCCCTCGTTGCACTGTTGAGTATCGCGATCCTGATTTCCTCGTTCCTCACAGGTACCACGCTGGTGGCCGCCACACCCATCGAGACCGGTCTGATCCAGGCCTTGCGCTTCGATACCGAGGCCGCGATCCCCGAGTTCGCGACCGTCAACTGCGACGTGATTCTCCGGGTCGACCTGTCGTCCGATTCCGGCACGCTCATCAAGGACGGAGTCGAGATCAACTGGCCCGGAACCGGATTCAATAGAACCGTAGCTCTGGGCACTTCCATCGAGGACTACATCGTCACCGTCGCCGGCGTGTACGTGGCCTCCGTCACATCGGGCGCGACGACCACGGTCGTTCATTTCACGATCGACCGCACGGGACCTGCTCTGACCGCTTTCCGTGCCGGAACTGCGAATCCCGTCCTGAACGACGCATATGTCCGATATGATGTCGAAGTCGTCACCGAGCCGGAGACCGAGAACACCGTCTTCCTCGACGGCGTCTCGATCGACTGGCCCGAAGACGCCACCTTCGCGGACGAGGGCGTCTACCAGGTCGTCTCGACCGACCCGGCCGGGAACTTCTCGACGATCGGTTTCACGATTGACAAAACCGGCCCCACCATCTACCTGGAATACGATTACGTCTCCTACCCGACGCTCGGCCCCGTAACGGTTGTCGCATCGACCGACGAGCCGGCCCTGCTCAATAAGGTGACCCACACGTTCGTCGCGGACGGAACCTTCTATTTCGTCGCGACCGACCGCGCCGGCAACATCACCATCAAGCAGGCGCATGTCGATTGGATCAAGACCTGGGCGCCCACCCTCCACGTGCAGATCGACCCGACCAATTACGGCTCCTGGAGTGCCACGGACCTGAGCGATGGGGCATATACCAATCATACCGCGTACACGTGGGTCAGCGATGACTGGTACACCTTCTCGCATGTCGAGATGACCCGAGACGGCATCTTGGTCGAGAACGGGGACCTGCGCAATACCTCCCTGTCTTCGGTCTATGCATTGAGTTACTATTATGTGTATTCCGTCGAAGGCCACTATGTCGTGACCGCTGCGGACGCACTCGGCAACGAATCCACCTTCTCCTTCGTCATCGACAAGACGGCACCGACGATCTCCGGCGTTTCCGATGAAGGTCTCTACAATGAAGACGTGGTCATCACCGCAGCCGATGACCATGTGCTCTCCTCCATCACGCTGAACGACGTCCCCTTCACCAGCGGTTCTACGGTCTCCGCGGAAGGCGACTATACCATCGTCGCGACCGACGCGGCCGGGAACACCCTGACCTACGACTTCACGATCGACTTGACCGGCCCCACCATCGTCGGCGTCTCCGACGGCTCCTATTACAACGTCACCAAGGCCCCCACGTTCGAAGTCGGTGCGACCGCGAAGCTGAACAACGTAGCCTACACCAGCGGGACCGATATTTCTGCGGAAGGCATCTACACCCTCGTCGTGACGGATGCCGCGGGCAACTCCACGACGGTCGAGTTCACGATCGACAAGACCAAGCCCGTGATCGTGATCACCTACGACCCGGTCGACTATGATGTCGAAGACTGGTTCAACGAAGACATCACCGTAGACGCGGCGTTCTCCGACACGTATCTCACCGGGGACGAGTCGGACTCGAACACCTTCACCGAGAACGGCGAGTACACCTTCACTGCCACCGACCTCGCCGGGAACGTGACCACCGTGACCATCACGATCGAAAACATCGACCGCCAGCCCGACATCTACGTGAACAAACCGAGCACGGACGCGGACCTCGAGAGCGGAGACCGCTCCAACGACTCCGTCGACGTCTCGACCTATAATTCCTCCACCACGACCGTCACCTTCACGGGAATGTACGGCTCGGCCAGCAACTACACCAACCAGCCGATCGCCAGCGTCTCCACGGACGGCGTGTTCACGGCCGGAGATTACAACGGATACTGGTCCGGCGAAGTCTGGCTCCCACGCGTGTACCGCGATGGCACCTATGTCGTCACGGCGGTCAACGACCACGGTTTCTCCACCACCTTCACCTTCATCCTCGACTCCTCTTACCCCCGCATCACCATCAACGACTACAATCATGACTGGACGAACGGCAACGTGCTCGTCACGGCTACGACGGAAGCAGGCGCGACCCTGAACGCGACCCGCCACCTCTTCACCGTGAACGGCGAGTTCACCTTCACATCGACCGACGCCCTGGGCAACACCCAGTCCGTCACGGTCGAGATCGACAACATCGACAAGGTTGCCTATCTCGACGCCGAAGCCTATGACTACGACGACGAGTACATCCACGACATCACGGACAACGAATTCATCAACTGCAGCTACATCCAGATCTACACGGAGAACTACTACAGATTCCTCTTCAATGGACTCTTCGATATCGACTACATCTACCAGTCCACCGATGTCGTCATCAAGGACGGCGTCGAGACGGACTGGCCGCAGTTCGGCGAGTTCTACGTCGAAGGGTCCTATGAAGTCACCACGACGGACTGGTTGGGCAACGTCTCCGTGATCCATTTCGTCATCGACCGGACGGACCCTGAAGTCACCGGCGTCGAGGACGAGACCTACTACAACTCGAACCGCACCATCACCGTCACCGACTTGAACCTCGACACCATCACTCTCAACGGCGACGCATTCGTCAGCGGCACCATCGTCTCCGCCGAAGGCGACTATGAGCTGGTCGCGACCGACAAGGCGGGCAACTCCACCTCCCTGGAATTCATCATCGACAAGACCGCCCCTGTGGTCACCGGCGTGACCGACGATTCGTTCTACAAGACGAATAAGACAATCACCGCCACCGACACATATCTCGATACCATTACTCTCAACGGTGACGATTTCGTCAGCGGCACCACGGTCTCCGCCGAAGGCGATTACACGCTCATCGCGACAGACCATGCCGGAAACTCCACCACCGTCGTCTTCACGATCGACAAGACCGTCCCCGTCGTGGCAGGCGTTGCGAATGGATTGGCCTACAACACGACCCGCAATCCTACCGCGACCGACCTGAACCTCGCCACGATCACGCTCAACGGCGCAGCTTTCGTCAGCGGCACGGCCGTCTCCGCGGACGGTGTCTACACGTTGATCGCGACCGATAAGGCCGGGAATGCGACCACGGTCGTGTTCACGGTCGACAAGACCGCACCCTTCATCACCGGCGTCAAGTCCGGTACGGTCACCTCCGTGGCCGGAGGGACAACGGTCCACACCGATGTGACCGTCACGGTCGCAATCGATGCGGTTAGCTATTCCGCCACGAAGAACGGCGTAGCCTTTGCTTGGCCGACAGCCAGCCGGTTCACGCTCCCCGCCACCTATGTCGTGACCGCCGCGGACGCCCTCGGCAATACCCGCACCTATACATTCGTGATCATGAAGCCGATCATCACCGCTCGCAAGTCCGGAACCACCACCTACCTGACCAGCGGTGGATACTCCAATGTCAACATCTTCGTCGTCGTGACCCAGTACTCGACCCGCTCCGCGAAGCGCAACGGCGTTGCGATCGCATGGCCGGTCGGTGGAGGCTTCACGCTCGACGGCACCTACGTGATCACCGCGAAGGATTCCTTCGGAGCC
>CAZOHH010000089.1:0-3833 GCA_964579735.1 uncultured Oscillospiraceae bacterium | reverse complement strand
CGGCTCCGGGAAACCGGGGCCGTCTTCGTTCGTCGGGAGGACCCTGACTCTGGAAGTTGTGGTACATTGAAGACGATAGCGCACCGAAGGAGGGTTTCCGCATGATGGATCCCACACGCCCCACCACGGGATTGAATGGCCTCGACGAAGTACTCGACGGGCTTCGGATAGGCGACAACGTCGTCCTTCAGGTCGACTCGATCGACGACTACGTCACGTTCGCCCGCATCTTCGCGGAGGCCAGCCTGTCGTCGAAACGCCGTCTCGTCTACGTCCGCTTCGCTCAGCACCCGGAGATCCTTCCACAACGGGAAGACGTCCTGCGTTGCACGCTGGACGCTTCGGAAGGGTTCGAGGCCTTCACGGTGGCGCTGCATGGACTCATCGAGAGGGAGGGGACCTGCGTACACTACGTCTTCGATTGTCTGTCCGACCTTCAGCAGGCCTGGTCGACCGACCTGATGACGGCGAATTTCTTCCAGGTGACCTGCCCCTATCTCTACGAACTCGACACGATCGCCTATTTCGCCTTGCTCCGAGGCAGGCACTCCTATGACACGATCGCACGCATCCGTGAGACGACACAACTCCTGCTCGACATCCACCGCATCGAGGACCGGCTTTTCGTCCATCCCCTCAAGGTGTTCGACCGCTATTCTCCGACCATGTTCCTGCCCCACGTCCAGCGTGGGGAGTGTTTCGACCCCATCACCAGCAGTTCGGAGACGGCACGCCTCTTCAGCGCCCTTCCTGTGCGCGGCGAGACCGGCGGCCACCGGCGTCTCGACCACTGGGACCGCATCTTTCTGCAGGCTCAGGAGACGCAGGACGCATTGGAAGCGACTCCCGAAGACGAAGCCGCGATCCAGGAAGCCCGTTCGATGCAAGAGCGGCTTTGCCGTCTCGTCATAGGACGCGAAGAGCGGATCCTGGGTCTGGCCCACCGCACGCTGACGCTCCGCGATCTCCTTGCCGTGAAATCGCGAATGATCGGCACGGGGCTGATCGGCGGCAAGGCGGTCGGAATGCTGGTCGCCCGCGGCATCCTCCGCGGGTCCACGGCGCTCTTCGAACACCTCGAACCCCACGACTCCTTCTATATCGGGTCCGACGTCTTCTATACCTACCTCGTGCAGAACGGTTGGTGGAGTCGGCGCGTCGCCCAGCGAAAACCGGAGGGATTCTTCACGGAAGCCGCCGGCCTTCGGGAGCTGATGGCCAGCCGAGGGACCTTCCCCAAGGAGGTCCGTGAGCAGTTCCAGCAGTTGCTGGAATATTTCGGCCAATCCCCGGTCATCGTCCGTTCGAGCAGTCTCCTCGAGGACGGCTTCGGGAACGCCTTCGCCGGCAAGTACGAAAGCGTCTTCTGCAGCAATCAGGGATCTCCCGCCGAACGTCTGGCTCACTTCGAGGCGGCCGTTCGACGCGTCTATGCGAGCACCATGGACACCGACGCGCTTGCCTATCGGAAGCAACGCGGACTGGATTCCCGCGACGAGCAGATGGCGCTCCTCGTGCAGCGCGTGTCGGGCGATCGTCACGGCCGTTGGTTCTATCCCCAGGCCGCGGGCGTGGGATTCTCGCGCAACGCCTATACCTGGAAGGACGACATGGACCCGAAGGCGGGTTTGATGCGTATCGTGTACGGTCTCGGAACGCGCGCGGTCGACCGCGTGGAGGGGGACCACCCCCGGGTCGTCGCCCTCGACCACCCGCAGCTGCGGACCTACAACGGCGAGCTCGAGGAGCGGCAGTACTCCCAACGTTTCGTCGATGTCGTCGACCTCGATGGGGAGGGTCTCCGCACCGTTTCCATCGACCAGCTCGCCGAACAGGAGGACTGGAAGGCGTCGGACCCTGTCGTGGGACTCTTCGCACGCCAGAGCGCCGACATGGCGAGGCGGATGCGCGAACTCGGACGCAATGGAGCTTCGCCCTGGCTGCTGGATTTCGAAGGCTTCCTCCTGCGAACCGGCTTCGTCCCCCTCCTCCGAAGCATCCTGTCGACTCTTGAAGCGGAGTATGAGAATCCTGTCGATATCGAGTTCACCGCCCACCTGCCCGAGGATGGAGGCCCACTGCAGGTGAACGTCCTGCAGTGCCGTCCGCTGACGACCAAGGGAACGGGCTCCGTCCATGAATCGCTCCCGCTATCGGGCCAACTCATCCCCGGATGCCTGCTTCTCGAATCGAATGGTCCCATGATGGGGGTGCCCTTGAAAATACCGCTCTCGCGCATCGTGTGGGTGGACCCGAATGGATTCGCGAACCTTCCTGAGCGCGACAAATACGAGGTCGCACGCATCGTGGGCCGCATCAACCGACTGACGGGCGACCGCGAGGCGGAGCCGCTTCTTCTGGCCGGTCCCGGCCGCTGGGGCACGAGCACGGCTTCGTTCGGGGTTCCGGTGACGTTCTCCGAGGTTTCGAACGCTTCGGTTCTGTGCGAGGTGGCTTTCCGGACCGCCGGTCTCATGCCGGACCTGTCCTTCGGTTCCCACTTCTTCCAGGACCTCGTGGAAGCCGATATCTTCTATGCGGCGGTCTACCCTGAGCGGGAGGGGACTCAGCTCGATCTCGGAGTGCTCGACCGGTTCGAGGACCGTCTCGTCGAACTGGTACCCAGCGCAGCGAGATTCCGGGGCGTGATCCGCGTCCTGGACCCGCAGGGTCGCATCCTGTTCGCCGCGGACCCGTCCGACCGACGCCTGATGTTGTACGAGACATAAGGTCCCGAATCGCAAGGATGTTACGCATGATCGTTTGCGTCGATCTAGTTGTCCGTGTATCATGAAAATAGATGGAGCCGAAGACGTTGAATCGTCTGGAAAGGGTTTTCATGGTATCTATGATCACGACGGGAGACCAATACCGCATAATCGTCGAGTCCGCTCCGAACATGATCTGGCGTGCCGGAACGGATTCCCTGTGCAACTACTTCAATGCGACCTGGCTCGCGTTCACCGGCAGGACCCAGGAGCAAGAAAACGGGAACGGTTGGGCGGAGGGCGTGCACCCCGACGACTTGGACCGTTGCATCAATATCTATATGAAGAATTTCGAAGCCCGCAAGGCATTCGAGATGGAGTACCGCCTTCGCCGCCACGACGGGGAATGGCGCTGGATCAACGACATGGGAGTGCCATACCGAGACGACGTCGGAGAGTTCGCCGGGTTCATTGGAAGCTGCATGGACGTGACGGACAAAGTCGAAGGGAATCTCCTGCGGGAAATGGCTCAAGTCGATGGCTTGACCGGAGCCCTCAACCGTCAGTATTTCGAGAACATCGCACGCATCGCGTTCCAGAAATCCACTCGCTACGGCACGGAACTTTGCGTGGCCATGCTCGACATCGACCGTTTCAAGGGGATCAACGACACGTTCGGACACCAGGCGGGAGATGCCGTGCTCCGCAGGCTCGCACATGCCCTCAAGACCAACGTCCGGGAATTCGACCTGGTCGGCCGATTCGGGGGTGACGAATTCATGCTTCTGCTTCCGGATACGACTCAGCAGGAAGCATCCATCCTTCTCGACCGCCTGGAGGAGAGAATCCGCTCGCTCGAATTCATCTTCCTGAAGCCGGGGACTGAAGAACGCCATTCCATCCAGGCTTCGATCACCTACGGGCTTGCCGAACGCAGGACCGAGACGACCCTGGATCAGTTGATGGCCTTGGCAGACAGCCGCCTCTACGAACGCAAGAACGCTACCTGAAATTTCGACTTGATTCGCCTGACTTCCTGTGGTATTTTTTATTTATCCATTGCTTAAACAAATGGATGAAGCGAGTGCATGCAAGTTGAAAGGTGGATCGACCATGAAGAAAGCA
>CAZOHH010000088.1:3437-8113 GCA_964579735.1 uncultured Oscillospiraceae bacterium | reverse complement strand
TTCTTCCGCGCGACGCTCGCCGAACTCGCCGAGCATACCGGCGCCCAGATGGCCGCGGTCTACCTCCTCTCGACGGACGGGAACACCTACGACCATTTCGAGTCCTTCGGCCTCGACGCGTCCGCACGCACCTCCTTCGACGTGCGTCACGCGGAAGGGGAGTTCGGACCCGCTCTCCTCACCCGCAGCATCCACGTCCTCGAACACATCCCCGTGGACACCCGCTTCACCTTCCCCACGGCGAACGGGACCCTCGTCCCTCACGGCATCATCACGGTCCCCGTCCTTGGCGCGGAGGGCATCTTCGTCGCCATCCTGACCCTGGCCAGCGTCAAGCCGTTCAAGGTACACGCCGTCACACTGATCGAGAACATCCTGCCCACCATGAGCTCCCGCATCGAAGGCGTCCTGACCTACCACCGGATCAAGGAGCTCAAGGAACTGCTCACCAATCAGAACCGTGAGCTCGAAGCCCAGAAGAACGAACTCTCCACACAGGCGGCGGAACTTGCACGGCAGAACATGGAGCTCGAGGTGCAGAAGCGCCAGTTGTCCGAAGCCAGCCAGTTGAAGACCAGCTTCCTGTCGAACATGAGCCACGAACTCCGGACCCCGCTCAACTCGGTCATCGCCCTCTCCGGAGTCCTGAGGCGGCGCCTTGGGAAGTCGATTCCCAAGGAGGAGGCCAGCTACCTCGAGGTCATCGAGCGAAACGGAAAGGACCTTCTGCTGCTCATCAACGACATCCTCGATATCTCCCGCATCGAATCCGGCCGCGAGGAATTCGACGTTGAAACCTTCGATCTGGACAGGTGCCTCGAGGAAACCGTCGCCCTGCTCGAGCCACAGGCCACGCAGAAGGGCATCACCATCGTCCGCCGTCCCATGACCTCCGACCCTTCCATTTCAAGCGACTTCGCGAAGATCCGACACATCCTCCAGAACCTCGTGGGCAACGCCGTCAAGTTCACGGAGACGGGCACCGTGACGATCACCGCCGCCCACCTTGGCGAACGGTTCGAGATCAGGGTCGAGGACACCGGCATCGGCATCCCCGCCGACCAGCTCGAGCACATCTTCGAGGAATTCCGCCAGGCCGACAACAGTACCTCTCGCCGCTTCGGCGGAACCGGCCTCGGGCTGTCCATCGCACGCAAGTACGCCGCCCTTCTCGGAGGGTCCATTTCCGTCGCCAGCACGCCCGGCGTCGGCTCCCTCTTCACGGTCTCCCTCCCCGATCGCTTCGACCCTCGGACCTCCAAGGCTCTCCCTCGCTCGGCGCCGACCCTCGCCCCCATTCCAACGCGTGCCGAGCCCATCCCCGACGTCGGCCCGCGAGCGGATGGTCATACGCTGCTTGTGGTCGAGGACAGCGAGCCCGCCATCCTCCAGATCACGGACCTCCTGCAGGAGACCGGATACCGCGTCCTCGTCGCACGCGACGGCGCCTCCGCGCTCGAGCAGATAAGCCGCACCGTGCCCGACGCCATCGTCCTCGACCTCATGATGCCCGGGGTCGACGGCTTCTCGCTGCTCGCCTCCCTCCGCGCCACGGAGAGCACGGCCGACCTTCCCGTTCTCATCCTCACGGCCAAGCACATCACCAAGGAAGATCTCAAGGTCCTGAAGCGGGACCGCATCCACCAGCTGATCCAGAAAGGCGACGTGGACCGCGCCGAACTCCTGGCCTCGATCCGGGCCATGCTCGAACCTACCGTCGCGCCACCCGCCGTCGTGCCACCCGCCGTCGCGCCATCCGCCGCAGCTGCCTCCGCGACCGCCCCCGCGAAACCCCGTCGGAAGACCCTCCCGCGCACTTCGGCCCGCCCCGTCATCCTCGTCGTCGAGGACAACGAGGACAACGCGCTCACGATCCGCGCCCTCCTGCAGGACCGATACGACCTGCTCGAAGCCGCAGACGGCTCCCAGGCGGTCGAACTGGCCCTGCGCGGGAAACCCGCCCTCGTGCTCATGGACATCGCGCTCCCCGGTTTGAACGGCATCGACACCTTCCACGCCATACGCAACCACCCCGAAACGAAGCGGATCCCCATCTTCGCCCTGACCGCCAGCGCCATGGACGACGAGCGCGAAACCATCCTGTCCCATGGGTTCGACGCCTATGTGTCCAAGCCCATCCTTGCAGACGAGTTCTACGCCCGGATCGAAGAGGTGCTCCATGCTCGATAGCCGATTCCACGTCCTCGCGGTCGACGATCGGCCGGACAACCTGACCAGCCTGGAAGCCCTTCTTCGTGAGGCGTTCCCGCATTGCATCATCCACAAAGCCCTTTCGGGTCCGGAGGCCTTGAGCCTCGCGTTCAACCACACGCCGGACGTGGTCCTCCTCGATGTGCTCATGCCCGGCATGGACGGCTTCGAGGTATGCCGACAGCTGAAAGCCGATGCGAGGACGGTGGACACCCCCGTGGTCTTCGTCACCGCGATCAAGGATGACAGCGCCAGCCGGGTGCGGGCTCTCGAAGCGGGAGCGGAGGCCTTCCTCGCGAAGCCGGTCGACCCGAGCGAGCTGACCGCCGAGGTCCGCGCCATGGTCAAGATCCGATTCTCCGCGCTCGAACGGCACGACGTCCAGCGTCGCCTTCACGCCATGGTCGAGGAGCGGACCGCGCAGCTGGAAGAGGCGCACGAACAGACGAAGGCTATGCTCGCCTCCTTGCTCGAAGCCCAGGAACTCACCCACATCACGAGTTTCGAATGGGATGCTGAAACCGACGAATTCACCTGGTCGCCGGAGATGGAGGTTCTTCTCGGAACCTCGGACCTGGAGTGCGTCCGGACGGGAGCAGGGGTCGTGGAACTCGTCCACCCCGAGGACGTGCCGAACGTGACCCAATGGCTCGTTTCGAAGGACGGCGGATCCCGCTCGCCCAACCATGTCTTCCGACTCGTGCGTCCGGATGGGCAGGTGCGCCACGTCGAACTCCGGTTCGATACGAGCTTCGACACCTCCGGCAAGCGTTTGAGCAGCCGTGGCACTCTTCAGGACATGACCGAAATGAAAACGAAGGACGAGATGCTGGTGAAGAGCGAGCGCCTCTTCCGCGTCTTCATCGATGCCAGCCAGGACATGATCTTCCTGAAGGACGACCATTTCCGGCACGTCTTCGCGAACCGCGCTCTATGCAACTACTACGGAAGAGATTCGGAAGATGTCATCGGACGCCTCGACTTCGACCTGATGACCCGTTCGAATGCGAACGCCTGCCGAGCCTCCGATAAAAGAGCCGTGGTGGAGAACGTGGAGTACGTCTCCGAGGAGATCGCCAAGGGCAGGGTCTTCGAGTCCGTCAAGTTCCCGGTCACCCTGCTCGACGGGCGCGTCGGCGTAGGCGGAATCCTCAGGGACATCACGGAGCGGAAGAAGTCCGAATCGCATCTCCTCTACCTCGGTTACCACGACCATCTCACGGGTCTTCACAACCGGCGCTACTTCGAGGAGGAGACCGAGCGTCTCGACATCGAAGCCCGCCTGCCTCTTTCCGTGGTCGTCGTCGACATCAACGGCGTCAAGTTCGTCAATGACGCCTTCGGGCGCGCAGCCGGCGACAGGATGATCGTCACGACCGCGCACGGCATCCAGACCTGCTGCCGCAGGAACGACGTCCTCGCCCGGACGGGTGGCGACGAGTTCATGCTCCTGCTGCCGTCGACGGACGCCGAAGCCGCGCGCCACGTCATGGAGCGGATCCAGGCGGCCATCCTGAAGCCCCGGTTGACCTCCGCCGATGAATCGGACTCCGAGGGCGTCTCGATCAGCATCGCCATGGGCTGCTGCACGAAATCGTTGCCCGAAGAACCCTTCGCGGACGTCATGAAGTCCGCCGAAGACGACATGTTCCAGAGCAAGCTCCTGGACCGCAAGAGCTCGCACAACCGCCTGATCTCCTCCATCCGGGCGACCATGGTCGAAAAGAGCCAGGAAACCGAGGCGCACAGCGAGCGGCTGATCGACCTGTCCCACCGCATGGGCGAGATCCTCCAGCTCACGGCGAAGGAACTGCGCGAACTCGAGCTCCTCTCCGTGCTCCACGACATCGGCAAGGTGGGTATCCCCGAGAAGATCCTCAACAAGCCGGCCAAACTCGACGAGGAGGAGTGGATCATCATGCGGAAGCACTCCGAAATGGGCTACCGGATCGCCATGGCCTCCCCGGAACTCGTTTCCATAGCGGACCTCATCCTGACCCATCACGAGCACTGGGACGGCAAGGGATATCCGCAAGGTCTCGTCGGCAACGCCACGCCGCTGCTCTCGCGCATCCTCGCCGTGGTCGACGCCTACGACGCCATGGCCTCGGACCGGCCGTACCGGAAAAGCATGCCGAAGGACAGGATCCTCGAGGAGCTCCAACGCAACGTCGGCACCCAGTTCGACCCGACCCTCGTGACCCTGTTCCTGGAGCGGGTCCTGCCGGCGATTCCGTAGGGCGGGTTTCAGGAGATTCATTTATCTACTCATTCATAGATTAGTAAGGTGTAGATGAATAGAACCACCTACATCGCGTCTCGTCGTCGAGATACTCCGACCGATTCTAGTGGGCTATTCGTACAGGCTCCAAGGGAATACTGTCGAAATAGAGTTCGTCGGGGCAGATATCCTGCCCAGTCGCCCACTCAATGGAAAGACCTGCAACGCGCACATCGACGAAAAG
>CAZOHH010000088.1:0-3337 GCA_964579735.1 uncultured Oscillospiraceae bacterium | reverse complement strand
TCTTATTGGTATCATCTTCGTATCGACCCGGCGGAGGAACCAACATGGAAAAGGGACTGGTCCACATCTACTGCGGTGACGGCAAGGGCAAGACCACGGCGGCCGTCGGCCTCTGCACCCGCGCGGCCGGGAGCGGACGCAAGGTGCTCTTCGTCCAGTTCCTCAAGGACGGCCGCAGCGGCGAGCTCAAGACCCTCGCCGGGATTCCCGGCGTCGAGATCCTCGCTGGCGTTCCGGTCGACGGCTTCCTCCGCGACAAGGACTCCGTCGCGGTCCATGACACTGCGGAAGAGCACCGCCATCGCTTCGAGGAGGCCGTCCGCCTCGCCTCCTTCGGCACCTTCGACATCCTGGTGTTCGATGAAGCCATGGCCGCCGTCAACCTCGACCTGCTGCCCGTCGAAGCGCTGTGCGCCTTCCTCGACGGGCGCCCCGCCGGGCTCGAGGTCGTCCTGACCGGCCGCGAGCCGCCCCAGGCGCTGCTCGACCGCGCCGACTACATCTCTCGGATCGAGTGCGTCCGCCACCCCTACCAGAAGGGCATCGCGGCGCGGCGAGGCATCGAGTGGTAGACGTTTCCCGCACCGACCCTGCGGGCACACCCGCCTACCGTCTCGTCGCCGACGAAGCTGGTGTGGCGGACTGGGTCGCCGGCCTTCCCAGCCCCCGTAGCGGTCTCGTCTTCGGCGTCGACACGGAAACCACCGGCCTCGACCCGCTGCGCGACCGCGTGCGCTTCCTGCAGGTCGCGGCGTCCGCCGACGACTACCCGGTACTGGTCGTCGACCTCCAGAACGCGCGCGGCGACCGCACCACGCTCAACCACCAGCTCAACGCCCTCCTCGCGCTCCCCGCCCTGCGCGTGCTCCAGAACGCCAAGTTCGACCGCAAGATGCTGGCTTCCGAGGGGATCCGCCTCCCGGACCCCGTCTTCGACACCATGCTCGCCGCCCAGCTCCTCCGCACCCCCGAAGGCCCCTCCCGCGCGGGTCTCGACGAACTCGTCCGCTTCTACCTCGGCGGCACGCTGCCCAAGAAGGAGCAGGCCTCCGACTGGTCCGGCGCGATCCGAGAGGAGCAGCTCCTCTACGCGGCCCGCGACGCCCGCATCCTGCTCCCGCTCCACCGCGAGCTCGCCGCGCGCCTCGCCAAGGCCGGCCTCGACCGCGCCGCCGACCTCGAGTTCGCCTGCATGGGCGCCGTCGCCGACATGGAGCTCGCCGGCATCCGCCTCGACCTCGCCTGCTGGAGCGCCCTGCGCGCCGAAACCGAGCGCGCCCGTGACGAGGCCCTCGAGCGCGTCTACGCCTTCACCGGCAAGCCCCTCGTCCAGACCACCCTCTTCGGCGAATCGGTCGCCTACGGCCCGAAGCTCGACTCCCGCAAGTACCTCCTCGACCTTCTCCACGCCCACGACGTCCCCGCCCTCGACACCTCGCGCCACGCGCTGTTCCCATTCGCCGACTCGCCCCTCGTCGCCGCCGTCCTCGACTGGCGCCGCGCCCAGAAGTCCCTCTCCGCCTTCCTCCTTTCGCTCCCTTCCTCGGTCCATCCCGCCACCGGACGCCTCCACCCCCAATACGGTCAGATCGGCGCAAGCTCCGGACGCATGAGCTGCAGCGGTCCCAACATCCAGCAGATCCCCCGCGACCCCGCCTTCCGCCGCTGTTTCGTCCCCGAGCCCGGAAACGTCTTCCTCGTCGCCGACTACTCGCAGGTCGAGCTCCGCGTCGCCGCCGAGTTCGCCAACGACGCCCGCATGATCCAGGCCTACGCCGAGGGCCAGGACCTCCACCGACTCACCGCTTCGCTCCTCTCCGGCAAGCCCCTCTCCGAGATCACCAAGCCCGAGCGCCAGGCCGCCAAGGCCGTCAACTTCGGGCTGCTCTTCGCCATGGGCGCCCGCGGTCTCCAGGACTACGCCGCCGAGCAGTACGGCGTCCCCCTCACCCTCGAGGAGGCCGAGAGGTTCCGCACCCGTTTCTTCGAGGGCTATCCCGGTATCGCCGCCTGGCAACGCTCCCTCCGCGACCACCCGCCGTCCGAGTCCCGCACCCTCTCCGGCCGCCGCATCCCCCTCGCCCCCGACACGCCCCTCTCCACCCTGTGCAACCTCCCCGTCCAGGGCACCGCCGCCGACATCGTCAAACTCGCCCTCGGCCGCCTCTCCAGCGAACTCACCGGCACCCCCGCCCGCATCGTCGCCTGCGTCCACGACGAAATCCTCGTCGAAGCCCCCGAAGCCGACGCCGGCACGTTCGCCGACCTCCTGAAGCGTGTCATGGAGGACGCCGAGCGCAGCCTCCTGCACAAGGTTCCCGCCGCCGCCGACGTCGCCATTGCCCGCAGCTGGGCCGAGAAGTCCTGAAGGTTGTGCTCTCCTCTGCCACCTAACCGCAACCGGATGTATAATACAAAGAATAGCCGACCTTCCCGCGTGAATTGGATTCGATGGAGCCATCATCGGACGATGAACATGGAGGTTGAAGGATGGGACAGGAAATCGTCACCTATTCACAGGTCATGAAGCATCCGTTCACGGTATTCTTCGTCTGCGAGCACTGTGGGGAACAGAACACCTTCGAACACGAGATCGTCGGAGCCGGGAAGAAGTCTCTCTACAAGGACAATTCATTCAGCGATAAAACGCCGGTCCCGTCGCAGAAGGACCTGTCCAGGATGCAGGACAAGGCGCGGAAGGATCTCGACCGAGGCATCCTGTATGCGCAGGGCAGGCTGTCCAAGGGGAAATACTCCTGGATCAAGGCCAACAAGTGCGCGAAATGCAAGCGATACCAGTCCTGGCACATCAGCCAGATCTGGAAGAGCTTCTTCAAGACCTTCTTCGGCGGCCCTTTCATGGTCTCACTCCTCGTCTATATCCCGGTTTCCATCCTCTACGGAAAGGATTCCAGCCGATACCCTGAATGGGTCATGATCGTGATCACCTCCCTGATGCTCATCGTCATGGTCGCGGCCGTCGTGAACCTCTTCCGGGGGCTGATTTCTCGAAGAGGGAAGCAGCACAACCCGCCGACCGTGACCCTGTAGACGCGGGAAACTTCCCCGGCAGGGCATGGGTCGTCCAGGGAAAGGTATTTGGGGCAGGCACGGAATAGGGCGCACGTCTTTTATGCCCGGTATGGAAGTAAGGATTCCTTACTTCCATACCGGGCTTAAAACATGGTACCCTTTCTACCTGGGACGTCCCGTACTCCACGCTGCCTAGCAAACGTGCTCAGGGCTTGCTGTTCAGGAAAAGAGCCGCTAATCTGAAGTCTGAGTTCAGATACGCACAAGGAGACACACCGCATGCATATGGCCGATGCCCTGATCT
>CAZOHH010000087.1:0-8265 GCA_964579735.1 uncultured Oscillospiraceae bacterium | reverse complement strand
TTCGAGCGCGCCGTGGACTGCTCCGGCCACACCTCCGGGCGGCAGCTCGCTATCCGCGCGACCCGCAAGTGGGGGAAGATCGCCTTCGTGGGCGAGGGCGGAACGGTCGAGTTCAACCCCAGCCCCGACATGCTCCACGACCAGAAGACCATTTACGGCTCCTGGGTCACGAGCATCTGGCGCATGGAGGAGCTCGTCCACCGGCTCGTCCGCTGGGGTATCCACCCCGAGGACCTCGTCACCCACCGCTTCCCGCTGGAGAAGGCCGCCGAGGCTTACGCGCTCATGGCCGAGGGCCGCTGCGGCAAGGTCGCGGTCGTGTTCGACGAGGAAGTGAAGTAAAATCGCGCCAAACTATAAAATGAAATCGAGCCAAACAGTAAAATGAAATCGCGCCAAACGATAAAATGGTGTATGATGGGCACAGGTTGGGAAGGAGTGGAGTCTGGATGGGTGCCTATCTGCCGAGAATCGCCGACGGGATGCTGCAGGCCGCATTGGAGGCGTCCGGCGCTGTTCTGATCGAGGGCCCGAAATGGTGCGGCAAGACGAGGACGGCGCAGCAGGTCGCGAAGAGCGTCCTCATGATGCAGGAACCGGACAAGAAGGCGGACTATCTGAAGACCGCTGCGATTCAGCCTTCGCTCCTGCTGAAAGGTGCGACGCCACGACTGCTGGACGAGTGGCAGATCGCCCCGGTCCTGTGGGATGCCGTCCGATACACGGTCGACCAACGGGATCGGACCGGGCAGTTCATTCTGACCGGATCGGCCGTTCCCGCCGACAATAAGACCGCACATACCGGAACCGGACGGATTTCGCGGCTTCGCATGCGGCCGATGAGTTTGTTCGAGTCGCAGGAATCGGACGGCTCGGTTTCCTTGTCGGACCTGTTTTCCGGCACAGTCGATATTTCCGGAGTCAACCGGATCTCCATCGAGCGCCTCGCCTCCCTCGTCGTTCGGGGCGGCTGGCCCGCGTCCGTGCAGGACGAAGGAAAGGTGGCGGAGAAGCGGGCGAGGGACTACGTCGATGCCGTGATCCACCAGGATGCATCCCGGGTCGATGAAGTCGAGAAGAGCCCCGGGAAGGTCCAGGCCCTGATGCGGTCCCTGGCGCGCAACCTCTCGACCGAAGCCTCCATGGGCACCTTGAAGAGCGACATGGAGGGACAGGATGAAAGCATCACGTTGCCCACGGTCGCCTCGTATCTGAACGCCTTGGAACGGATCTACGTCGTCGAGGACCTGCCCGCCTGGAATCCCTCCCTGCGCTCGAAGACTCCGATTCGAACGACCGCCAAGCGCCATTTCGTGGATCCGTCCATCGCGACGGCTGTCATGGGAATCACCGCGTCGAGACTTCTGGAGGACTTCAACACATTCGGCTATCTCTTCGAATCCCTGTGCATTCGGGACCTTCGGGTCTATGCGGATTCGATGGACGGCAGCGTCTTCCATTATCGGGACAAGACCGGTCTGGAGTCCGACGCGGTCGTAGTGCTGCGAGACGGACGCTGGGGCGCGGTCGAGGTCAAGATGGGGGCCACGGAGTTCGATCGGGCGGCGGAGAATCTGATCCGACTCGCGGAACGCGTGAATACGGACAAGATGAGGGAACCTTCCTTCCTGATGATCGCCTCGGCCACCGAATTCGCGTACAAACGGGAGGACGGCGTCCACGTCGTCCCGCTCGGATGCCTGAAGCCTTAGACGCGCCAAACGGAATGTCCGCATCGATTCGCGTCGCCGGGTGCTAGAATCAAACGAATGCCCGATGCCTGGCGACACGCTCGAAGGGAGCCTACCATGAAGAACGAACTGCCACGAATCCGACCCTGCGATGCCGGCATCCCTGAAACGGCCCTCCTCGCGTTTCTGGACGCCGTCGAAAGCGCTGATCTGGGTCTTCATTCCTTCCAGCTGGTCCGCCACGGCGCGGTCATCGCGGAAGGCTCCTGGGAGCCTTTCCACGCCGACACGCCCCACGTCCTCTACTCGTTGAGCAAGAGCTTCACGTCCACCGCCATAGGGTTCGCCGTCCAGGAGGGGCTTCTCTCGGTCGACGACCTCGTCGTCTCCTTCTTCCCGGACAAGCTCCCCGCGCCGCCCTGCGGGGGGATGAGCACCATGCGCGTGCGCCACCTCCTGACGATGTCCACGGGCCACTCGAAGGAGCCGAATATTTTTACCGACGACGACTGGGTCGCGAGCTTCCTTCAATCGTACGTCGACTTGGAGCCCGGAAGCCGGTTCGTGTACAATACGCCGGCGACCTACATGCTGTCCGCCATCCTCCAGCGCGTGAGCAAACAGACGGCTCTGGACTATCTCACGCCGCGCCTGTTCGAACCGCTGGGCATCGCGGACGCGAAGTGGCAGATCTGCCCGAAGGGCATCAGCGTCGGGGGATTCGGTCTCACGCTCCGCGTCGAAGATATCGCGAAGTTCGGGCAGTTCCTGCTGCAGCGCGGCATCTGGGAAGGGAAGCAGCTCTTGTCCGCCGAATGGATCGACGCCGCGACGTCCCGGCAGGTCGAAAACGACGGCGGGAGTCCGGTCCCGACGGACTGGAGCCAGGGGTACGGCTACCAGTTCTGGCGCGGCATCCCAGAGGGCGTCTATCGTGGGGACGGCGCCTTCGGCCAGTACTGTGTCGTCCTGCCGGGTCAGGATGCCGTGTTCGCGGCGAATTCGGCGACAAACGATATGCAGGCAGTCCTTTCTGCCGTCTGGAAGACCCTCCTGCCGGCCATGGGGGAGCCCCTCGCGCCAGACCCTGCGGCGTCCAGCGCACTGTCCGCCCGACTCGCAGGTCTCGTGCTCCCGATGCCCGTGGGGAACACCCTATCTCCGTTGGCCGCGAAAGTGACGGGCAAGAACTTCCGGTTCGGCGAGAACGCCTTCCACGCGAAGGAGATCTCCCTGCGGTTCGCTACTGAAACGGAGGTGTCCTTTCGCACGGACACGGGCGCCTTCACGCTGCCGGTCGGGCAGGGGAAGTGGCTCGAGGGGACGATCACCGACCCGGAGGCGAAGGACGCCCGGGAGACGCATATGGCCCGGTATCACTCGAATGTCGCCTGCACCGGGACCTGGACGGCTGACGACGCGTACGAACTGAGGATGGCGTATGTCGGATCCCCTACCCTGGACCGGCTCGTCTTCCATTTCGAAGCGCACGGGGTGGTCGTCCGCTACGAGCGTCGATTCTCCTTCATCACGTACAATCAGGCGTGGGCAGGGATCCTCCTGGATGACTGAAGGATCTGCAGAAAACGGAGGACCCAGCACGATGCAGAAGATGAGACTCGGGCGGACCGGCCTTCAGGTCGGGAGGACGGCGTTCGGCGCACTTCCGATCCAGCGGCTCGGGATCGACGCCGCCGTGGAACTCCTTCGGCAGGCCCATGCCGGCGGGATCGACTTCTTCGACACGGCCCGGGGGTACACGGACAGCGAGGAGAAGCTCGGCCTGGCGTTCGCCGACATACGCGGGGAGGTCCTTCTCGCGACGAAGACCCACGCCCGGGACCGGAAATCCCTTCTGGAAAACGTGGAGACCAGCCTTGCGAAGCTTCGGACCGACCACATCGACCTCTACCAGCTGCACAACCCGGAAGTCCTGCCCGACCCGGCGGACCCGGAAGGAACGTTCGTCGGCCTGCTGGAAGCGAAGGCACGCGGGTGGGTCCGGCACATCGGCATCACCAACCACAGGCTGGCGGTCGCCTTGGAGGCCGCGGAGTCCGGGCTGTATGAAACGGTGCAATATCCGCTGAACCTGCTGTCGACGAAGGAGGAGCTGCGCCTCATCGAGGTGTGCCGCGACCGCGACGTCGGGCTCATTGCGATGAAGGCCATGTCGGGCGGGCTCCTGTCGAGCGCTTCGGCCGCCTTCGCCTTCCTCAGGCAGTTCGACAACGTCCTCCCGATCTGGGGCATCCAGCGCGAGACGGAACTGTCGGAATTCCTCGCGCTCGAAAAGGACCCGCCGGCCCTGGATGCTCGGCTGGAAACCCTGATCGAGAAGGACCGGGCGGAACTGTCCGGCGCGTTCTGCCGGGCGTGCGGCTACTGCATGCCCTGTCCGGAAGGGATTCCGATCTCCATGGCGGCGCGCATGTCGTTGCTGCTATCGCGGATGCCCGCGGAGGGGTTCCTCACCCCGGAATGGCAGGAGCGGATGGAGAGCATCGAGCGCTGCCAGGACTGCGGCCAGTGCACGTCTCGCTGCCCGTACCATCTGGATACGCCGGCCCTGCTGAAGGCGAACCTGGCCGATTACCGGAGGCGCCTACCGATACCATAGATCCAGGTAGCGCTTCGCGATTTTCTTCATTTCCAGGAACACCATTTCGCTTCGCGACGTAGACGTGAAATGCGTCAGGGACGCTGACGAACCCGATTCCTCGAGCGCACGGCTACCCAGCCAGCCGGCTTCGACGAGCTCGCGGACCTTCGCGGGTCCGGCGACGTGCACGGCGTTTCGGACCATGCCGTCGAGGAGCACGGGCGAGGCGTCGCGCTCCAGGATGGTCCAGATGTTGACCTTGCAGATGCCGTCGTCGAAGAGGTGCGCGACCTGGGTGTCCGGGACCGAGGACGTCCCGTGGAGGACGGTCCGGTAGCCGATGCGGTCCCGGATCCGACGTGCGGCGTCGCCGTGATAGCGCAGGTTCTGGCTGGAGGCGCGGTGTTCCGTGCCGAGGTTCGCGACGGCCAGGTCGACCCCGGTCCTCTTCATGTAGTCCTCGGCGACGTCGGGTGCCGTGAGGAAATCGTGCACCTGCCCGTCCGCGTCCTTGATCTCGTCGCATGCACCCTCGACGACGATCGAATCGCGGTTCTTCTCGACGAATTCGGCGGTCATCCGGATGTTCTCGTCGAGGGGACGGGTCGAGGCGTCGTACATGATCGACGAGTAGGGGGAGAGGTCCCCCGCGAGAAGTCCTTTGTCCTCGTCGGGCTGCACGTGGTCGAGGTGGACCAGGACGCGGAGCTTCTCGAAGGGGCCGCCGGGTCCGGCGAGGATCTCGATCTCGGAGCGGAAGAGGGCAAGTCCGGCGCGCCAGTCCTTCGTGCGGGTGTAGTGGACGGCCTGGGGGCGGTGCGGGTAGTTGACCGTGAGCGCGAGGGTGACCGGCACGTCCTCCATGCCGTGTTCCTGACCGTATTCGGCGGCGGCGGAGAGGACGGCCTCGGTGGTGGTGAGGTTCTCGGAACAGAAGCAGGGGAGGACCCAGCGGCGTTGCGCGGCTTCGGCGTAGAGGGCGCGGACGGCAGCGGCGTTCGTCAGGATGGGCATGGCGGCTTCCTCCTCGAATGCTTTTCCATTGAGGTCGCTGATGCGACCATTGACATCGTGTATCGATACACATTATCATATGCGTGAATAGAACTGTCAATCCCACCGGCTCCGGTATTTCCAAGGAGGGAACATGGCGCTGCTCGGTATCGATGTCGGGTCCTCCGCCTGCAAGTCCGTCGTCTTCGACGAGCAGGGCCGGGTCCTCTCGCAGTTTCTGCAGGAATACGGGTCCGATGCGCCGGCGGGAGGCATGGAGGCCGAGTCGCTATGGAGCGCCGTGCTGGAGTCCATGCGCCGTGCTGTCGCGGACTCGCCCGACAAGCGCGTCTCGGCACTGGCCGTTTCGTCCTTCGGCGAGTCGTTCGTGCCCATCGACGCGAAGGGAACGGCCCTCGCACCGGTCCTGTCCTATATCGACAGCCGCGGGCGCGAGGAGTTCGACGGACTGGTCCGCGCCATGGACCCCGACCGGATCATGGAGATCACCGGCGTCAAGCCGCACCCCATGTACTCGCTGTCCAGGATGGCCTACCTGAGGGACAAGCTGCCGCAGGCCTTCGCCAGCACCTGGAAGTACCTGCCTATCGCCTCCTATGTCCTGTACCGCCTCTGTGGTGCCGCCGTGACGGACTTCTCCCTCGCCGCACGAACTCTCGCTTTCGACGTCGTCCACAAGCGCTGGAACGGCGATCTGCTGGCGCTTGCCGGCGTCCGCCCCTCGCAGATGCCCGACGCGGTTCCTTCCGGCACCGTGGTCGGAGGCCTGCACAAGGGTGTCGCCCTGCTCGCTGGCATCCTGGGGGAAACGGCGGTCGTGACGGGCGGGCACGACCAGGTCTGCGCCGCCTTCGGGGCGGGAGTGATCGCCAAGGGCGATGCCGTCGACGGCACCGGCAGCGTGGAGTGCGTCACGCCTGCTTTCGATGCTCCAGTCCTGTCCCGCGGATTCCTCCTCTCCAACTACGCCTGCGTCCCGCACGTCCTGCACGGTCTCTACGTCACCTACGCCTTCAACTTCACGGGCGGGTCGCTGCTCAAATGGTATCGCGACACCTTCGCCCAGGGGCTTGCGGACGAGGCGCGTCGAACGGGCCGGAGCGTGTACGCATTGCTCGACGGGATGGCCGGAACGAAACCGTCCGGAATGACCATCGTCCCGCACTTCGCCGGATCCGGCACTCCCGACATGGACCCTTCCGCCAAGGGCGCGCTGTTCGGCCTCGACTTCTCCGCCGACATGGGCTCGGTCTACCGGGCGCTCATGGAGGGCGTGACCTTCGAGATGCGATACAATCTCGAGCGCCTGCGTGACTTCGGAGTGGATATCCGAAACCTTCGCGCGGTGGGTGGAGGCTCGAAGTCGCCGCTCTGGCTCGGCATGAAGGCCAGCATCTGGGGGCGTCCCGTCCACGCGCTCGAGACCGAGGAGGCGGGGGCCGCCGGTGCCGCCATGCTGGCCGGTCTCGCGACCGGAATCTATCGCGACCCGTCGGAGGCCGTCGCGGCTTTCGTGAGAATCCGCCGCACCTACGAACCAGAAGCCGCACTGCAGGCCGGCTACGAGGCGTCCTATGGGAGATTCCTCGAAGCCAGGAAAACGATCGAGGGGATGAAGAGATGAGCAAGAAGATGACCTTCGCACTGTATTTCGGAAACCGCGGCTTCTTCCCGGAGTCGCTGATCGCCTCGGCCCGGACGGACCTCCAGCAGGTCGTGGCAGGACTCGGGTACGGGACCCTGCTGCTGGATGCGGACGCCACCCGGTTCGGTGCCGTCGAGTCGGCCGAAGAGGGTCGGAAGTATGCCGCATTCCTGAAGGCGCACCGGGGCGAGTACGACGGTGTGATTCTGTGTCTGCCGAACTTCGGTGACGAGACCGGCGCGGTCGCGGCCCTGGAGGACTGCGGCGTGCCCATCCTGATCCAGGCATATCCGGACGAGTTCGGCAAGATGGACTTCCAGCACCGCCGCGACGCTTTCTGCGGCAAGTTCTCCGTCATGGATGTCTTCTACCAGTACCGCTTGCCGTTCACGACGTTCAAGCCCCACACGGTCGACCCGACTTCGAAGACTTTCGAGGAGCAGGTGGTGAAGTTCGCCGCCGTCTGCCGCGTCGTGGACAAGATGAAGAAGTTCACGGTCGGGGCCATAGGCGCCCGCACGACGGCCTTCAAGACCGTCCGATTCGACGAGCTCACGCTGCAGAAGAACCACATCACGACCGAAGCCCTCGACCTCTCCGAGCTGTTCATGCGCGTGCGCGGCGTCCAGGCTGGAACCGAGGCGTTCAAGGCCAAGCGCAGCCGGCTCCTGGACTACACCAACTGGAACGGCGTGCCCGACGAGAAGGTCGACATGCTGACCAAGGTCAGCGTGGCGATCGACGACATCATCCGCGACTACGGCCTCGACTGCCTGGCCCTGCGCTGCTGGATCGAACTGGAGCAGGAGCTCGGCGTGTCCCCGTGCGTGCTGCTGAGCGAACTCAACGACCGCGGCATCGTCGCCGCCTGCGAACTCGACGTGGCGAACGCCGTCCCGATGTACGCTCTCCATGCCGCCTCCGAAGTGCCGGCGACCTGCCTCGACTGGAACAACAACTACGGCGACGAGGAGGACAAGTGCATCCTGTTCCACTGCGGGCCGGTGCCGCAGGGCCTCATGGCCGGCAAGGGTCAGGTCATCGAGCACCCCATGTTCGCGAAGAGCTTCGGAGCCGGCTGCGGCTGGGGCTGCAACGTCGGGCGCATCGCGAAGTCCCCCATGACGTACGCGAGTTCCAAGACCGAAGATGGAAAGATGATCTTCTACCTCGGCGAAGGCGCGTTCACCGGCGAGAAGATCGAGAGCGGCTTCTTCGGCTGCGCCGGCGTCGCCGAGATCGCAGGCCTCCAGGACAAGCTCCTGGTCATCGGCAAGCAGGGATTCCGCCACCATGTCGGCGTGACCTTCGGG
>CAZOHH010000086.1:0-8819 GCA_964579735.1 uncultured Oscillospiraceae bacterium | reverse complement strand
AGTGCGTGATCAACGTCGGCGTCAGCGGACCCGGCGTCGTGATGTCGGCCCTCGAGCGCTGCCCGGATGCCGACTTCGGCGAGCTCGCCGACATCATCAAGCGCGCCGCCTTCAAGATCACGCGCGTCGGCCAGCTCGTGGCCCGCGAGGCCTCCCGCCGCCTCGACGCCACGTTCGGCATCCTCGACCTGTCCCTTGCGCCGACGCCCGCCGTGGGCGATTCGGTGGCTCGGATCCTCGAAGCCATGGGCCTCGAACGCGTCGGCGCCTGGGGCACGACGGCCGCCCTCGCCATGCTCAACGACGCCGTCAAGAAGGGCGGCACCATGGCCTCCTCCTACGTCGGCGGTCTTTCCGGCGCCTTCATCCCCGTCAGCGAGGACGCCGGCATGGTGGAGGCCGTCGAACTCGGCGCCCTGAATCTCGAGAAGCTCGAGGCGATGACCTGCGTCTGCTCCGTCGGCATCGACATGGTCGCGATCCCCGGAAAGGTACCCGCGTCCACGATCTCCGCCATCATCGCGGATGAGATGGCGATCGGCGTCTTCAACAACAAGACCACCGCCGTACGCATCATCCCGGTGCCCGGCAAGGACGTCGGAGACCACGTCCATTACGGCGGCCTGCTCGGTTCCGCCCCGATCATGGCCGTGAACCCGTTCGACGCGTCGGCCTTCATCGCGCGTGGCGGAAGAATCCCGGCCCCCATCCACAGCATGAGGAATTGAAGACCGTGCTCCGCGGAATGGAACTCCACAAGGCCGTAGTCGACGTCTTCGAGGACGCCATGGGAATCCTGCCGCCCGAAGGCACGGATACCTCCAAACAGGTGTCCGCGCTTTCGGAAATCTCCACTGCGACCGGGATGACCCTTCTCGAGCGTTCCATGGCCCACGCGGCATTGGCTGCGATGCAGATCCTCAAGAACGAACGCGAACGCTCCAAGGCGACCGTCGCAGCGGCACTCGAGGCCGCTCCGGAGGGCTGGATGGCGAGACTCGTCTCGCTCAAGTGGCGCTACACCTATGAGGATCCGATACCCGTCGAACCCGAGGCCTGGACGCTTTTCAAGGAGTCGCTTCTCAAGAGCCGGCTGCGCTTCCGAACCGTCACCGGCTCGCGCGCCGTACGCGCGGACCTCGACGTCGGCGCCCGCTGGGCATCCTACGTCCACCTGGAGGCCGTCTCCTCCCTCGACAGTCCCTCCGACGCAGCCCTCGTCCGTGCCCGCGAGTCGCTGGAACATGCCAGTGCACAGGATCTGCCGCCGGAGATGCCCGGACGTCTCGCCTGCCTGATCCGCATCAACCGACTCCGTTCCGACGACCGGAACGAGGAGGTCCTCGAGGTGATCGAGCAATGGCGCGCCGCCTGCGAAGGAAACCCGGAGGCAGGAGACCCCGACGAGTTCCTCGCCGAGCGCGTCTACGCCCTCACCGCGCTCGATCGGTTCGACGAGGCGATTCTCGTCTGCCGTGAACTCTATGGAAAGCGCGATGACCATATGGACTTCATGCTCGAGGAGGCGCGCCTCCTGAAGGACAAGGAGGACTACGCAGCCAGCGCCGAGGCCTGCGAGCGCTACGTCGCGCTGCGCCCCGAGGACCCGGAGGGGTACGTCGCCCGCGCCAATGCGAACTACAACCTGGGCCGGTACGAACTCGTCGAGGCGGACGCGCGCAAGGCCATCGAGCTTGACGCCACCAGCCTCCAGGCCTGGCTCGCCCTCGGCTTCGCGAAGCTCCAGACCGGGGACCACGCCGCCGCACTGCCCGTGTTCGAATACGTCCTTTCGCTCGTCAAGCACCCCGACGCGCTGCTCGGCCGAGGCAAGTGCCTCGCCATGGCCGACCGCTTCTTCGAGGCGATGGAGGTCTTCACCCAGTGCCGGGACCTCGACCCGGAGAACCCCTCCGTCTATTACGAGATGGCCGATACGCTCTTCATGATGGGTTATTTCGACGAAGCCGTGAAATACGCCACGAAGTGCATCGGGCTCGACTCGAAGTTCGCCGGCGCCTACGTCGTGCTCGGCATGATCGCCTCGCGGCTGCGCCAGGACGACAAGGCCGACGGCCTCATCGAGCTCGCCCTGAAGTTCGACCCGACGAACCCGTTCGCCCTCAATGAGAAGGCGTACAGCCTGCACTCCGAGGGGCGCGACGACGAGGCCATGGTCTGCGTGGACCAGGCCATCGCCGAATTCCCGACCTACTCCGATGCGTTCTGCACGCGCGGGATGATCCTGTATTACAAGAGCGACTTCGACGAGGCCCTGAAGATGTTCGACAAGGCGTTGGAATACACACCCGAACACCTCGTGGCACTGACCGGCAAGGCCAACGTCCTCGTCCAGGAAGGCGACTACGACGAGGCCATGCGAATCTATGACTTCGTCCTGAAGCAGAACGTCGACTTCGCCGAGGCCTGCTCAGGCAAGTCCATGCTGTTGCGCCTGCTGGGCCAGGAGGACGAGGCCCGCGAATGGAGCGAGCGTGCCAACAGGGCCTATGGGGAAGACGGGGACGACGAGGAGTAGTGGAGCTCTCCCTACGCCTCCAGCCCCTCCAGCATCTTCACGACGGACTCCGGCTCCACGCGGAACGCGGAATCCTTTCCTTCGTAGAAGCCGTGGGCTTCGATCATGTGGACATTCAGGTCCGTGAAGCGCAGCGATTCGCCCGTGCGGACGTCCGTCACGGTCGTGATGCGCTTCATGACGCGGTGTGCATCGCGGAAGGGGCAGGGAATCGCGCCGCGGTGCTCCTCTACGGAGACCTCGAGGTGCGGTCCCACGGCGGCGGGGCGGCCGAGTTCGGCGGCGCCGAGGCGCGCGAGGCGCCGAAGCTTGCGGGCTAGATCCTCGTGCGTCGCACCGAGCCGGTCGACGGTCTCCTGGTCGGCTGCGAGGATCGCGGCGAGGTCGCGCGGGTCGGTTCCGAGGAAGCCGTCCGCGGAGAAGGCGCTCGATGCGAGGTTGTCCTGGTCGCGCTGCTGGTCCGGATTCTTCTTCATGTCCGTCTCCTCCTTCTCGGCTAGAACTTGTCGTAGAAGATGCGGCCTGTCGGGATGCCCTTCTTGCCGAGGACGGCGAGGCAGGCGTTGATCATCCCCGGGCTTCCGCAGAGGTAGGCCTCCTTGTCGAGTCCGTCGGGGACGAAGCGGTCGACGACCTCGGTGATGAGACCGGTCTCGCCGGTCCACGCGTCGGTCGGCAGAGGCTTCGACAGGGCGGGCACGAAGCGGAAGTTGGGATGCTTCGCGTCGAGCGCGCCGAATTCGTCGAGGTAATACAGGTCCTTCTTGGTGACGGCGCCGAAGAAGAAGGTCATGCGGTAGTCGAGCTCGCGCTCGAGGATGTCGAGGATCAGCGAGCGGATGGGGGCGAGTCCGGAGCCGCCGGCGATCATGACCAGCTCCTTGCAGTTCCCTCGCAGATAGAACTCTCCGTAGGGACCGCTCAAGGTGACCAGGTCCCCCTGCTTGAGCATCGTGTGCGCATAGGTCGTGACGACGCCTTCGGGGACGAGGCGCACGATCAGGTCCACGGCGTTCCGGTCCGATGGGGAGGAGGCCATGGAGTAAGCGCGGAAGACGCGTTCTTTCACCTGGCCGTAGGGTTCGGAGTAGAACTGGACGTACTGGCCGGCCTTGAAGGAGATCTCCGGCGGGTCGAGCAGCGCGAATCGGATGCCCTTGATATCGTGGGTGAGCGTGTCGTAGCGCTCGATGCGCGTCTTGTACTCGCGGATGTTGAAGAGTTCCTCGGGGACGGAGATCTTCAGGTTCCCCTTGACCTTCAGCTGGCACGCGAGGCGCATGCCGGCCGCGCGCTCGTCGGCGGACAGGTACGGCTCCTCGGTGGGGATGAGCGTCCCGCCGCCTTCGAGGACCTTGACCTTGCACAGCCCGCAGGTGGCTTTTCCGCCGCATGCGGAGGGGACGAAGATCTTCTGGCCCGCCAGCGTCGACAGCAGGGAAGCGCCTCCCTGGGCCTGCACGACGCGGGAGCCTTCGTTGATGTCGATCGTGCACGAGCCGTAGTCGTTGAGGAAGTGCTCGGCGATCACGATCACGACCGCGAGCACGACCGAGATCAGGCTCATGTAGAGGGTGGTGAGGAGGACGGACGACATATCCATTCTTGCCTCCTACTGGATCGTGAAGATGCCCGAGAAGCCGATGAAGGCGAGGGCCATGAGTCCCGTGATGATGAAGGTGATTCCGGGGCCGGCGAGTCCTTTCGGGAGCTTGTTCTTCGCCATCTTCTCGCGGATGGCGGCGAGCGCGGTGATGGCGAGCCACCAGCCGAGCCCGGAGCCGAGCCCGAACAGCGTGGACTGCCAGAAGTCGTAGTTTCGGATCACCATGAACAGCGTCGCGCCGAGGATCGCGCAGTTGACCGTGATCAGCGGGAGGAAGATGCCGAGCTTGATGTAGAGGTCGGGGAGGAAGCGGTCCATGGCCATCTCGACGATCTGCACCAGCGCCGCGATGACGATGATGAAGATGATGAGCGCGTAGTTCTCGAGACCGAGGGGAAGGATGACGTACGTGTAGATGAGCCAGTTGATGACGTTGGTGAGGACCATGATCATCGTGACCGACTTGCCGAGACCCGACGCGGTCTTGTACTCCGACGAGACCGAGATGAAGCTGCACGTGCCCAGGAAGTTCGACAGGATCATGTTGCTCGTGAAGATCGAGGCCAGGAAGATGATGAACGGGCTGATCGCAGGGGCTGCATTCATGTCGACGCCTCCTTCCTAGGCCTTGCCGCCGGCCGCCGCGGGAGCGGAGGGGGCGGGAGGTGCCGCTTGCGCGGGTGCGGGGGCGGGCACGGCGGGTTTCTTCGGCGACAGCACGTTGGACATGATCCAGATCATCGTGGCGATCAGGAAGAACGCCGCGGGCGGCATCACCATGATGGTCCAGGTCGGCAGGTGCAGGAAGTTGACGTCGATGCCGAAGACGGACCCGAAGCCCATGATCTCGCGGACCGTGGACAGGATCATCAGCACGGCGGTGTACCCGAGGCCGGCGAACAGGCCATCGAGCATCGACAGGAACGGTGGATTCTTCTGGGCGTACGCCTCGGCGCGGCCCATGATGATGCAGTTGGTGATGATGAGGCCGACGTAGGGGCCGAGCGCCTTGCTGATGTCGGGCAGGTTGGCCTTGATGAAGATGTCGACCAGGATCACGTACACCGCGATCACGAGCGTCTGGACGATCATGCGGATGCGGCGGGGGATGTAGTTGCGCAGCGCGGACAGCGTCAGGCTCGACAGGGCGGTCGTGAAGGTGAGGCCGAGGCCCATGACGAGGGAATTGGCCATGACGTTGGTGACGGCCAGGCTGGAGCATATCCCGAGGATCTGGCGCACCACCTGGTTGTCGGACCAGAGGTTACGTTGGATCACGGAGCGGACGGATTCCTTCACGGCGTCACCTCCAGTTTCGGCAGCGTGTTGTCGAGCACGTCGTTCACGATGCGGAGCACGGAGTTGGAGGTGATCGTCGCGCCGGTCACGGCGTCGATCTCCTTGTCTCCGTTCTTCCCGTACACGATCTTCGCGCCGGTGATCGGGACGCCGCGGAACTGCTCCTTGTACAGCAGCTCGTCGATGCGGCCGCCGAGACCCGGCGTCTCCTGCTGCTCGGTGAAGACGATGCCGGCGATTTCCTTGAAGTCGGAGGAGACGGCGAGATATCCCTTGATCGTGCCCCACAGACCGGAACCGGTGAACGGGACCGCGATGCCGTAGATGCCGCCGATGGGTTTCTGTTCGTAGATCTCGACGCCGCCGACGGTCTTCTTCGTCACCTGGTCGTCGAAGCGCGCGTTGAGGGCCGCCGCGTCGCCCGTGCTGTCGATGCCGAGCGCGTACAGGACGTCCCGTCGTTGCGCGAGCACGACGTTCTCCTCGATCTGCGGTGCGTAGAACGCGTCGGCGACCGCAAGAACGGATACGAAGACAGCGGTCAGGAGGAAGATGAAGACGATCGTGTAGACCGGTCCCTGTTTCATCCCGCCACCGCCTTCCGCTTCTCCGCCCGCTTCGCGTCGAAGGCCTTCGCCTTCTGGTCGATCAGGGGAGCGAACACGTTGCCGATCAGGATCGCGAACATGAAGCCGCCCGCGAAGAGCGAGAAGGACCGGATCACGATCGAGGCGACCGCGATCAGCGCACCATAGAGGAAGCGGGCCTTGTTGTTCTGTGGAGCGGAGATCGGGTCGGTCACCATGAAGACGATGGCGAACAGCGTCGCGCCGCCGAGCAGCGCGGAAAGCGGGTCCGCCTTGATGACGCCCGTGAAGTAGAGGACCGAGTCCACCGCGAGGAACGTCACGAGCGTGGACAGCATCAGCCGCCAGTTCGCGGTTTTCGTGACTAGCAGGTACACGGCGGCGAGCAGGATCAGCAGTGCGGAGGTCTCGCCGATCGAACCCGGGATCGTGCCGAAGAAGAGGGCCGCATAGCCGGCATGTTCTCCCGTCGCCTTGAGGACGCCCATCGGCGTGGCGGCGGTCAGCGCGTCGATGCCGGGCGTGAAGCGCAACAGCCCGCCGGGGAAGGCGGTGAAGGGCGTCGTCCACTCGGTCGTCATCGCGACGGGGAAGGAGACGTAGATGAAGCAGCGTGCGGCGAGGGCGGGGTTGAAGATGTTCTTTCCGAACCCCCCGAACACGCCCTTCGCGAAGAAGACGCCGAATGCGATGCCCACGGCCGCGATCCAGAACGGAATCGCCGGCGGCAGCGTCATAGTGAACAGGACGCAGGAGACGAATACCGCCTCGGAGACCTTCGCGTCCTTGCCGTTGATGTAGCGGAGGATCAGGTACTCGACCGCGACGCCGACCGCGCACACGACGGCCAGCAGAGCGAGCACGCGCAGTCCGAACAGGTATGTGGCGAACAGGACGATCGGGACCAGGGAGTAGAGGACTTTTCGCATCATGGGCTGCTTCAGGAAGCGGCTTCGTAGATCGATGGGGACCACCTCGTTTCAGGTCCGCGGCTAGAGCCGTTGGAAATGGGGAAGGGGGGACATCGAAAAGGAATCGACCGGATGCGTCCGGCTTGTTAAAACGAGTATACCGCAAGGACGGGGGATCTCAAAAGAATTGCATGCGGGCTTTGTGCAATCTGCCGAATGGGACGGTTGACAGTCCAGTCCAGCCGTCGTATATTTACATTGTAAACTTTATTAATTAATCAAACGATCAACGACTCGAAGGGGAGGGCGCCGAATGCTGCAGCGAGATATCCGCAACATGAACCGGCGGATCATCTTCGACTTGTTCCGCACCCACGGCGAACTGACCCGAGTCGACGTCGCACGCCACTCCGGTCTCAGCATGCCCTCCGTCCACAAGGCGGTCCAGCCCTTCCTCGATGCCAATGTCGTCACTTCCATGGGCGAGGCCGAGACCAAGCTGGGCCGGAAGCCCCTGATGCTGCGCTTCAACCCGGACGCCATCGCCGCCTTCGGCGTCGAATTCGAAGGCGACCGCCTATCGGTCGGTCTCGTCAAGATCGACGGGTCCATCGAACGCAAGACAGTCCAGCACGTGAGGCACTCCTTCGACGAGGGGCTCGTGAAGGCCATCCTGTCCGCCATCGACACCCTTCGCGCGGGCATGGACGGCAGCGCACGACGTCTCGCCGGCATTGGAATCGGCATCCCGGGTGCCGTGGATCCCGACCGCAGAATGATCCACTTCGCTCCCCTGATCGGCGTTCGGGAGCCTCTCGACGCCTCTCCGATACTGGCGCGCATCGAAGCCGCCACTGGCCTCCCGGTCCTCATGGAGAACGACGTGAACGTCGCCGCGGTCGGCGAATACCTCATGCGCAGCGAACTCTCCCCCGACACCCGTGCGGATCTGCTCTACATCTCCCTCGGCACCGGTCTCGGCGGCGGACTGATTCTCGACGGCACCTTGCGGCGCGGTTCGCATTTCCTATGCGGCGAGATCGGCTACTACACCTCCGAGGCCGCCATCACCGCTTCCACACGCGAGCAGGGCTGGCTCGAGAGTCGTCTCAACGTCGCGGCCCTCGAAGCGCGCTTCGGGGCCATGAGCCCCGCTCTGGCCAGAGACGAGGACCTCCTTTCCTATATCTCCGAACACCTTGGGCCAGCCCTCGCGAATCTCGCCTCCGTGCTCGACATCGACCGGGTCGTCCTCGGAGGCGTCGTCGTCGACACCTTGGGTGGAACGCTCGTCGACCGCATCGGCCAGGCCGTCAATCGTCTCGCATTGCATCGCATCGAGGTCACCCCCGCCGTCTCCCAGGAACCCGGCATCATCGGCGCCGCGACCCTCGTCATCGAGAGCCGACTCGACGCGCTGGTCGCCATGGAATAGTCCGCCCCCCCCTCGAAAGGAGTCGAACCATGAAGAACATGAAGTCCCACGTCGAGATCCTGTCCCCCGACGAGATCCTGCTGATCCACCAGGCCGCGCTGCGCATCCTGTCGCGCACGGGCTTCCACATGCCGCACCTCGAGTGCCTGAAGCGTTGCGAGAAGGCGGGAGCGAAAGTGGACTACGCGACCGAGGTCGTGCGCATCCCGGTGGAGCTCATGGAAGAGACGATCCGCCTTCTCCGCCCCGCCACCCCTCCCGACGTCGAGCACACGCCGAAGCTCTCCGGCGGCATCTCCACGCAGGTCTTCGTCACCGACTACGTCACGAAGACACGACGCTACGGCACGGTGGACGACAACCTGAAGAACATCGCGCTGCTGGACCACCTCCGGAACATCCCCGGCTGCAACGCCGCGACCGTGCCACACGACATCGACTC
>CAZOHH010000085.1:0-9049 GCA_964579735.1 uncultured Oscillospiraceae bacterium | reverse complement strand
GCGCGATTGAGAAGGAATTGCGGGATACCATGGCAGCCTGCCGCCGGACTGGCACACCGGTCGAGTTCATCCTGAAGGATGTGAGCACGGTGATGTATCGGCCGCAGAATCTGTGGGAGTGGGAGACGCGGGTAATGGACATCATCAAGGGCGGTTGAGTCTGCATCAACTTTCTCGGAGACGAGCGGGTTCATGGGGCCGAAGATAATAGGGGGGGAATCCTCGGTTTGCTCTGGTAGTTGATGATGAACCGGCGATGTTCCCATTGAGTTCGGAGATCCCGAATTCAAGTCGGTCATGATGCACAAAAGAATGTTGAGTGAGAAGGCAATCCAAAGTGGCTTCGAAGAATTGAAGATGCCGTTTCGTGCCGCTTCTCCTGTCGTGCTCTTGCTGGGAAGGTATGACAAGATCGAAGATAATTTAATGACCGTGGAGTATTCTCAGCGCCTCTATTTGACGAAGTCCATCAGTCGAGCAATATCTATCGCAAATGGTCTGCAATATATGCATACTTTATGAGGACTCTCAACTATTATTCTTGATGCAATCCAGAGAGACGGAAGGAGAAGAGGTCGACAGGGGATTTGTCTTGGGACCGGATAATATCGTACATACAAGGAACGCTTGAGACAATTCAAGCAAACATCAGGCGGACGTGGGGAGCGACCATATCCTTTGTTTTGGGAGACAAGCCCGTCGCGTGGGAAAATGCAGGCAGCAAGCTGTTTCATCTCAGAACGCTGTTGATGTCACAATATCACTTTGAAAACGAGATCATTCTGATCGACAGAGCATCCGGTCCGAGTTCATTCCGTGCGATTCTTCTACTGCCCGTTTCCGCGTAGGTGGCATGGAGATTGACGCGGTGGCATCCCGGAATCAGCCCTAGGGCAAATGCCAAATCATCGCGGAGTTCTTCGGCGTTGCGGACGCGACCTGGATGGTTGCCCGTCGCGAGGATCCCTCCGCTCTGGAGCACCCTGTCGCTTGCTTCGAAGCCGATGCCGTCATCGCCTTGCCAGCACTGCAGGGAGATCGATCTGGTGCGGAAGGCTTTCAGCACCGCGTCCACATCGACGCCAAGTTCGCCATAGTGCTCCCGTGCGATTCCATAGGCCTCGACGAGCCTGGATTCCTTATGTTCCATACGAGATTCCTTCCTGCGTCATGCGATACATTCGCGCAGTCGACGTGCCTGTGCCTCGATGTCCGCATCTTTCACGAACAAGCTCGATGACCCCGCGACAAAGATATCCGCGCCCAGTCGTCGCATCTTCAGCGCGTTTTCGAAGTTGACATTTCCATCAACCGCTATGAGAATTCCTTGCCGTCCATCCGCATCCAGGCGAGTACGAAGCTGGCCAATCTTTCCCAGTGTCGAAGGAATCAGCCCTTGCCCAGCGAAACCGGGGTTGACGGTCATCAACAGGACCGCATCCACATCGTCGAGAACGTAGTCCAGCGCCGAGAGCGGGGTGGAGGGATTCAGTGCGACCATGGGACGCGCCCCGTACTCGTTCCGGATCAGGCGGAGGGTCCGCTGGAGATGGATGCAAGCCTCGGCATGGATCGAGACGAGGTCCCCGGGCCGCAAGCCGAAGAGGTGCAAGTGCTCTTCGGGCCGGACGACCATGAGGTGGATGTCGCAGGGAATCGAGGACATGGCGCGCACGGCACGCACGATGTCCGGTCCCAGGGTGAAGTTCGGGACGAAGGTCCCATCCATGATATCGAAGTGCAGGTATTCGCAACCAGCTCGCTCGAGTGCACGGATTTCGCGCTCGAGAAATCGGAAATCTGCACACATGATCGAGGCGGAGATTTGGCCAGACTTGCGCGGATTCACGGGTGCACCACCACGCGCATGCCCGCGTGGCCCTCCGCGGCGGCAAAGGCCTCCACGATCCGCTCCAAAGGAAAGGAGTGGGACAGGTAGCGCTTCATGTCGATGCGACCCGACGCGATCAGATCCACTGCCTTGCGGTGGTGCGACGGCAGGGCGCCGTGCGCGCCATGGACGAACAGTTCCTTATAGTGGATCAGGTTGGTGTCCAGCGTGACCTGCGACTTCGACTTCGGCAGTCCGCCGAACAGATTCACCCGCGCACGGTTCTTCGCCATGTGAAGGGCGTCCACCTGCGCCTCCGGAGACGGATTGGCCGTCACGATGACGTCGGCGCCGAGACCGCCCGTCTCCTCCAATACCCGCGCCACAGCATCCTCCTCCGAAGAACAGATATGCACGTCCGCACCAAACTGCCGTGCGATCTCCAGACGTGGGCGGCTGCGTTGCACCACGATGATCTTCGTCGCCCCCATGAGCCGCGCGACTTCGATGACCATGCATCCGATGGGGCCGGCGCCGATCAGGACCACGGTATCGCCGAGATGGATCTGCGATAGCTCCAGCGCGTTCAGCACGCAGCCCAGGGGTTCCGCAAGGGCGGCCTCGTCGAAGGAGAGGTGCGGCGGGATGCGGTGCACGGGACCGAAGTTCATCACGGTCCGGTTGAGCAGCACGTACTCGGCGAATCCGCCGGGGAACTGGTATCCCATGGCATAGTTGATCTGGCAGTTGTTTCCGATGCCGGCCTCGCAGAAGGTGCACTCTCCGCATGGCACGTCGGCGCCCACGGCGACCCGGTCCCCGACGGCGAGCCGCGTCGTGCCCTCCCCGACCGCGATGACCTCGCCGGCGATCTCATGCCCGAGGATGGCGGGTGGAATCACCCTGGAATTTCCATGGTGGAAGATGCGGATGTCCGAACCGCAGACGGCGCAGGCTCCGACACGAAGGAGCGCTTCTCCCGGGCCGGGGACAGGCGTGGGGACCTCCCGCACGACCATGGCGTCGAGAGCTTCGAGTACGGCTGCTTTCATCGTGGCACCTCCATTCGGGACTTCAGATCAGGTCAAGAAGAGAACCTTGTTCATCAGCGTCTTCCGAGAACGGATCCGTGCGAAGGCCTCGGGCCCTTCGGACAACGGAATCCGGTGGGTGACGGCGACCGTCGCCGACAGGCGCCCTGTGGCCATCGCGCCCAGGGACAGGTTCCAATCGTCCGGCCGAGGCGGATCATACCGTGAGTTCCACGTGCCCTCCAGGCTGACCTGGCGCCGCAGCAGCTCCCAGTAGGTCTTCTGGGACAGATGCATGTCTCCCGCCGGATTGCCCATGGCCACCACCCGTCCGAACGGCCGGACCGCACGCAGACACTGCTCCAGTGTGGCGGAGACGCCAGCTCCTTCGACGGCCAGATCGGCGCCCCGGTCTTCGGTGATCCGCATGACGGCTTCGACGGGATCCTCACGCCCGGCGTCGACGGCATCCTCGAACCCGACCCGGCGGGCGAAATCCACCTTCTCCGAATCGATGTCCCAGAGTACCACGCACCGCGCTGGCTCCAGCCGGGCCCAGAGACCCAGCAGAAGCCCGATCGGACCGGCTCCGGCGATCGCGATGACCTCCCCCGGAGATAGCCGTCCGCGCTGCAGCGCATGACGGGCCACCGCCGCAGGTTCGACCAAGGCCGCCGCCTCGTACGAGACGCCATCCGGAACGGGCACCAGGTTCCATACGGGCACAGCGACAAGTTCGGCGAAGCCGCCATCGCGACGTGAACCGAAGTAGTCGTAGTTCCGGCAGGAGGCGTATTCCGCTTCCGCACAAGCCGTACAAGCGAAGCACGGCAGCAAAGGGAACACGGCGACACGGCGGCCGATCCAGGATGGTTCCGTTCCAGGGCCGACACCGACGACCTCGCCGGCGAACTCGTGACCCGGGATGAGCGGGAACCGGTATGTCCCCTTCGTGAAGACGCGCGGGATGTCGGACCCGCAGATGCCGCTCGCGCGGATGCGGACGAGCGCCTGTTCCGGACCCGGGACCGGATCAGGGACGGTCTCGTAGCGCAGGTCGCCGATTCCATGAAGAACCAGTGCGTTCATTCGGTCCCTCCCGTCCGACCTATACCGGTACGCAGGGCTTCCAATGCTCGACCGAGGCGCGATGATCCGCGATGACCCGCGTGTCGGTATCCCAGTGTTCGCGGTGCCCGAGTTCGAAGGTGAGCAGCGCCTCCCTGCAGCCCGAGCGCTCGAGCGCGGCCAGAACGCGGGTGGGCTCGATGATGCCCTGCGCGTTGTATTCCGGTGTGAAAGGCCAGTGCTGGCTCTTGTTCATGACGGTCTGCTGGAGGTGGATCACGGGCGACACGGCACCCAGTCGCTCCAACCAGGGATAGGGATCCCGCTGGTCCGGGTGCGGAGCGTGACCGATATCGAGACATAACCGGAGCGGCACCCCGCAGTGCGCATTGACGCGGGCCATCAGGTCGAGCGTCTCCTCGACCGTGTTGCCCATCTCCCGAGGCACTGACATGGGCTCGAAGATCAGGCACTCGAACCCGATATCCCGGGCGAAGATTGATAGTTCCTGCCACCCCCGGACGCCTTCCTCCACCATCCGTTCGCGTCTGTCCGGATTCTCGTAGGTATCGAAGGAGAGGATTCCGAAGTGGCTTCCCCCGTTCTTCGCGCCGAGGCGAGCGCCGATCGCGAAGAACCGCTTGAACCAGTCCAGCCATATTCTTCGCGCCTCCGGGTCGGGGTGCATGAGGTGGTTGACCCGGGTGTAGGCGCTGGTGAATACCGAATCGATGGAGAGCCCGTATCGGTCCCGTGCTGCGAGAGTCCGCTCCAACTGCTTCTCCACGTAGTCCTCCGGCAGGAAAGGGTTCAACAGGTCGGCCACGAACTGGACATGACGCAGCCCCATTCCTTCCGCGACGGCGCGAGCCCACACCTCGGGCTCGGGGTATCGGTTGATGGCGAATCCGCAGTTGACGGCAAGACGCAGGTCCATTTGGTTTCCATTCTCTGTCGGGCTTGGAGAAACAGGTGCTCCAGCTTGCGTGTTTCGCGCAGATTATCCGGTCGCTCTCGTGCGATTTGTATCGATGATTCCATTCTATGGCGGATTCAGGACGACGCAAGGGATGGTGGGAAGACGGCACATCGGTCATCCATGGCGCTATTTTTGCGCATTATCGCGCACATTTACGCACTTCATGCTATAGTTGATTCATTGGAAGGGGGGGTCTTCCTGTACACGATCGAGCGTCACGACCAGATCCTTGCTCTTCTCGACGTACGGAAATCCGTCACCGTGGTCGAACTAGCCAAGCGGTTCTTCACCAGCGAGTCGACGATCCGACGCGACCTGGCCGTTCTGGCTGAAGCCGGACTCGTCCGAAGAACCTATGGCGGCGCAATCCGAGTCGAAGGGATGGAGTCCGAAATCCCACTGTCGGTCCGGGAGTCGGAGAACCGGCATGGCAAGGAAGCCATGGCAGCGGCGGCAGCCACTCTGGTGAAGGACGATGAAGTGTTGTTCCTCGACTCCAGCAGTTCCGTCCTTCGGATGGTCCCCCATCTCGCACACCACAACGGCCTCGTCGTGATCACCAACGGAGCGAAGACCGCCGTGGCCCTCGCCGAGCCGGGTCGAATCCGCGTCTACTGCACCGGCGGGCGCAGGCGCGAGCAATCTCAATCCTTCGTGGGACCCCAGGCGCGTGCCTTCCTCGAAGGCTTCCACGCCGACAAGGTTTTCTTCTCGGCTCGGGCGCTATCAATCGATGCATGTGCTACGGATGTCAGTGAAGAGGAGGCCGATCTCCGACGAATGATGATCCGGCAGGCGAAGGAAAGCTATCTCCTCTGCGAGGTCGCGAAGATGGGGCCTCCTTCCTTCGCTGCCGTATGCACCCTCGGGGAAATCACCGGGGTCGTCTCCGATGTGGCTGAAGACGTTTGGCCTGAAGGATTCACCGAAGCGGTCCGGAAAGCAGGGGCGAGACTCGTGACGGGAGCCGTGTGATATCAGGTTGGTTGTAGGTTCCATCAGCCAACTGCCCTGATTCCACATCAGACTGATCGGCGCTCATCACATTTACCAGCCAAGAGAAATTCATGCAAGTCGATCTGTTCACAGAAATGCACTGTCCGGCCGACTGCACTCTGTTTCGCATTCGCCTGTACTAGAAATACCGTCTATCCGATTCCCCATCATGACCTTCCCCACGGCGTCTACCGCTTCGTCCATCTCCTCGGGGATCAGTAGATCTTGTACGTGGTCGCCACGTCCTTGTGCCCCAAGAGCTTCGAGACCACGTTGATCTTGATCCCCTGCCGGAACAGCGTCGAAGCGAACGAGTGTCTTGTGAGCAAGCTTCTCATAATGGAACAGCCCGCATGCGCACGTTTGCGACTACGCGCGCCCTCAAGACCGCAGAAGTTCAGGGACGAGCAGGTAGGGGGTATCGTGCTCATGCAAGCCGAAATGGGATTCAGCTACGCTTCAATGCCTCGACCACATCATCCAGACAGTCCGCCAGCGTCGCACCACGCAAGCCGACCACGTCGATGCCGCAACGGTTGAGCGGGATGAGGATCTTGTGGGCGGGGCTTCGGCCGATGGCGGCGGCCATCTGTGCCGTCACTTCACCGAGCATGGAGTCCGCCGAGAGGATGGCCACGCAACCGATGATCACATCGACCTTTGGTGCGTTCACGACGATCGCGTTCTCCCCGGAAGCCCCTTCGTCCGCGCCCGCCTTGAGCATGAGGTTCGTCGCGACCGCGTTCGTCCCGAGGGCGAGGATGCCGACCGACGCGCCGAACTGCGCACGAATCCGGTCGATGATCGAGCGCCCGATTCCGCCGCCCTGTCCGTCGATCACCGCAATCCGCATGCTCCACCTCCGCATCCTGCCGTCATGATACCACGGTTCAGGGGTGCGGAGCCTTGCGCTTCCGTCGTGCAAGCAGGATCCAGGCGATTCCCGCCGCGAACAGCAGCACGATCAGGCCGCCGATGATCCCGGCTGCACTCGTCCCTGCATCGACCGCAGGCCACGAGGTGCTGGCGGGGCCGCCGAGGGTGTACCCGGAGAATACGGAGGTCGCCCGCTGGACGGCGGCGAAGAACGCATGCACGGCACCGGACGCGACCGGCTCGGGAGTCCCGAGGACCTTCTCGATCGACCATTCCAGGCCATCCGGATCCGACGAGGCGAACCAGGAAAGGACACCGCCCGTGACGAGCACGGCGACGAGCAGGCCCACGAAGGTCCTGCGACGGCGCACCGGGCTTGCGACCGGCACCGGCAGTTCGCGCTGGAGCAGTTCGGGTCGGGCCTTCCACAGGAACACGACGATGGAGGAGGTCACGAACCCTTCCACGAGACCGATGGCCAGGTGGATCGGCTGCATGAGCAGGACGAACGTCCCGAACGGAATCGACGTCTGACCCGACAGCACCGTCTCGAGAACGACGCCGAAGGCACCCAGCTGGAGTGCCGCCACGGCGGAGACCAGCGATCCGACGAGGATCCGCCGAGTCGTGAGGCCCTTCCGCGTGATCCAGCGGAACAGGAGCGGATAGGCGACGAAGCAGGAGAAGAACCCGAGATTGAAGACGTTGCAGCCGTACGCCAGCAAGCCGCCGTCGCCGAAGAAGAGCGCCTGGATCAGCAGAATGCAGGCCATCGTCAGGAACCCCTCCGCAGGCCCCAGCAGAATCGCCAGCAGCATGCCGCCACCCAGATGGCCGCTCGAGCCCGTGCCCGGGATGGCGAAGTTGATCATCTGCATCGAGAAGATGAACGCGCCCATGACGCCCATCAGCGGGACCATGTGGTCGTCCATCGACCGATTCAACTTCCTGATCGAGTAGGACATCGTTCCAGCCGTCGCCGCATACATCGTCCCGGCGACGATGGGAGAGATCAGGGCATCCGCCATGTGCATGTTGCACCTCCATGAAAAAGACCCACGCAGGGTCGGTCGTCCGCCCTTCATGGGTCGCATCCAGCAGGAGAGGTTCGAGTCGAGAAGCCTTCCTGGCTTCGATGCCCGAAATGTACCATTCACCTGAAATGCTGTCAACAAGAGCTCCGTCAGCTGCCAACTCACGGCCGACTACATGGTGGCACCTGAAGTACCAGCTCTTCTATTCCCCCATCATGACCTTCCCCACGGCGTCGACGGCCTCGTCCATCTCCTCGGGGATCATGTGGATGTAGATCTTGTACGTGGTCGCCACGTCCTTGTGCCCCAGCAGCTTCGAGACCACGTTGATCTTGATCCCCTGCCGGAACAGCGTCGAAGCGAACAAGCATTCAACACGCGACCCCATCGGTATCACAATTTGGGACACATTGTAGTGAAAGTTCAGCATGCGGATACGTTAACCACTGACATTGCACCTCGAGAATGGTGTAGAAATCAATCTGCTTTGCTTTACATTTTGAAAAGACGATATGCCTGCTCGACTGCCCAGACTTGATGAGGCAAGAACAGCTTGAGCTTTGCTTCCTCCATTGTAAGCCATGCGAGAGAATGGTCTGGTTCTGTTGGCTCAGCAACGACCTTGTCGATATCAATGAGATAGAAATAGCCGATTCCGTGGAAGTGAGTCCTTGTCTGATCCATATATTGGTAGAAATCGCCTTTGCAGACGAACTCCTTGGGCGCAACGCTAAGTCCTGCTTCTTCCAAGCACTCTCGTGCAATACACTCAGCGTGTTCTTCGTCATTGTCGATCCCGCCGCCAAGCAAGAAGTACCCTATTTGTCCGTTGGTTAGGTGCGTCGATGCAACGGGTATTCTCCCATCGCGATCGAACCCGATACCATATGCCCCCACTCGCTCTTTGTATTTTGCATCAGGAATCCTGATTCCGAATGTCTTTTCCAGCATTGTGGCACCCCCAATCTATGCGAATAGTTCTCGTGGCGCTTGTATTTCAACCTTGGTGTTTTCGGAGCATGTGTATCGTCTCGACGCAATGCAAGCTCCTACCCTCCCCCCATCATGACCTTCCCCACGGCGTCGACGGCTTCGTCCATCTCCTCGGGGATCATGTGGATGTAGATCTTTGGTGTGCCCCCAGGAGGTTGGTCCAGTTTCAATGTTAGGATAGAGGCGAAAATCCTGACAAGGAGGGACTGGAAAGATGGGGAGAGCGAACTACACGACGGAG
>CAZOHH010000084.1:7000-9210 GCA_964579735.1 uncultured Oscillospiraceae bacterium | reverse complement strand
TCTCATTCCAATGGACATTCAAGACGCCAAAGCAGAATTCAATCGCAACGTGGACGGTCTGACGATACCGGAATGAATTATACATCGGAATGAATGTGAGATGACATAGCTCAGGCCGCACCGCTTCCTTTGCAGCATTCGAGCGGCATCCCTGTATTCGAGAACATTGCGCCTTTCCGGCCTTCTTCGTCCTAGCTGACCGCAAGAATCAGGATCTACAAAGAAAAAGGAGGCCCGTCAAGCCTCCCTAGTCCCGCAGGAGGGTCCCGCCGCCCAGCAGCTCGTCCCCCCGATAGAAGACGGCGGCCTGGCCCGGAGTGACCGCCCGCACGGACGGGTCCGGAAGGAGCCGGTGCGTGCCGTCCGCGAGAGTCGAAAGCCTGGCGGGCGAGGCGCGCGTGCCGTAGCGGACCTGTGCGAAGACCGGGAGACCCGCGGTTCCGGATGCGGTGACCTCGGCCCGATATTCCTCCCTCGTGAAGCAGGCGTCCCCTACCCGTGCTTCGCTGCGATACAGTTCCGCATCCCCACCGAGCACGACGTCCCCGCTGGCCGCGTCGATCGATACCACGTAGGTCCGCTGGCCGAAGGCCTGACCCAGCCCTTTTCGCTGCCCGACCGTGAATCGGTGGATGCCGCCATGGACCCCGAGAGGGCGGCCTCCGCGGTCGACGAAACGTCCCGGACGGCCGGCTTCAGGCCGTCGTGCGAGGATATACCCCGCGTGGTCGTCATCGGGGATGAAGCAGATCTCCTGACTGTCGGGCTTATCCGAGACGGCGAGCCCCAGGCTTGCCGCGATGCGGCGCGTTTCGGTCTTCTCGAGGCCGCCGACGGGGAGGAGCAGATGCGAGAGGACGTCCTGGCCGAGCATGTAGAGTGCATAGCTCTGGTCCTTGCGGGGGTCCGCGCCGCGCAGGAGCCGGAAGCGGCCGGGGTTCGCCGGATCTTCGTCGACGCGGGCGTAGTGACCGGTTGCGACGGCATCGAATCCGAGGAGCCGCGCCCGGACCAGGAGGGCCTCGAACTTGACGAAGCGGTTGCAGGCGATGCATGGATTCGGGGTCTCTCCCCTGAGATAGGCGTCGAGGAAGGGTTCGACGACGGATTTCCGGAAGGCGTCGCGGAAGTCCATCACGTGGAACGGAATGCCGAGCCGGTAGGCCACGCGTCGCGCGTCCTCGACGGCTTCGAGCGAGCAGCATCCGCCCTCCGCGGCACGGTCGGCGGAATCGTCCTGTAGGCGCATCGTCGCACCGGCGACTTCGTACCCGGCTTCGACGAGAAGGGCCGCCGCGACGGAGCTGTCCACTCCCCCGCTCATGGCCACGAGGACCTTGCGAGGTGCGTTCACGTGCCGGTCGGCAACGTGTCGTTCATGCTGCCGGTGCGATAGCCCGCGACATCCAGAGCGGCGTACTTGAAGCCGAGTTCCTTGAAGCGCTTGAGCACGGCTGCGCCATGGCCCTCGTTCACGAAACGGGCGATCTCTGCGGGAGCCAGCTCGATTCGCGCGACATCCCCGTGGTGGCGGACGCGGATCTGGCGGAAGCCGAGGTCGAGCAGGAACTGCTCGGCGCCGTCGACCTGGGCCAGCTTCGCGGGCGTGATGCGCTCGCCGTAGGGGAAACGCGAGGACAGGCAGGCATAGGCGGGCTTGTCCCACGTCGGCAGTCCGAGGTCCTTGGAGAGTTCACGGATTTCAGCCTTGGTCAGGCCTGCGGTGCGGAGCGGGCTCAGCACGCCCTGTTCGGCGACGGCGCGGAGTCCGGGCCGGTAGTCCGACACGTCGTCGGCATTGGAGCCTTCCGCGACCTTCGTCGCACCGGCTTCACGGGCCACGGCGGCGAGCTTGGTGAAGAGCTCGCGCTTGCAGAGATAGCAGCGGTCGGGAGGGTTGTCGGCGAAACCCTCGACGTCCAGTTCTTCGGAGACGACGGTGCGGTGAGGGATGCCGTAGGTGCGGCAGAACGCGACGGCTTCGCGGTATTCGCGCTCGGGGTAGGTCGACGAGCGGGCGGTCACCGCCAGCACGCGGTCCCCAAGGACTTCATGGGCGATCTTGAGAAGATAGGAGGAGTCGACCCCTCCGGAGAACGCGACGACCAGGCCGCCCGTCTCGGAAATGTCGCGCATCAGCTGTTCCTGTTTTTCGAAGCGGTCCATGGATACCCGAGCCTTTCTATGTCGGGACGGCTAGTCCGTCCCCT
>CAZOHH010000084.1:0-6900 GCA_964579735.1 uncultured Oscillospiraceae bacterium | reverse complement strand
GGACTACTTCGCAGCCTTGCGCAGAGCCTGGTCGAGGTCCGCGAGAAGGTCCTCGATATCCTCGATGCCGATCGAGAGACGGATCATGTCGGGCGAGACGCCGGCCGAAGTCAGGTCATCTCCCTCGAGCTGGGAGTGCGTCGTGCTGGCCGGGTGGATCACGAGGGATTTCGCGTCGGCGACGTTCGCGAGGTGAGAGAACAGCTCGACGCTTTCGATGAACGTCTTTCCTGCTTCCAGTCCGCCCTTGATGCCGAACGTGAAGATGGAGCCGATCCCCTTCGGAAAGTATCGGGCCACGAGGGCGTTGTACTTGTTGCCGGGTAGCCCGGGATAATTCACCCAGCTCACGCTCGGGTGATTCGCAAGGAAATCGGCGACTTTCCGGGCGTTGGAGACATGGCGCTCGACACGAAGGGAGAGCGTCTCGAGCCCCTGCAGAAGCAGGAAGGAGTTGAACGGGCTGATGCAGGCGCCGGTGTCTCGCAGCAGCGTGACGCGCGCCTTGATGATGTAGGCCAGCGGGCCGACGGCTGCGACATATTGAATGCCGTGGTAGCTCGGGTCCGGTTCGACGAGTCCGGGGAACTTGCCGCTGCCGGCCCAGTCGAACTTGCCGGAGTCGACGATCAGACCGCCGATGGACGTTCCATGACCCCCGATGAACTTGGTTGCGGAGTGGACGACGATATCGGCGCCATGCTCGAACGGGCGGACCAGATAAGGGGTGCCGAACGTGTTGTCCACGATCAACGGAATTCGGTTCTCATGGGCGATCTTCGCGACGGCCTCGAAGTCGACGAGGTTGGTGCCGGGATTGCCCACGGTCTCGATGTAGAGGGCCTTCGTCTTCGCGTCGATGGCCTTGCGGAAGCTCTCCGGGTCATCGGAGTCGACGAACGTCGTCGTGATGCCGAATTTCGGCAGGGTGTGCGCGAAGAGGTTGTAGGTGCCGCCGTAGAGCGTTCCGGCCGCGACGACATTGTCTCCGACACCGGCGATGTTCATGACCGCATAGGTGATCGCCGCGGAGCCCGAGGCTACCGCGAGGGCGCCCACGCCGCCTTCGAGCGCCGCGATCCGCTGTTCGAGGACGTCGGTCGTGGGGTTCATGATGCGCGTATAGATGTTGCCGAATTCCTTCAGGGCGAACAGGTTCGCCGCATGCTCGGTGCTGTTGAAGACGTAGGAAGTGGTCTGGTAGATCGGAACGGCGCGCGAGCCGGTGGTGGGGTCGGGCTTCTGTCCGGCATGGACCTGCAGGGTGTCGAAATGGAGCTTCTTCTCGCTCATGGTGGGGGTCCTCCTCATAAGGCCGCGTTCGCGGCCGTCGATGCTATATTTCGTAGGTCAGGGTATCGGGTCCATTCAGTTTCCTGTATTCGGAGACGAGGTCCTCCAGCGTGATCGCATCCACGACTTCGTTGACGCCGCGGTCGATGCGCTCCCAGACCTGGGTGCGGATCGCGCGCTGCACGACGTCCATCCGGAGCGTCTCGTCGAATCCGGAGTCCGAATCTCCCACGGTCTCGACCACCGAGATGCTCCCCTCGAGGGAGCGGAGCAGGTCGCCGACTCCGATTTCGGAGGGGCTTCGCGTCAGGCGGTAACCGCCGTGGGCTCCCTTGACGCTGCGGACGAAGCCGCCCTTGCGCAGGAGCGCGATGACCTGTTCAAGGTAGTTCTCGGAAATGTCCTGACGGGCTGCGACCTGGATCAGAGGCACGTGGGAGCCGTTCGCATGCACCGCGATGTCGATCATGGCCCGAAGCCCGTACCGACCTTTGGTGGAAACCTTCATATGCTCATCCCCCTTCACGTTTTCCCGAGTCCGGCATGGAATCGGCACGCCTTATGTTAGTACGTCGATAGGTATTGGCGGAATAATAACCCGACGACTCCGCTATGTCAACAGGAATCTACGGATTCGAGAGGAGTCGAGAAGAACTCGAGAAGAACTCGAGGAAATACTTGACACGTTATGTTCTTGTTGATATTATCAGTTTGTGACTATCTTCTTCCGCCATCCGGAGACCCCCTCCGGATTCCTAAAAGGAGGTTCCCATGTTCGGATTCCACTACTACAAATATTCGCCCACCGAGCACGTCCTCGTCCACCGGGAAGGCCGGATCGTCCGCGAAGGGCGCGGTCTCGCCTTCCTCGCCTACACCCCTTCGACCTCGGTCGTCGTGGTGCCGACCGGCAGCACGGACGTCCCCTTCATGTTCGACCAGACCACCGCCGACTTCCAGACCGTCTCCATCCAGGGGCGCGCCACCTACCGAATCGTCGATGCGCGACGCACGGCGGAGTTGCTCGACTTCAGCCGCCGCCCGGATGGACGCTCCCCTGCCTCCGAAGATCCGGAGCGGCTTCCCCAGCGCGTCGCCGAGGCCGTGCAGGGACTTTCCCGTGCCGAACTGGGCTCGCTGTTCCTCCAGGATGCCGTCACCGGAGGTGACGCCCTTGCGACGAGGATCCTCGGACGGCTCCGCGAAGACGCGGAGATGACCGAACTCGGCCTTCAGATCCTCGGCCTCGCCGTGCTCGCGGTCAAGCCGACCAAGGAGACGGCGCGCGCACTCGAGGCGCAGACGCGCGAGGAGATCCTGCGCAAAGCCGACGAAGCCGGGTTCGCCCGGCGAAACGCTTCCATCGGCCAGGAACGGATCATCCGCGATAGCGAGCTCGACGCCCAGCGGGCGGCCATGAACAAGGAGAAATCGATCGAGGCCGAACGGCTGAAGCACGAGACGTCCGCCGAGGAGAAGCGCACGGCGCTGGTCGCCCTGGAAGCCGCGAACGTCAAGGCGAAGGCCGACGGAAAGGCCTACGAGCTCGCCGCGGTCCTGCACGCGCTCGAGGGCGTCGACAAGGACAACGTGCGCGCGCTGGCGCTGGCCGGCATGCGCCCGGACGCGATCATCGCGACGGCTTTCGCCGACCTGGCCGGCTCCGCGGAGCGGATCGGCACGCTCAACATCTCGCCCGACCTGCTCGGCCAGCTCCTTTCGGCCGGCGGCAGCGAAAGGACGACGCGGCGATGAGAACGGCGCAGATCCCGAACGACGTGCGCGAATCGCTCGAAGGAGCGCAGTCCGGCCGGGGGAATTCCCGGCCGGGCGCCCGGCGCCGGATCGTCGTGGTCGTGAGGCAGAGCCGTCTCGACGTCCTTCTGAAGCGCCACAACACGGTGAACATGGCCCGATATCAAGTCGAACGCCTCGGGGACGACTTCGACTCCTATCTGCTGGAGAATCTTCGCAACACCGTGGCGAGAGAAAGCGTCATGGAGGAGTTGGAGGACTTCGACGGCATCGTGACCCTCGAGCGCTCCCAGCTGCCGGACTTCGTCTTCCAGCCCGAAGACGTGGTGGTCGTCCTCGGTCAGGACGGACTGGTGGCCAACACGCTCAAGTATCTGGACGGACAGCCCGTGGTCGGGGTGAATCCGGATCCCGCGCGCTGGGATGGCCTCCTTCTCCCTTTCGCGCCCTCGGACCTCGACAAGGTCCTTCCAGAGGTCCTTGCGGACCGGCGGCGATTCAAGGACGTCACCATGGCGCTAGCGACCCTGAACGACGGACAGACCCTGCTGGCCGTGAACGACTTCTTCATAGGACCGAAGAGCCACACCTCCGCGCTGTACCGCATCTCCGTCGGAGACCGGCAGGAGGAGCAGTCCTCGAGCGGCGTGATCGTCTCGACGGGGCTCGGCTCGACGGGTTGGATGCGCAGCGTGGTAGCCGGCGCCATCGGAATGGCCGGGAGTCTTTCAAGCAACGGGGCGAAAGTCGCCGAGCCAACGGGACTTTCCTGGAATGCGGACCGTCTGCGGTTCGCGGTACGGGAACCCTTCCCCACGCGGGTCACGGGCGCAAGCCTCGTCTATGGGGAGTTCGGCCGGAACAACCCGTTGCACGTGCTTTCGCACATGCCGGCCGGCGGTGTGGTGTTCAGCGACGGCATGGAGGACGATTTCCTCTCATTCCCCTCCGGCGTCGAGGCGGTCATCACGATCGCCGAGAGAAAGGGGCGTCTCGTGGTCTGACTCTCTATCAGATTGCGTAATCGGACGCGCCTTCGACCTGCGCGTTGCGACAATCCGCGATGAGGTCCGCCAGGGTGACCCCGTCGGCGGCCAGAGCGATCGCATCCTTCATGCGGATCCAGAGGAGGCGCGTGACGCAGGTGTCCTGGCGGGGGCAGGCCTGCGCCTCCTCGACGGGGCCGCAGCCCGCCTGGGCGATGGCGGCGATGCAGGCGACGGGAACCAGAGGTCCTTCGACGGCCCGAAGCACCTCGCCGACGGTGATCAGGGCCGGGTCGCGGGCGAGGCGGTAACCGCCCTGCTGTCCGCGCAGGCTGGTGACGATGCCGCAACGGCGAAGGTCCGAGAAGAGCTGTTCAAGATAGTTCTCGGACAGACCCCGGCGAAGTCCTACGCCGCGCAATGCGACGAATCCGTCGTGGTCCTGCAGAGCGAGGTCAAGCAGAGCTTCGAGCGCGTAGCGCCCCTTGGTCGAGATTCTCATCGATGGGTACTCCTCTTCGACATCCGTTCGATTCCATAGTATGCACATCGGACAAACCGGTTGTCAATGCATACCTGCCGGAGGTGATTCGTATCCCCTCGGCTCCTTCAACCAGAACCCCAGCAGGACAGTTCCAGCCAAGGCGGCCGCGGCTGTCACGGCGAAAAGCCCATCGAACCCGAGGAGAACCGCGAGCGCGCTTCCCAGCAGGGGGGCGAGGGTCTTTGCCGGCGCCAGGATCGTACCGGCCATCCCCACGTACGTGGGACGTTCCTCGGGGGAGCAGAACTCCATCGTGATGGTGCTGCCTGAAACGACCTCGCCGGACATGCCGGCGGCAAGCAGGACGAAGACGAGACCGAGCCAGACCGGGGAGAAGCAGAAGAAGAGCGCGGTCAAGGCCGCGAGCGCCGTCGCGAGGGAGGACCCGGCCAGCACGAGCTTGTGTCCGAATCGATCGCCCAGGATTCCCCATATCAGGTTCATGACCAGCTGACCGGCCACGAGGACTCCCGTCAGGACGCCTACTGTGGCTCCTTCGAGCTGGAAACGCTGGATTCCGAAGAGGATGAAGAAACCCGTGGCCATGCTGCCGAAGATGGAGACGAATCGGGTGACCAGCAGCACGCGGAAATTCCGGTCTCTACGGAGGATTCCGGGCAGTTTGCGGAAGTAGTCCCGATAGGTTCCTTCCGGAGGCTTCACCGGGCTGTCCGGTTCGCGGTTCAGGGAGAAAGCGCCCCAGGACAGCATCGAAAAGACGAAGGCGAGCCCGAAGCAATAGGTGAAGGCAGATGGGAACGGGAAGCCGGACAGGACGCTCGCGGCTAGGGCGGCGCCCGCGATACCCAGACAGGCGCCCAGCGCATTGCCCAGACCGAACCAGAGCCCCCTGCGCCTCACGGGAATCACCTTGGCGACCAAGTCGAGCCAGGCAGGCGTGACGGCGCCGCTGGTGAACGAGTGGACCGCGAAGAGGAGGAACAACCCGCCCAGCACGAGCCCTGGGGAGTCCACTGCGAAGAATCCGACCAGAAGGGCCATGAGCAGCAGCGGCAGGCGCTCCCCGAGCAAGCCGTACCACAGCAGCATCGGCTTCTTTCGTACCAACGTCTCGGTGTACCGGGCGAAGAACAGGGGCGGTAGATAGACGCCCAGGCTGACGATGGCCGGGATGACCCCTATGGCCCACCGGGAGGAAGTCAGGTGGCTGACCAGAACCGGCACGATGGTGGCTTGGGAGACGAGGTTCAGCGCAAGGCTGATGAACGCGATGTCGACGACGTTGACCGCGAAGTTCCAACGCAGGTCCTTGGCAGGGGCGAGGTCATTCGTCTGCTTCGATTCCGCATCCATCGCCATAGACTATACCACTGCGAAGGGCGTTTCGGCGCGCCTCGTCTTCCTGATGCAGTTCCGACAGATCTCTGACAATTCATCGAAATTCCGCTGCAGAACCGGAGGGCACTACAACCCGCGGACGAGGTAGATGACGACCGAAATCGTGACCACGCTCAACAAGGTCGAGACCAGGACGATCTGCGAGGCGTATTCGTGCTCGTTGTCGTATTCGCGCGCGAGGATGGCGGTGTTGACGGCGGTCGGCGTGGAGACGCCGATGATCAGCGACTGCGCCAGAATCCCGTGGAGGCCGAAGATCAGGACGAGGCCGTATCCGACCAGCGGGGCGACGGCGAGGCGGATCAGGCAGGAAAGCAGGATGTCGCGGAGATGGAGCTTGAAGCCGATCTCCGCGAGCTGGGCGCCGAGCGTAATCAGGGCGATGGCGACGAACCCGGCGGAGAGGTAGTCCAACGGCAGCATCACGATCGGCGGCATGGTCCACCCGGCGGCCTTGACCAGGGCGACGAGGACGAGCACGTAGAGAGCCGGGAGCTTGAGGACGCTCATCAACGCCTTGCGGTTCCCGGAGCTCCCCGAACTGGCCTGGAAGACGCCGAAGGTGTTGCCGGTGATGTTCTGGATCAGCATGATGAAGATCTGGACCGTGGTCGCAAGGGGGTTCGACGCGAAGACGAGTTCGGAGAGCGGGAGACCGTAGTTGCCGCTGTTGAAGAAGGTCAGGGAGTTGGTGAACGCCTTGCGCCGGCTGCGGGAACTGTGGAGGAGCCGGGAGAGTCCTTCGCCTAGCAAGTACATGACCCCCACGACCGCAAGCACGACGCCGAAGACGGTCCCCACGAAGGCCATGGAGACTTCGGCGCGGTAGACCTTGACGAAGAGGACGGCGGGGATGAGGAGGTACATGTTCAGGCGGATCAGCGTGCGGATGTCCATGTGGAGGAGCTTCTGCGCCACGAACCCGACGAGGGCCAGGAGGAGGATGGGCAGGATGATGTCGGT
>CAZOHH010000083.1:0-9645 GCA_964579735.1 uncultured Oscillospiraceae bacterium | reverse complement strand
TTCTATTGCGGGCGCGAGCTCGATTCCGACGAGAAATGCACCTGCCGCACGACCGGAACTTCGTCCGGCGCCTCCGGATCGGCCCGAACTGCCCCGCCGCCACCGCCTTCTTCACCTCCGCCGAAGTCGTCCTCTCCGCCCCCGAAGGCGAAGCCGTCTTCTCCTCCGAAAAGCAAAAAGCCCGGATTCTTCCAGTCGCTCCTCGGCTTCTTCTCCGGCCCGCCGAAACCTCCGAAGCGTCCAGGCACTTCCGGCACATCCGGCTCCGGACCACGTCCGGGCACAGGCTCCGGTTCAGGCCCCTCCGCGTCGAAGCCGGCCGGCAAGCCGACGTCGCCGATCGTGTTCCTTCGCGCGCGGCTGACCGAAGCCGGCGGCTTCTTCACCCGCCCCGCCTCCACCATCCGCCGCGTCGCCGCCGGCCGAAGCCTCGGTGTCCCGCTCTTCTTCGTTCTCCTGCAGGCCATCGTTTCCGCAGGCGCCGCGCTCGCCCTCTCCGGCAAGACGACCATGGAGGGTTTCCTGGCTTTCCTGCTCACGGGCGGAATCGGCCGCACGTCCGCTGCCACGGACATCGCCGGCGGCGTCGCCCTCGTCGCGCCCTTCGTCTTCGCTTCCGTCGTCGTGCAGGCGCTCGTCCTGGCCGGTATCCTCGCGCTGGCTCTCCGCTTCCTGCTCCGCACGCCGGTACCTTTCGTCCGCGTCTTCTCCGCGCTCGGACCGCCCGCCTTCTACGGCTCGGTCCTGACGCTGCTCGCCCTGCTCTCCTCGCTGGGCGCGACGATTCCCGCCACGCATCTCCTGCTCGCAGGCCTCGTGCTCGGCTTCATCGCGTTGTTCGTTGGACTACAGCCCGCCACGGGTCAGTCGGAGGACCGTCTGCTCATGCTTCTGGTCTTCTCGTTGTTCCTCTACTACGCGTTCCTGGCGCTGTTGTCCGGCATGCTGGTATTGGCGTTTCCCGCCGCTGTCGTTCCGTCCGGAACCGGAGGCGCTTTCTAGGACCGACTTCCAGGCTTCAGCCCCTGTACCGCTTCACTTCCCGCACAAGGTCGTTTCCGGTCGCAAGGTCGGGAACTCCCGTCACGTTGTAGAAGACGTTGGTCGGGAGTTCGTGCCGTGCCAGCGCCGCCGCGAAGACGTCGCAGGGGATTGCGAGCCAGATCGGCATGGTACCGCGCCGCGCCGCCAGGGATGCGAGCTTCAGGTAGACGGGCGGATTGAACGGTTCGTCGCCGAAGACGATCAGCTTCAAGCCCTTCAGGGTCGTCACGCTCTCGAGTAGATGGTGCCCGTTGCTGTGCAGGTGGACGATACCGCCGTCGAATCGTGCGAAGATCTTCTCCACCGGAGCGCGCCCCCAGGTTTCGAAGGACTCCGGGGAGGTCAGGTGGAAGGGGTCCACGCTCTCGCCGAGGCTGCGCCCGGGCAGCCACTGGCCGAGGTTGCTGCATGTGCCGCCGCCGGTCAGCCCGACGATTTCGAAGAAGCGTCCGTGGATCCATGCGTTCAGCTTCTCCGCGAAATCGAAGACGGCCTGGACCTCCTCGGGGTCGTCGACCAGGTCCATGTAGGCGTTCGTCGCCCCTCGGACTTCGGCCAGGAAGTTCATCCCGTTGATCAGCGTGAAATGGCTGATGCCGAACTTTCCTTCGGCACCTTTTGCGAAGATGTGGAGTTGCTCCTCGTAGAGCTGGAACCAGCGGTTGTCCGGGTCCAGCCGGAAGGAGTGCACGGTGCGCAGATCGTCGACGAAGGGAGTCGTCATGGAGGACACCCACCCCCAGGATGGGTCGTTCAGGAACCGCACGTCCGGTGCGCCGACCAGTGCCGCATAGAGTCCCTGGTCGAGCTCGGTCGGATACGCATTGGGGACCGAGTCGTCCTCGGAGTCGGTATGGACGGACAGGCACTCGTCCCAGAAGGCGATGCGCTGGTGCATGTCGGGATAGTCCACGAGCCCGCCCTTCGTCTCCGCCTGGTAGCGGTCGAGAGCCGGAACGGGGATGTTCATCTTCGCGTAGATCCGGTTCGTGCCGCGCAAGGCGTAGAAGTCATCGAGCCGCTGCAGGACTTCCGATAGGTTGCGTTTGTACTTCATGGCGCCCTCCCCTGCCGTGCTGCCGGAATGAGGCCACGATACCACGTCCACCCCGCCCTGGGTATGGACGCCGTCGGATGGACCGGTCTTAGGCGTATTCGCGCAGGCGCTTGCGGAAGTGCACGTAGTCCTCGAAAGCCACTTCCTCCGGCACGCCGTGGTCGCACATGGGGATGAAGCCGCCCCGACGCTTCATGACCGGCAGGATGCGGTCGACCTCCCGGTCGATGGCGTCCTTGCCCGCCGCGATGATGCGCTTGTCGAAACCGCCTCGGATCAGGAGCTCCGGATACTGGCTCGCCGTCCGGACGACGTCGCAGCCCGACGCGACCTCGAAGGGGCTCAGATAGTCCATGCCGATCTTCTGGTAGACAGGGATGATCGGGTCGGAGAAGCCGTCGGTGTCGATCTGCACGATCATGTGACGCGTCTTGTCGATCTGCCGCGCGCGGCTGTTGGTGACCAGCTGCTGGTAGTACGGCAAGAGGAATTCGCTGATCATGTCCGGCGAGATGAGGGGGCCGTGGTTGTAGCAGATGTCTTCGCCGAAATACATCTGGTCCAGCGTCACGTGCTCCTGGTGCCGCGCGACCACGGTGTCCGCCAAGGCCAGCCAGGTTTCCATGCAGGAATGGATGAGGTCCGGGTCATCGTGGAACTTGTAGAGGAGGTCCACCGGTCCGATCAGGCTGCGAAGATACATGTAGCCGCCGATGAGGTTCTGGGTGACGACCATACCCTTCGCCGCCGCTTCCTTCGCGTTGGCCATCCGTGCGTCCAGATTGGCGAACCGTTCAGGGGTCTTCGGGTCCAGACGCCAGAGGATCTGATCCTCCCAGGTCTTCCGGTCCTTGACGGGGTGGTCGACGTATTCGGGCATGAAGCCGTTCCGGCGGCCCTTGAAGAACAGGACGTGCCGTCCGGCATAGTCCTGCACCAGTTCGTGCTCCCCTCGGTCCTCCAGGACCTTGGTTTCGAAGACAGGGGACAGGGAGGCCTCGCACCAGCCCAGCTGATCCAGCGTGATCTCTCCGGGCTCGTCGAAGCCGAAGAGCTGCGACAGGTCGGTCTTCGCGTCGATATGTCCCTCGTCCGTCCAGCGGTCCAGAGAGTAGTAGCCGAATTCGGCCTGGACGATCGGAGCGTTCGGCACCCTGCCGAAGAAGTCGCGCAGTCTGCGCGCCCCGACGCTCTGCCGTTCCCTCGGAACCAACCCGTGGACTCCGTCCTGAAGTTTCCCGCCGTCCGTCATGTCGAACCTCCTCGTCATATTCCTCTGGGTCATCAATCAATATATACGATACTGCATTCCTTGAACCGAATGAATCCATTTTACGGCACATCGCATATATTTTTCGGCATACCAGGGTGGTTCCCACCTTGATGGGAAGTCCGAATCCTGCTACGATGCGGACATGGATTTCGATTACGCCTATACGGAACACCCGACGGTCCCCTCGCCGCTCTCCTTGCGATCCATATACCTGGTGTATGCGGACCCGTCCTACGACGTGCTGAAAGGGTCCTCCCAGCCTGCGAGTCACGTCGCTTTCCGGACCTTGAGCGGCTCCGGCGGCATCCGTCTGGAGGGCGGAGAGGAAATCTCCGTCGAAGCGGATTCCCTGATCGTATGCCGACAGTCCGATGTCCGCCGCTATCGCTGTATCGGCGTGAACTGGGACTTCTGGTGGTTCGAGTTCCACTGCGAATGCGGACCCGAGCTCCCCCTTGGCTCCGCCCTGACCGTTCGCTGGAACGTGCAGGAAGCTTCCGACTGCAGGCGTGCGTTGACTCTCCTCAAGGAAGGCACCCGAGAGTCGCTCGTCGCCGCTTCCGCCCTGACCGCTTATCTACTGCACGACTGGCGATGCCGTCTCGCAGAACCGGCGATTCCACAGGCTCCGCACCGGAAATCCGTTGAGGAACTGATCGCGCGTTTGCGTCGTGAAGACGCACCCAGTCCAACCGTAACCGAGATGGCCCGTCAGGTCGGTCTCGGAGAAAGGCGTTTCCGCCAGGTCTTCGAAGCGGTCGTCGGCTGTGCGCCGAAGCGCTATCTGGTCTCCCTGCGGATGCAGCGGGCGGAGGAACTGCTGCGGAACACGCCATTCTCCATCGGGACCATCTCCGAACGACTCGGATACCAGAACGCCTTCCATTTCAGCCGGGAGTTCTCCAAGCACGCTGGCGTGCCGCCTTCACGATTCCGGCGGCCGGTAGAACCGCCGATGGGCTGAAGGGCCTTCAGATCCCCGATTCCTCCCCTTCCACCTTCCTCACGATCGTGATGTTCTTCCCATCGGAGTCCACGAGCGCTGTATCTCCGGCCTTCAGGTGACCGTCCAGCATCTCTTCGGACAGCTTGTCCTCGACGAGGGTCTGGATGGAGCGGCGCAGCGGCCGGGCGCCGAAGTGCGGGTCGAACCCGTGTTCGGCGAGAGTCGTGCGAGCGGCGTCGGTCAGCTCCAGCGTGAGGCCGCTGGCCGAGATGCGCTTGGCGAGGGCCTTGACCATGAGGTCGACGATGCTCTTCATGGCGGTCAGGTCGAGCATCTGGAAGAAGATGATCTCGTCGACGCGGTTGATGAATTCGGGGTTGAAGGTGCGCTTGACCTCCTCCATGACGAGGTCTCGAGCCTCCGTGTAGGTCTTTCCGCCGTAGAGCCGCTCGTCGGAGGGCTTGTCGCCCGCTTCGCCGCCCGCCGGGGAGGAGAACCCGATCTTCCGGCCGGCCGCCGTGGTCAGGAGGCGTGCGCCGATGTTCGAGGTCATGATGATGACCGTGTTGCGGAAGTCTATCGTCCGCCCCTGGCTGTCGGTCAAGCGGCCGTCCTCGAGGATCTGCAGCAGCGTGTTGAACACGTCGGGGTGGGCCTTCTCGATCTCGTCGAACAGCACGACGGAGTAGGGGCGGCGGCGTACCTTCTCGGTCAGCTGCCCCCCCTCGTCGTAGCCGACATAGCCCGGCGGGGAGCCGATGAGCTTGCTCACGTCGAACTTCTCCATGTACTCGGACATGTCGAGGCGGATCAGCGACTTCTCGTCGCCGAACAGGACTTCGGCCAGTGCGCGGGCCAGCTCGGTCTTGCCTACGCCGGTGGTGCCGAGGAAGATGAAGGAGCCGTTGGGGCGCTTGGGGTCCTTGAGGCCGAGACGTCCGCGACGGATGGCCTTGGCGACGGAGTGGACCGCCTCGTCCTGCCCGATGACCCGAAGGTGCAGTTCCTGCTCGAGGTTGCGCAGGCGCTCCGAGTCGTCCTCGGTCAGCTTGCGGACGGGGATGCCGGTCCACATGGACACGATGGCGGCGATGTCGTCCTCGGTCAGGGCGTTGCCGCGGGAGTCCACCTTCTTCTGCCATTCGTCGCGAGCCAGGCGCAGTTCCTCCTGGATCCGCGTCTCGTCCTCCTTGAGGCGGGACGCGCTCTCGAAGTCCTCGCGCTCGGCGGCGGCCTTCTTCTCGCGGCCCACGGCGGCGAGCTGCGCCTCGGTCTCCTTGATCGTGTCGGGGGCCATGAAGGACTTCATGCGCAGGCGGGAAGCGGCCTCGTCGATCAGGTCGATGGCCTTGTCCGGGAGGAAGCGGTCGGTGATGTAGCGCGTCGACAGCGCGACGGCGGCCTCGACGGCTTCGTCCGGGATGCTGACGGCGTGGTGCGCCTCGTACTTGTCGCGGATGCCCTTGAGGATCAGGACGGCCTCCTCGGGGGAGGGCTCGCCGACGTTCACGGGCTGGAAACGGCGCTCGAGCGCGGCGTCCTTCTCGATGTGCTTGCGGTACTCGTCCAGCGTCGTCGCGCCGATGATCTGCAGCTCCCCGCGGGCGAGCAGCGGCTTGAGGATGTTGGCGGCGTCCATGGCGCCCTCAGCGTTTCCCGCGCCGATCAGCGTGTGCAGCTCGTCGATGAACAGGATCGTCTTGCCGGACTTCATGGCCTCGTGGAGGCCTTTCTTCAGGCGCTCCTCGAACTCGCCGCGGTACTTGGACCCGGCGACCATGCCGGCCAGGTCCACCTGCACGATGCGCCGGCCCTTGATGGGCTCCGGCACGTCGTCGGCGGCGATCTTCTGGGCGAGGCCCTCGGCGATGGCGGTCTTGCCGACGCCGGGTTCGCCGATCAGGCAGGGGTTGTTCTTGGTGCGGCGGCACAGGATCTGCATCAGGCGCTCGATCTCCTGTTCGCGGCCGATGATGGGGTCGAACCGCCCCTCCCTGGCCATCTGCGTCAGGTCGCGGCTGAATTTGTCGAGATTCGGCGTGTCGGACGTGGGCTTGCCGGGTTTGCCGGAGGGGCCCTTCCCTGGACCGGCGGCGTTGGAACCGCCTTCCGATTTCAGGTTCGCGAGGTTCCGGTTGATCTCGTCAAGGGAAGCGGAGTCATCGCCGTCGGACGAACCATCTCCTTCGGCTTCGGCTTCCGAATCGCCCTCGCCGCCGTCTTCGGAGTCCTCGTCCTTCGGACGGGCGCTGCCCGCCTGGGTGTAGGCGCTACGGACGTCGACGCCGAGTCCGGAAAGGATGCGCAGGGCGACGGACTCTCCCTCGCGGAGCAGCCCCATGAGCAGATGCTCGGGCTCGATGAAGTCTACGCCGCTCTTGCGTGCCTCGTAGGCCGCGATCTCGACCAATCGTTTCGTACGCGGGGTGAAGCGCGAGAGAATGGCGCTGACGTCGATCTCCCCGTTCTCGTCTTCGGTCGGGGCTTCGGGTTCCGTGCCTGCTCCCGGGTTCTGTACGGGACCTATGGCGGCGCGGACCTTGTCGGCGTCGATGCCCTGGCTTGCGAGAGATTCGTATGCGAGGCCTTCGCCCTCCTCGAGGATGCCTACGAGGATATGCTCGGTGCCGATATAGGACTGTCCCACCGCGGTGGCGGAGTCGCGCGCCCTCATCAGGACGTTGGCGGATCTGTCGGTGAATCTCATGAACATGGTGTTTCCTCTCTTTCGTGCTTCGTCATATGCAGTCGCGGATGGCCGTCGCCCGCGCCGCGTCGCGCTCGTCGGGGCTCATCGTCCGCCCGACGGTCTTCTGGAGGGTGGCGGGACCGACGCCCAGCGTCAATCGGTTGAGCGTCTCCGCCTTGATGTCCCGCAGGATGCCGAGCGAGACGCCGAGGCGGATGTCGGACAGGAGCTGCAGGGCCTCCTCGGAGGCGATTTTCCGCGCATGCTTCAGAATGCCGTACGCGCGGTGGACGCGGTCCTCGAGGGTCAGCGGCTGGAGGCGGTAGAGTTCCTTGCGGATGCCGCGCTCCTGTTCGAGTCCCTGGGAGACGAGGCGTTTCAGGTCGGCGAGGGTCTCCTCCTCGCTGACGCCCAGGGTGATCTGGTTCGAGACCTGATAGATGGAACCGGTGGCCTCGCTGTTTTCGCCGTACAGCCCGCGGACCGTGAAGCCGATCTTGCGTAGGGCTTCGATGATGGCGACGACGTATCCGGACATGGTCAGACCGGGGAGGTGGACCATCACCGAGGCGCGGAGACCGGTGCCGGTGTTGGTCGGGCAGGCCGTGCTGTAGCCGAACTGCGGGTGGAAGCCGACCTCGAGGTTCTCCTCGAGCAGCATCGCCAACCGCAGGGCGTCGCTGTAGGTCTCATCGAGGGACAACCCGGCGCGCATCGCCTGGATGCGCACATGGTCCTCCTCGTTGACCATCATGGAGATGGATTCGTCGCGGTTGACCAGCGCGCGGCGTCCTGCGCCTCCGGTAACGAATTCCTTGCTGACGAGGTGCTTCTCCACCAAGGCCAGCCGGTCGACCTCGTCCATGCCGTCCATCTCGAGGGAGGCGAACTCGCGCTTCAAGTACGTGCCGACTCCGAAGAGAGCCTCCTCGACCCGATCCGCGACCTTTCGGGCCGCTGCGGGGGAAAGCTTGTGCGGAAAGGGGAATTCCTTGAGGTTGCGGGCGAGGCGGATACGGCTGCTCAGAACCACATCGCCTTCCGGACCGGACCCATCGTACCAGTTCATGCCGTCACACCCCTTCCTTTCCCGATTCGAGTGCCTTGATGCGGTCACGGATCCTCGCGGCCCTTTCGTAATCCTCCACCTTCACGGCTTCGGTCTGTTCCCGGCGCAACCGCTCCAGCTCGCTCTCTTCGGTCGGCTGCGGCAGAACCGTGGGAGGAGCGGGCTGCTTCGCCGCGGCGGCCGTCGCATCCTTCTCGCCCGCGACGGGTTCACTCCCCTGTTTCTTCGGAACGCGGATCGGTTTGCGCAGTAGCGGCTTCCGCTCCGGCTTCGAAGCGGGAAGCGGTGCCGATTCGGGCTTCACTTCGATGGGCGCGTTGGGGGGACGTCGGCCGGTGTGGTGGTCGCCCGCCTGGATGCGCCGGATCACAGGCAGCAGGCGCTGTCCGAACTCGTCGTAGCAGTGACAGCAGCCGAGCAGGCCGCGATTGCGGAACTCCTCGAAACTGGTGCCGCAGAAGGCGCAGCGCTCGCCGGTCGAAGGGGACGTGGTGCCGTTGGCGGGCATTCCGCCGGCCATCTTGAACAGGTTGGCCGCCCCTCCGCTGAACGGGTCGTTGCTGAAGAAGCTGGATACGGAATCTCCGGTTTCGCCGAGATAGCCCTGCTCCTTGGCGCAGACCGGACAGAGGTCTATCCGCGTCGTCTTGTCGTTCACATTCTGGGTGATATGGATCGTGGCTTCACGTTTCTTGCAGGACGGACATTGCATTCCATCCACCTCCTTCAGGTCACATAGAGACTGGTCAGCATGTATTTCATGAGGTCCATGCGCACCACGTCGCGCACTTCGGGCGGGACCTCTCCGAGCGCCTGGTCGGACAAGGCGGCCGAGACGAGGCGGGTCGTCGTCGGGTCCAGGACGCGGTGGTCGGACAGGTGTTCGATCAGCACCTGTGCGCCATGCGAGGACAGGCGGTTGCCCGAGGCGTTGAGCACATGCCACAGGAACGCCGCCGGGTCACTCTCGGTCACGCGTCGGATGCGGATCCATCCCCCACCGCCCCGACGGCTTTCGACATAGTATCCCTGGCCATTGCCGAAGCGGGTCGTGAGAACGTAGGAGATCTGGGACGGTACGCAGTGGACGCGCACGGCGAGTTCGTTGCGGGTCGTCTCGAGACGCCCGTCGTTCTCCTCGATCATCTGCTTGATCATGCCTTCGATCAGATCGCTCAGACTGGGCATATGCATCGGCTCCTTGTCTCTTTTGTCTTTGACTATCTTTGTCCTTCTAAGACGATTATAGTCCCACCCCCCGCTTGATTCAAGACGGAAGGAGTCGATCTCCACTTCCGTCACCTGCGTGACGGAGCCGGGTTCTAGGTCAGACGAGCGGTTCCGCGGAGGGAGCGGCCTCGATGGGCAGAGCCTCGACGGGTGCGTTCACCAGGTCGTGGATCCAGCGCTTCGAAAGGAAGCGGTAGGCGCTGAGGACCAACTTGATGATCTCGTCGCTCGAGGCCGCCAGATATACGTAGAGGAGCGGCCAGTGGAAGACGAGCCCTCCGACCATGGCGAGAGGGACGGCCACGGCCCAGAGGGGGACGACGTCGAGCAGCAGGGC
>CAZOHH010000082.1:0-9807 GCA_964579735.1 uncultured Oscillospiraceae bacterium | reverse complement strand
CTACCGCACGAACACGAGCTGCACGGCCGCCATGTAGAGGACCGTCCCGCCGAAGATGCTGAGCAGGAAGTTGCGCTTCCAGACGTGAAGCAGGGCGACGATGACCAGCGCGAGCGCCTCGGGAGCACCGTAGGGGTAGACCAGCGGCTGGACGTCCTTGAGGCAGTAGACCACCAGCATGGCGATGATCGCGGGGGGAAGATACGTGCCCAGGAACAGGATGAGGGGGGGCGTGGCCGCCTGCTTTCTGCCGAACAGGACGAACGGCAAGGCACGCGTCGCGAAGGTCATCGCGGCCGCGACGAGGATGACGGTGAGGGCGCGCAGATCCGTCGCGCTCATGGGAGGTTCCTCTCGATGGGGGGCGATTCCGACTGCGGCAGGGAGGAGGCCTCCTTGCCCAGACGCTTCTTGAGGAGCAGCAGGGCCAGCACGATCAGGGCGAGGGCCGGTACCAGGAAATTCTTCGGACCGAAGACGAGGAGGGAGGCCAGGGCCGCCGCGAAGCCCACGAAGACGGGCTCATGGGTGCGGAAGGCCGACCATTGCTCGACCAGGATGACCATGAAGAGCGCCGTCATGGCGAACTCGAGGCCGGTCGTCGCGAAGGGGATCAGAGAGCCGGCGAGGGATCCGATCACGGAGCCGGTGATCCAATAGATCTGATCCATAAGCGAAATCGCAAAGAAGTAGCGGTCTCGGTCGACGCCCTCGGGGGGTTTGGCCGTGCAGAGAAGCGAATAGGTCTCATCGGTCAGCGAGAAGATCATGTAGCCGCGCTTGCGGCCCATGCCGCGGAAGATGTCGATGAACGAGAGTCCATAGAAGAAATGGCGGATGTTGACGAAGAACGTGATGGCGGCGACTGCAAGAAGCCCGGATCCGTCCGACAGTAGGGCGACGGCGACGAACTGCATGGACCCGGCATAGACGAGAACGCTCATGAGGATGGCCCAGAAGACCCCGTATCCGGCCTTCTGCAGCAGCAGGCCGAAGGCGATGCCGACGACGACATAGCCCGTCAGGACGGGAATCGTGGTCAGGAAGGCGGCGCGGAGAAGCTTCTTCATTCCGACATGATACAATACGGATGCGGAAATGGTAAGCCGTGCCGCTGAATGCAAGGAACAAAGGAGAACCCATGCACAACTACAAGCTCACGATCTCTTACGACGGCAGCCGTTACAAGGGCTGGCAGCGCCTCGGCGAGGGAGAGACCACCATCCAGGCCAAGATCGAGCACGTCCTGTCGGAACGCCTCGCCCACCCCGTTGAAATCGTCGGCAGCGGCCGGACGGACGCCGGTGCGCATGCGCTGGGCCAGGTCGCGAACTTCCGCGTGGAGGAGAGCCTCGACGTCGGCGAACTCAAGACCTACCTGAACCGTTACCTGCCGGACGACATCGCGGTCACGGCGGTCGAGAAGGCGGCGGAGGACTTCCACGCCCGGTTCAACGCCAAGGAGAAGACCTACCTGTACCGGATCTGGAACGAGGAGCACCCGAACCCGTTCCTGCGCAAGTACAGCATGCACGTTCCGAAGAAGCTGGACGTCACCGCGATGCGCAAGGGTGCTCGCGTCTTCCTCGGCGAACACGACTTCACGGGCTACACCAGCGCCCGCTCCAAGAGCAAGAGCATGGTCCGCACGATCCACGCGATCGACCTCGTCGAAGCCTCCGGCATGATCGAGATCCACGTCCGCGGAGACGGGTTCCTCCACAACATGGTCCGCCGAATCGTCGGCACGCTGATCGAGGTCGGGATGGGCAGGATGAGCCCGGACGCCGTGCCTGCGATCCTCGAATCGAAGGACCGCGAGCGCACGGGGCCTGTCGCCGAATCGAACGGCCTGCTTCTGGAGAAAGTCGGGTTCTAGCGTCATGCACAAGAAGAGCTACTGCCTGATCCTCCTCAAGCCCGACGCGCTGGAGCGGGGCCTTTCGGAGCGCATCCTGGACCGCTTCCTCGAAGTCGGATTCACGGTGGAAGCCGTGACGTTCCGCACCATCGACCGGGACCTGATCCTAGCGCATTACGCCGACGCCATCCGCCGCGTCGGTCCCGAACTCGAGGAGCGGGTCGTGAACTCCTATCTCGGTCGCAGGACCCTCCCGCTGGTCCTCGGCCTGCCTGGCGAGGGTGCCACGACCCTCGCCCGGTCTCTCCTCGGGGCGACCGATCCGTCCAGAGCCGAAAAAGGCACCATCCGCGGGGACTTCGGCATCGATTCGATCGAAGCCGCCATGGCCGAATGCAGGGTCTGCGAGAACCTCGTGCATTGCAGCGACTCGCCGGAGTCCTTCCGGCACGAGATGGGCCTGTGGTTCGAACCGGAGACCTGCGCCAGATTCGAGTAGTTGCGGATATAACCGCAGAAAAAGTGGAAATATTGCGGATATAACCGCAAGGTGGTATGCTCTTCCCATCGGTACGTTGATTCGGGGAGGGTTGATCGTGGATATCCTGAAAACTCTTGCTCAAGTGAACCCATGGTGGAACCGTGGACATGTGGACGCCGAACAGCTTCCCGCTCTTCACCGTGACGAGTTCCAGCGGATCCGGGACCACCTTGCGGAGAAGCGCATCCTGGCGCTGGTCGGTCCGAGGCGGGTCGGAAAATCGACGCTCATGTATCAGACCATCCAGTCGCTTCTGGACGATGGAATCGCGCCGAAGCGCATTCTCTTCTTCAGTGGGGATGACCCGACCCTTTTCTCGGAGAAGGCGACGATCGACGACGTGCTGACCGCATACGACGAGGGATTCCTGCATGGGTTGGCCCAGATGACCAACGAACCGGTCTATCTCTTCATCGATGAAATCCAGGCGCTGACCGACTGGCAGCTCCACCTGAAGAAATACCACGACCTGAGATACCGGATGAAAGCCGTGGTCAGCGGGTCCTCCTCCACGCTCCTGTTCAGGGGGTCCAGGGAGTCGCTGATGGGCCGTATCGAAGAGATTCCGGTCGGCCCGCTTTCGTTCCGGCAATACCTGCGCTTCCACATGCACCTTCACCCCGAAGGGCGCATGGAAGGATTCCTCGACGCGCTTCCCGCGACCGTCCTCTGGGAGGACCCGGTCGGGTATTTCGAAGAGCTGCACCGGGCGAGACTCGTGCTGGAGCCATATCGCCCCTACGTACAAAGTGCACTCCAGGAATATCTGGTCCGAGGCGGGTACCCGGAGTCCTTCGAGACGGTCAGCCCGGCTCTATGGCAGCGGCGTCTCCTGCAGGACATCGTCGAGAGGGCGATCTTCCGCGATATCGTCGGCGTGTACGGAATCCGGAATCCGGAAAAGCTCGCGAACCTGATGTATTTCATCGCCGCGAACCAGGGAGGGGCTCCGTCGCTGAACACGATTGCCCAGCATCTCGACATGGACCGTGAGACGGTATCCAGCTATGTGCAATACCTGAAGGACGCGTGCCTCGTCACCGAGCTCCCCTGCTATTCGTCGAGCATTCCGAAGAACCTGCGCAGGAACCGCAAACTCTACATCGACGACAACGGAATCGTATGTTCCTTCCTCCGGACCACGGAATGCTCGCCGGAGCTTGCCGGACTGCTCGTGGAGAACGTCGTGCTCCAGAAGGCCAAGGCGTACTGTCTGGAAGAAGTGGCGAAGGTCTTCTACTGGAGCGGTGACAAGGAGGTGGACCTCGTTATGGAACGCGGAGGCGACCGGCTTCCCGTCGAGGTCAAGTTCAGGAACCAGATCAAGGCTTCCGATTATGCCGGCATCGAGGCCTTCCAAAAGCAGAATGCGACGCGGGCCGGGCTGGTCATCACGAAGGACCGCCTGGAGCGCCTCGGAGACGTCGTGCTGATTCCATACTGGAGCATCGCGTAGCGGAATGGCGGACGCTACGCACGCTCCGGCGCCCGGACCCGTCCCCGCCCACGGCTCCGGGGCCGGAGCCAGGGGGTTGGTCTTCGACGTCCAGCGCTTCTCCGTGCACGACGGCCCGGGGATCCGCACCACGGTCTTCTTCAAGGGATGCAACCTGAACTGCCTCTGGTGCCACAACCCGGAAGCGCTGGACCCCGGTACGGAAATCCAGACCTTCCCGGACAAGTGCATCGCCTGCGGACAATGCGTGGCCGCCTGCCCTCACGATGCCGTGCAAATGGTGGACGGAAGGATCGTCTATGACCGCGCCCGGTGCCTCCGCTGCGGGCTTTGCTGCGAAGGCTGCTATGCCGGCGCGCGAATCGCCGTCGGCAAGGAAATGACAGCGGACGAGGTGCTGGCGGTCGTCGAGCGCGACCGCGCCTTCTATGAGCGCTCGGGTGGCGGCGTCACGTTCTCCGGCGGCGAGCCGTTGTTGCAACTGGACTACCTGCTGGCGCTTCTCGACGCCTGCCGGGCGAAGGGTCTCCGCACGGCGGTAGACACGGCGGGTGACGTGCCCTTCGAGCGCTTGAAGCGCGCGGCCGAGCGGACGGACCTCCTCCTGTACGACGTGAAATGCATGGACGATGCGACGCACCGTCGCGCGACCGGCTCCGGAAACGCGCGGATCCTCAAGAACCTGGCGCGCATCGCCGATGGCTCCGTCGACATCCACATCCGCATCCCGGTGATCCCCTCGATCAACGACACGGAGGAGAACATGGCCGCGACGGCCGCGATGCTCCGCCCGCTGCGCGGCATCCGGCTCGTGCAGCTGCTGCCCTTCCACAAGCTGGGCGAGGGTAAGTACCACGGGCTGGACATGGCGTACGCTGCGGCGGACTTCGACATGCTGCCGAAGGGCCGGTTGGAGGAGCTCGCGCAGGTCTTCCGCGCGGCAGGACTCGAGGTGAAGCCATGAACGGAATGGTTCGATTGGTGAACGCGCCGGCCTTTCGCCCCCTGCGCCTGACGGGAACTGCCGCGCCTGCACGAACCGCTGCTCGATGGGCATCGAGCTCTACAAGACCGAATCGGTCGGCTCCGGGGAATGCATCCAGTGCATGGCCTGCGTCGAAGCCTGCCCCCGGAAGAACATCGTGCCGCTGGTCGCGACCCGCAAGGTCCGACCCATGGCCGCCGCCCTCGTTGCCGTAACCATCCTTTCGACAGCGGGCTTGTATCTTTCAGGCACCTTCGACTTCCTCTCCGATTCCGGGACGATGACCGCGATGACCGCCATCGAGGGTGAGTCCAACCTCGCCGGCGCGGAGAACAAGACCGGCGACGTCGGCTTGCCGGCTGACACGACCGCTTCGGCGGACCCGACCGCACCCCCCGAAGCCACGTCCACCCCCGGTACGACCCCTGCTTCGGACCCGACGCCCACATCCGGCACAACCTCGGCTGCGAAACCTACCAAGGCTCCTGCCGCCGCGACGCCGACTTCGGCTCCGACGAAGGCTCCGACCGCCGTCGCCTCGAAATACAAGGACGGGACCTACCAGGGCACGGGTGTCGGATACCGGAAGCAGCCGACCACGGTCGCCGTGACGGTCTCCGGCGGGCAGATCGCGTCCATTGCCACGGTGTCGACGGGCGACAGTGCGAAATGCTACAACCGCGCCTTCACGGCGCTCATCAAGAAAATCCTCGGCGTTCAGGCTCCCGTGACCGACGTCATCGCCGGGGCTACCTACAGCAGCAAGGGAATCGATGCGGCCGTCGCGGACGCGCTTTCGAAGGCATAGGACTAGACCGGACCGTTCACAACCAGGGACCGACCTTCATCGACTCGGAAGAGGATTCGACCACGGAGCGCCTAGGACGCTCCGTGGTTTTTCGCATGCCTGGATTTGTCAGAGATTTGTCAGAGGCAGCGAGTATCCTTCAAGCAATCCTACAGATAGTTGATTGCGGTGAAGGAATCGAGTGCCTTCAGCGTGTTCGCAGCGAGAATAGGGGAGAAGCCGCATCAAAAGGATTTCAGGAAGTCCTGCCTGGTCTTCACGGGTGGATTCGCGGAAGTGTGCGGAATCCTCCCTTGTTTGCGTGTACCCGGTCCATTCGCCAGGTCTGTCACTTTGAGTGACGGGAAAGAGGGAGCCATGAACCATTCCATGAAGAAGACCGCCGCCCTGACTCTGAAGATCCTCCTCGTCGGTTTGCTGGTCGCGATGTTCGTCGCGGTTCCGACCTTCGGCACCCTTGTCGTGCCGGAAGTCCGGGTGCTGGATCAGGTCAATGACCAGGTCTCCGGGGAAAGGCAGGGCACGACCTTCTACCAGTCCTTCACTCCCTCGCGGACGGGGCACGTCTACTCCGTCGACCTCCGCCTCAGGGCCGCTGTTGCGGCCGATGCGGTACTTGAACTCTACGCGGTGGATGGCTCCGGCCTCCCGACGGGTCCCGTGCTCGCCACGAGTGATTCCGGCGCGATCGGAACCTCGACCCGCTGGTGCCGATTCGCTTTCAGCGGCCTCGACAGGATCACGCTCGATTCGGGCACGCAGTATGCGCTGATGATTTCGATGCCTTACCTCTCCTACTTGATGACGGAATACACCTCGTTGAACCCGTACGCTGGTGGTTCCATGATCCAGCGCGGAGCGATCTCCTCCGACGACATGGTCTTCAAGCTCTTCCTGGAGACACCTGCCGCATCCGAGACCAATGCCGCGAACCTGATTGGCGCATCCACCAGTGAAGGCGTCTCCTTCTTCGCCCAGACCTTCACTCCCTCGAAGACGGGCAAGGTCGACAAGGTATCCGCCTACCTGAAGAAGACCGACGCCAGTGGATACACCTATGTCACAGCGCAGCTCTATTCCGTAAACGCGACGACCGGGCTTGCCGAGAACCTGATCTCCACCAGCCGGACGCTCAGCATCGGCGGAACATCCGCCTGGTACGATTTCGCCTTCGTGACCGCCAACCAGTACGAAGTGACGGACGGCACGCAATACGCCCTGACCCTCACGTCGGTCGACCCGTCCCGCAAGTTCGCCTACGGCTACTCCATTACGGACGTATATGATGGCGGATACCTGATCATCGATTCCATCGCGACGAGCTACGATTCACTCTTCAAGATCAACCTGATCCCCCACGTCTACGCCGTCGATTTCCTGGTCGGCGCAGGCACCTACGAATCCCAGAACGTCGCCTATGGCTATGATGCCTGGCAACCCTACACGGATCCCACGAAGACCGGCTACACCTTCACCAGTTGGGACGACTATACCGATATCACGAGCGATTCCGACATCGACGCGAACTTCGATATCGATTCGTACTCGATATCCTTCGACAGCAACGGCGGATCCGAAGTGACCACTCTGACCCAGGATTACGACACGTCCGTCAATGAGCCGACGGCGCCGACGAAGTCCGGCTTCTCTTTCGCAGGCTGGTATTCCGACGCGGACCTGACCCTTTCGTATTCGTTCACGAACATGCCCGCCGAAAACATCACGATCCACGCCAAATGGACCGTCGACTCCTATACGGTCTCCTTCGACAGCAACGACGGAACCACCGTCGGCGACATCTCCAAGGACTTCGGGTCCGCCCTCGCGGCGCCGACCGCACCGACGAGGTCCGGCCATACCTTCTCGGGCTGGCACAGCGACGCCGCCCTGCAGAGCGACTACGCGTTCTCGACGATGCCCGCCGAGGACTTCACCCTCTACGCTGCATGGACCGCCAATCAGTACACGATTTCCTTCGACACCGCCGGCGGTTCCGCGGCTCCCTCCGACATCACGCAGGACTACGGGACCTCCGTGACCGCCCCCTCAGACCCCACGAAGACCGGCTATACCTTCGCAGGCTGGTACAGTGACGCGAGCTCCTACACCTTCGACACCATGCCCGCCGAAGATGTCTCGCTTTCCGCCCACTGGACGGCTATCGACTACACCATCACCTTCGACTCGGACGGCGGCTCCGACGTGGATTCCGACACGTACCACTCCGGCGACACGACGTATGCGCCGACCGCGCCGACGATGACCGGGTATTCGTTCAAGCGGTGGACCAACCGGGCCGTCATCGACTCCCTGGACACGCGGAACCTCAATTACAACCCGGAGTGGAACAACCAGCATTCGTGGGGGGTCATGAAGTTCGGCCAGACCTTCACGACCACGAGGACTTCGAAGCTTTCGAAGATCTCCACTCAGCTCTTTACGCGCAGTGAAGCGACGGCCTCCATCCGCATGACCGTTTTCGCAACTTCGAACGGACTGCCGACCGGCGAACCGATCGCGACCAGCGGCTTCGTGGAGATCAACCACTCGATGAGCTGGGTGGACTTCACGTTCGCCGAAACCCCCGTCCTTGCCGAAGGCATCCAGTATGCCTATGTGCTCGTGGTACAGGCCGAAGCCACGGAGGTCGGCTTCTATGTCGATTACCCCGGCAGCTACGCCGGCGGGACCGTGATACAGGAAGATACCTATTATGACGAGACGGAGCAACCCTATATCGCCATGGCCGCCAACGATTCCTTCGACTTCACGTTCAAGGTCCATCTCGCCGGAGGACCCGCCTACGAGTTCTCGACCATGCCCGCCGGGAGCTTCACGCTGACCGCAGACTGGATGATCGACCAGTACACGATCAGCTTCGACACCAATGGCGGGTCGACCGCTCCCTCCGACATCACGCAGGACTACGGTACGTCCGTGACCGCGCCGGCTGATCCGACCCGCGAAGGATATACCTTCGCCGGCTGGCACGGCGACGCAAGCCTCTATTCCTTCGGCACGATGCCTGCTGAAGACGTCACGCTGACCGCCCACTGGACAGCCGTCGACTACACGATCACCTTCGACTCGGACGGCGGCACCGATGTGGATCCGTCGACGAATCACTTCGAAGACAACATCTACGAGCCGACCGCACCCACGAAGACCGGGTATTCGTTCAACGGCTGGATTGCGAAGAGCGGCAGCACCCTCGACCAGGAAAACACGAACTGGAATGCGACCGAGACCGATTACGCCCGGATCGGGCAGACCTTCCGCGTCTCCCGGGACGGGAAACTCGAGACATTCTCGGTCAAGATGGACGGTCTGAGTGCGATCAAAGCCATCGCGACGCTCTATGAGACCTCCGACGGGCTGCCGACCGGTGATCCGATCGCCACGAGCGCCTCTGTCGAAATCATCGACAGCAAAGCATGGCTCGACTTCACCTTCGCCGACAAGCCCTCCCTGACCCAGGGCACGCTCTACGCCATCATGATCACGTCGGATCCGTCCGGAAACAGTTTCGCGATCCGCGTCTCCAATCAGGACCCCTTCGAGGACGGCGACGAGGTCGCAGAGATGTGGATGGATCCGATATATGAATATGACTTCGATCTTGAAGAAGAAATCCTGATCGCTGACGGGTATAACTATTATGACTTCGTCGAATCATCCGACCTGGTCTTCCAGGTCTACATCAGCGGCGACGTCGCCTACGAGTTCACGACCATGCCTGCGGAAAGCTTCACGCTGACAGCCACCTGGGCCATCAAGCAGTACACGATTTCGTTCGACACCAACGGCGGGTCGACCGCCCCCTCCGACATCACGCAGGACTACGGCAGCGACGTGACCGCGCCGACTGCGCCCACGCGCACCGGCTACACCTTCGCCGGCTGGTACAGCGATGCAAGTTCCTATTCCTTCGGCACCATGCCCGGGGAGGACGTCACGCTGACCGCCCACTGGACGGCGAACGAGTACACCCTCTCCTTCGACAGCAACGACGGCTCCGACGTCTCCGACATCACGGAAGACTTCGGGACCGACGTGTACGCCCCCACGGACCCGACCAGGGCAGGCTACACCTTCTCGGCCTGGTACTCGGACGCCGCCCTGACCTCTTCCTACACCTTCACCACCATGCCGGCTG
>CAZOHH010000081.1:4705-9894 GCA_964579735.1 uncultured Oscillospiraceae bacterium | reverse complement strand
AGTCAGGTCAAGGACAATGTCGCGGTACCCCTTTCGCCGTTTTCCGATGCTATAATGCCAGAAGACGGATCCCGCGACCGACGCGATGGAAGGAGCCCCCCATGTCCGATCCTACAACCGCGACCGCCCCCGATGCAGGCACCCCCGACCTCCAGGCCCTCGTGACCCGGATCCAGGACAACGTCGCCCGAGTGATCGTCGGCAAACGGCGGCAGGTCGAGCTTGTCCTCACCGCCATCCTTTCCGGCGGTCATGTCCTCCTCGAGGACGTCCCCGGCACCGGCAAGACCATGCTCGCCCGCTCCCTGGCCCGCTCGATCGACGCAGACTTCAAGCGCGTCCAGTTCACCCCCGACCTGCTCCCCTCCGACCTCACCGGCATCCACTACTTCCACCAGAAGTCCGGCGAATTCGTCTTCCGTCCGGGTCCGGTCTTCACCAACATCATCCTGGCCGACGAGATCAACCGTGCCACCCCGCGCACCCAGTCCAGCCTCCTCGAGTGCATGGAGGAGAAACAGGTCTCGATCGACGGCCAGACCCGCAGGCTCGACGAGCCCTTCCTCGTCCTGGCCACCCAGAACCCCGTCGAGACCCAGGGCACCTACCCCCTCCCCGAGGCACAGCTCGACCGCTTCTTCCTCCAGATTCCCCTCGGATACCCCGACAAACCCGAAGGCCTCGAGATCCTGCGCCGTCACCTCGGGTCCGACCCCCTCCTCGCTCTCGAGCCCGTCTGCCACAAGGATGCCATCATCGCCGCCCGGCTCGCCGTCCGCTCCGTCTTCCTCCACGACGCCCTCCTCGACTATGTCCTCCGCCTCACGGAAGCCACGCGCGCAGACGAAGCCGTCGCCCTCGGCGTCAGCCCCCGCGGCAGCATCGCCCTCGCGCTCGGCGCCCGCACCCTCGCCGCCGTCCGCGGCCGCGCCTTCGTCACCCCCGACGATGTCCAGGACCTCCTCGTCCCCGTCTTCGCGCACCGCCTGATCCTCCGCGGCAATGTCCGCAGCCGCACCGCCGCCTCGGAGGAGGTCGTCGCCCGCATCGCAGCCTCCCAGGCCGTCCCCACCGAAGACTGGAAGCCGGTCCGCTAGTGCCGCGAATGGTCGCGGAAGCGGTGTCCCCTTGATCCTGCTCGGCGTCCTCGCCGTCTTCGTCGCTCTCGTCGTCCTCCAGCGCGTGGTCTACGAGCGATTCTGGCAGCGCGGTCTCTCCGTCGAGATGGACTTCTCCGCCCGGTCCGGCGTCGAAGGCTCCTCCCTCGACCTCACCGAGACGATCACCAGCCGCAAGGCCCTGCCCCTCCCCTGGCTCACCGTCAAGTTCCAGGTGTCGCGCCACCTCGGTTTCGAGGACTCCCCCCACGCCGCCGTCACCGACGACTACTACCGGCAAGACCTCTTCTCGCTCGGCGCATACCAGCGCATCCGCCGCACCCTCCGCGTCGAGCTGCGCAAGCGCGGCTACTACACCATCAAGAGCATCGACCTCCTGAGCTCCGACCTCCTCCTCACCCACAACCTCGTCTCCCGCTCGGGAAGCCGCTCCTCCCTCACCGTCACCCCGCGGCCGATCCCCCTCGAGGATGTCGACATCCCCTACAGCCGGTTGCTCGGCGCCGTCCTCGCCCGCACCTCCCTGCTCCCCGACCCCTTCGAGTTCCGCACCATCCGCGAGTACCAGGACTTCGACACGCTGAAGTCCGTCAATTGGCTCGCCACCGCCCGCACCGGCGAACTCAAGGTCAATGTCCACGAGAACACCGCCGCCCGAGAGGTCCTGATCCTCCTCAACGTCCGCCCCGACCGCGAATACGACGACGACCGCCCCCTCGAGGACGGCATCCGCATTTCCGCCTCCCTCTGCGAACGTCTCGTCGCGGACGGCGTCTCCGTCGGCCTCGTCAGCAATGCCCGCGACATCGTCACCGGCGAAGAAGTCGAGATTCCCCCCGGGCAGTCCCTCTCCCACGTCTCCGCCGTCCTCGAGCAGCTCGGGCGCCTCGACCTCTCCCGCCGCGCTTCCGACCTCGCCCCGCTCCTCGAGTCCTCGTCCCTCGACCTCGCCCGCAGCCCCGTCCTCCTCCTCGTCTCCTTCAACTGCAGCCGCCGCCTCTCCGACGCCTGGGACGCCCTCCTCGCCCGCGGCCACCAGGGGCTGTGGATCATCCCCCGCTACGCCTCCCGCACCGATGACCGGCTGCCCGCAACCACAAACGATGTGCTGCGTTGGGAGGTGCGGTCGTGAACGCCCGCTGGAACTCCCTCCTCACGGAGGTCCTCCAGACCCTCCTGGCCCTCGCAACCTTCGCCCTCCCCGTCGAAGCCTACGCCCCCGCCTACCGCTGGCCCCTTTATGGCCTCCTTCTCCTCGCCACCATCCTGTTCTATCTCCTCCGCCTTAGCGTCCGAGGCTTCTTCCCCTTCCTCGCCGCCGGTCTCGCGCTTCTCCTCGTTCCGCTCTTCCTTCCACTTCTCCCCGACCTGCAGACCGACTTCATCCCCCGCAGCCTCCTTGCCGCCGGACTTCTCTTCCTCGCCGCGCGCACGCTTCTCCTCCGCCTCTCCACGAAGGACCCTCGACGCATCCCGGACCTCTCCATGGCGGCCTTCCCCCTGCTCCTCGTGGTCGCGCTCGATGTCACCGCCACCGCGCTGCGCCTCCCCGCGCTTGGCACGGTCTATTTCTACCTGACCATCCTCTATCTTCTCCTCGCCCTCCTCCGTTGGCACCTCGCTTCCCTCGGCGAGCAGATGGAGCGCTTCTCCGCGACGCCCACCCAGCCCACCGCTCGCGTCGTCCGCTTCAACCGTCTGCTGCTCCTCGGTGCCCTTTTCACCTCCTTTGTCCTGCTTCTCCTCTCCCCTCTCACCCGCCTCGACCTCGTCATCCCCTGGCTCTGGCAACATCTGCTGGCGTTCCTGCGCTGGTTCTTTTCGCTACTTCGTTCTGGAGAGTCCCCCGAGCCGACTCCGCTCCCGGAACCGACCGCCGGTCCCAAGCCCACCGATACGCCCTTCCCGATCGAACCCAACGTGCCCCCCGCCTGGCTCAAGGTCCTTCAGGACATTCTCCTCTACGCACTTCTCATCGCAATCGCAGTCGGACTCGTCGTCCTGGTCGGCTACGGCTTCTATCGGCTATACCGCCGCTTCAACGAGTCCCGTCTTCCCGACTCGGACGAGCGCGAGTCCCTCGTCCCCAGCTTCGCCGACTTCGTCGAGGCACGCCTCCGCCGCTCGAGCGCAGTCCTCCGGCCCCTCTTCGGCCAGACCCCCGAGCAGCGCATCCGGCATGCCTGCTACCGCCTCATCGACGCGCAGATCCGCCGCGGTCTCCCGTACGACGCCAGCCTGACGGCGCGCGAAATGGTCGACCGGCTCGACACCGACCGATACCCGGAGCTTGCTGAAATCGTGGAACTCTACGAGAAGGCGCGTTATGGCGCCGGCATCTGCACGCGCGAAGACGCGGTCCGCATGCAGCGTCTGGTTCGCGGGCTGGTGCACAAGGACCTCACGCACCCGCGTTGATGGAAGCGGCTATACTTCGAAATACGCCCGCAAGGCGTCCTTCACCTGTTCCCTCTTATCCGGGTCCATCAGAACGCCTGCTCTCGCACCCAATCTGGTGTGGTCCAACGTTCGGATCTGCTGGACCATGGCCACGGAATCTTTTGGCAATCCAGTCAATCGAGCTGGTAGAAGAACCTCGGAAGGATAAAATGAGTCACCGGGCTTGATGCTGGACAACGGAAGAACGGAGGATACAGGCAGCGAATGATTCACTGCATCGCAGGAGACTACGAGGACCGGACGCTTTCCGCGTTGTTCGCTTCCATGGGTCGGGTCCAGATCGCAGAAATAGATTCCCCACTTGTCTACCACTCGCCGTCCACCTTGCTCTCCGTATTATGGAAAGACTCCTGAGCGTCGAGTGTACGCTTCATGAATTCCACATCCTTGACGGCATCCCCCATGCGCTGAGCATATATCTCCTTCTTGCGAAGTTCGATATATGCTTCTACAGCCTCGCGAATCCCTGCATTCACGGACGGAATGTACTTCCCGGCAGCAAGTTCCTTCAATTCCATCACGTCCTTTTCCGGCAGAACCGTCGTGTAGCGAATTGTTTCCATGGCACGCTTCATGAAACCACCTGCTTTCGTCCTGCCATGACGATACAGCGGAACGTATCTATTTGCAATCAAATAGTGATGGCACGAAGTGATGGTATGAATGCATGCTCCAAGTGGGTCGCATGCATCGTATTGAATGTTGCATTCCTCGATTCGGTTGTCCATACGGTGCAGCGTTTTTCGAGCACTCGACGATGCGCGCCCGCAAGGCGTCCCTTACCCGCAGCAGTTCTTGTACTTCTTACCGCTCCCGCAGGGACATGGATCGTTCCGTCCGGTCTTCCAGGCGGCTGCCGCCTTGGCGGCCGGTTTCCCTGTGTCCGCAAAGCTCGAAGGCCGCGCGCTGGACGGTGCGCCCGAGGACTGCTCGCGCACTTCCCTCGGAGTATGTCCGCAATTCGTCCAGAGGCGGGAGTGGTTCGCGACTTCCATGATCAACGGCATAAGGCGGTTCACGACGGCTTCGTCCTCGAACACGATCTGACGGCGTTCGAATTCGAACATCACGGCTCCGATGGAGAACGTCATTTCGGCGCAGACCAGCTGGATATCCTCGCATAACTCCCCGGCTTTTTCGGCTTTCAACCTGAACTCCTTTTTCAGGAAGGCCAGGAGTTGTTCAAAAGCCTCCGTACGCTCGTAGTACAAGTCATCCTCGAACTTCAAGAACTCCGTCCGGTCCGGTACGTAGAAGGTCTTTCCGCGTTGCTGGACCAGCAGGTCCTCCAGCGTATCCTCTTCCTCCGTCAGCAGAATCTCATGGGCGTAGTAGTTCCCTTCGAGATCGAAGTATTCGTCGCGCAGTTTCAACTTGGCGAGGTCGGCTTCGGTTGCCGGGCTGTCTCCCAGTTCCAGTCGGTTGTAGATCTCGAGGAAACGCGCCTGCGATATGGCACCGTATAGGTTTACCGCCGCGCGGAGTGCAAGGAGCAGGTTGTTCTTCATTTCTTCTTACGCCCCAGTCCCAGCACCACGAGCACCGCCAGCGCGACCACGGCCGCAACTGCCGGAAGCCAGGGAATCGAATCACCCATCTGCGGGTTCCCGA
>CAZOHH010000081.1:1526-4605 GCA_964579735.1 uncultured Oscillospiraceae bacterium | reverse complement strand
TGCCAACACTGCCGCCACGACCAACCCCATGACCAGAAGCTTCCTGTTCATCATGCGAAACATTCCTCCCATGCGTCCTTCGACGTGAATCCATCGTACTGGAAAAGAGATTACCCGACAACTACATCTTCCACCACGGTGTGCACGTCCTCGAATCCACCCGATGCGGTGTCGCGGATATGCACCAGGATCGTGTATGTGCCGGCCTTGCGCGGGATCCACAGGCAGGTCGGGTCGGGCGAGAACCCGCGCAGCATCGTGTACAGGTGCGCGTCGATCACCTCGAACTGGTACAACCGTCCCTCCGGCTTCGCCGCCCCTGCGAGCGCGCTCCCCTTCTCGTCCACGGCATCCGGGTCCACCTCCACCGAAAGCCGCACCGCGGTCCGCGATGAAATACCAGTCCCGGCTCCCACTCCCGTCAGCGAGCCGTCTCCGCTCTCCTCGTCCCCGCTCGCCCCCGGCCCCGAGTCCGCAAGTCCGACCGCCTTCACCAACTGGTATCCCCCCAGATCCGGCGCTCCGGCCACGCGCACCTGCGTCGACCACGACGCCTCATAGGAACCGGCCTGTCCGTCCGCTCCCTTGGCGAACATCACCACCGAATACAGACCGGGATCCGTCGGCGAAAAGCTCCAATCGGGAGATACCGACCAACCCCGCAGCATGTGCCAGCCCTCGCTGTCCTCGGTCCAGTAGGAGTAGGCGTATCCGGAGGCCAGGTCCTCCGACGGGCCTCCTTCACCCTCTGCGCCACCACCGCCACCACCGCCCGCCGCGCCCGTGAACGTCACGCGGGTCCCCGGCGACACCGTCGCGCCGCTCGTCAGTGAGCCCCCGTCGGCAGACGCCGTCACAGACACGATTCGCACCGGATCCGACCGAAGCCGCGGAAAATAGAGCGTCGCGGCGTCATCGTACGTCTTCAGACCTGCCCTCCGCACCTGCACGTCCGCCCGGTAGATTCCGAATCCCGGAAGTTCCATGTTCAGCGTCGACGCCGAGGACCCGACCCCGGCCGATGAACCCAGTCCACCGAAAGGCGTCGACAGCCAGACCTTCACGAAAGCGGACGCCAACCCCGTGCCATACGCCGAGATCCAGGTCTCCCCCGAATCCAGCATCGTCACCACGATGGGCGTCTCGGAATCCAGCTCCGGAATCACCTCCCCGACCCTCGTCAACGTCACGAGGCAGAACCGAGTCGCGGACCGCGTCGAGAAGAAACCGTGCCCCGCCGAGCTCACCGACAGCAGGTACGTCCCCGACGGCACGTCCGTCGTGTCCCATTCCAGTGTCCCCGTCCGTGCACCGCTCCCCACGTCCGCGATGTCGGCATCCAATACCGTATCCCCGGCCGCTCCCGGCCCAGACTCGGCATCGGGTACCAGCCGCAGCGTGAAGTCCACGTCCTCGTCCGCGAATCCGGCGCAACCCGCCGTGAACCGCAACACGCCCCCGGCCGGTCTCACCAGAGTAGCCTCCAGCGGTTCCAGCGACCCTGTGCGGCCCGTCGCAGACGACACCAGAACCCCCTCCAGACGCGGAAGATCCGGTACCTCCACCGTGCATACCGAACCGTGCACGCCGCTCGCCGACCCGACACCCACCATGTATTCCTCGTCCGTCAGCGTCTCCACCCGCATCGAGCACGTCTCACCCACGTTCGGCAGCTCCCCTGCGGCGAATCCGTCCGGCAGCACGTCCACCCAGGATGTCCCTCCGTCCGCACCCGAGAAAGCGTCCCCATATCCCTTGACCCGCACCCAGCCGCGCCCATCTCCTGTTTCCCTCAGCAGCCAGACCTGCGACCGCGTCCCAGCGAACCCACCGCCCACCAGAACCCGCACGCCTCCCGCCGGTTCCCCCAACGCCTGCACCGACATCGTCAGCGCCTTCACGGGCACCTCCACCCAGCTCGTATCCGAATCCTCCAGCCAGACGCCTCCATCCAGTCGTACCTCCGATTGCAGCTGGTACGTCCCGCTCATCCGGGCCGGAAAGCTCCACTCCGCACCCACCCCATCCACGGACGTCGTCGCCGAAGTGACCTTCAGGAAGCGGTCCAGAGAAGCGTCATACCGGTAGACGCGGTAGCTGTAGCCCATCTCGGAACCGCCCCCGGTCACGGCGTGTGTGATGGATACTGGACTGCCTGCCGACACGACCTCGATCCCAGGTGTGCCGAACACCGCCGGCGGCTCCACCAACTGCGAAACGCGCACGTTGTCCACGATGAACTCATCGCCGGTCCCGCTGCCGCTCCCCGACCCCAGCATCAGGCGGTCCGGCAACTTCCCCCGACTCGCCCACGCGACCCCGGAAAGAGCCCCGACCGAGACGCCGTCCAGATAGAGCGTCGCCGCATTTACGGCCGACCCGTAGGATATGCACAGACGGACGTGCACGCGAATTCCCGCCGGGACTTTTCCGGCCCCGGCGCCCGCCAGGGAGTAGGCGCTTCCCTTGTAGTAGTCGACGGACCCGTCGCTCTGGAAGATCAGGTGGAAGATGGACGTGTTGTTGAAGTTCGTCCCGCCCAGAGCCGTCGAGCCCAGCGCCACCCGAGCCACGCCCGACGTCCGCACCAGGTCGAAATCCAACGTCTGAGTGCCCGAGATGGGTGCGGTCCACGATGCGTAGCTCTGCGTCGACGAGCTCGCATCCACCACCCGGAGCGCCCCGGAGGACGCCGCGACCGAACCACTCGCACCCGACACCTGCGTCCAGCCGGACGGAAGCGCGCCATCCTCGACTCCGCCGTAGTCCTGGAAGACCAAGGCATGCGTTGCGAGCGGCCAGACGCCGATCAGCAGGAGGAATACGAGCAGAAGGAGAAATGGGCGGAGAAGGCGGTAGAAGAAGGGACGCGGAAACGAAAGGGAACCAAAACCAAAGATACGATCCATATCGTGCCCTGCCTTCGTCGTGGATTGGTTTGCACCGCGACGACGGGCATCGGATCATGCCGCCCTATCCTCTGGTTATAACAAACATACCGGGGTAGGGCAAACGATTTCCGGTCAAGCGCCTCTCAGAACCTCGTGTCCCATGGAAATCAGGTTCTGGAATCCAGGGG
>CAZOHH010000081.1:0-1426 GCA_964579735.1 uncultured Oscillospiraceae bacterium | reverse complement strand
TCATACGTGAACTCGAAATTCTGGACGATTGCACTGATGAGTATCTCACGTTCGTCCGAAGAAACTTCATTCGCCGACTCCATGCGTCTGTCATAATACCGAAGGGCTCGCTGCAACGACGAAACGCATTTCCCAAGGCTACTCAGATCCTCTCGCCCTTCCAGTCGGTCCCGCGCTTCAGGACCACGGCCGGGCTGCCGGCCAGCGTGCAGTTCGACTCGGGGAACGCCTTCGTGACCACCGAGTCCGCGCCGACCACGCAGTGGTCCCCGACTACGGCTCCCTTCAGAACGGTCACGCGTTCGCCGACCCATACATGGTCCCCCACGCTCACGTCCTGCGACGGGTTCAGCCTCCGACCGTCCAGGTCCACGATGGAGTGCCCGTCTCCGGTCCGCAGGTTCACCGACCGACCGACCAGGCAATCCCTCCCAATCCTCAGTGCCGTGCCTTCATTCGCCACCATGCGGATCAGCCCCTGCTGCGCGCCCCAGAACGTCGAATCCGACTCGAGCTCGACCCGACAGCCCGCATCCTCGACATGGATCTCGACATGCCGGACGCGCAACGAATTCCCGATGCGGACCCGATTGCCATCGCCGAGGATCTCGATGCGAAGACCCTCGATGCTGCACCCGGAGCCGATCTCGATGGAGTTGTCCTTTCCTTTGACCGTGATGCTCGAATCGCGAAGCGTCGAGGCGCCGACGGAAAGGGCGTTTCCCTCCAGCCCGTGGAAACGGTTGCCGGCGAACCAGGAACGCACCTTCTTGAATCCTCCAGCCATGTTCTTCCGTCCTTCCTCGACCGCGATGCTGCTCTCGTCGACATCCACGTCCGGCATCTCATTTCCGGACCCCTCGACTTCATCAAACCCCTATCCGGGGATTTCCGCAAGCCTGCCCCCCTGCCTTCGCTCCAGCGCTTCGTGCTACACTGTTCCCGGAGGGCTGAATACGCTTGGACCGCACGATCCTGCACTGCGACATGAACGGCTTCTTCGCCTCGGTGGAGTTGCTGACCCGGCCGGACCTGAAGGACCGGCCCGTAGCCGTGTGCGGAGACCCGGAGAGCCGGCGCGGCATCGTGCTTGCCAAGAACGAGCTTGCGAAGCGCTTCGGCGTGCAGACCGCCGAGACCATCGGGCAGGCGCAGCGGAAGTGCCCCGGGCTCGTCCTGCTGCCCGCGCACCACGACCTCTACGAGGAGTATTCCATCAAGGCCAACGAGATCTACGGACGCTTCACGGACCTCGTGGAGCCCTTCGGCATCGACGAGTCCTGGCTCGACGTGACCGGCTGCCTACACCTGTTCGGGCTGAATGGAAAGGAACTCGCCGACCGGATCCGCGAGACCGTGAAGTCCGAGCTCGGGCTGACGTGTTCCGTCGGGGTATCCTACAACAAGATCTTCGCCAAGCTCGGCA
>CAZOHH010000080.1:6715-10222 GCA_964579735.1 uncultured Oscillospiraceae bacterium | reverse complement strand
GTCGTTCTCGTCCTCGGTTCGTCACTCCGTAGCCGCTCCGTCCACGAAACCGTAGGCCGACAGGCGCAGCCGAACCGGAAGGTGCTGTGCGACAGCCTGGAGTGCGTCCGGGTCGAGCAGACCCTTGCGGCCGAGGAGCTGCAGGTCCCGGACGGCGACTTCGTACCCTGCAGCGCCGGCGCGCTCGAGGCAGTCGATGGCCTGGTTGGCGCCGCCCTTGTCCGGCTGCTGCAGGTGGACCCAGGCAAGGTAGTGGAGGTAGTGCGGATTGCCATCCGCTGCCGAGTCTTCGGCGTATCGGGTGCCGAGTGAGATGTCCTTCGGAAGCAGACGCCCGAGCATGCGGCACCAGGACAGGAAGACGGTCCCCTTGGCGATTCCCTGGGACTGGAGGAATCGGGCGAGACGAACGCGCATGTCGTCACCGCCATGTATCCAGTGATTGACGTTGCCGAGGTCCGAAGTGCCCGGCATCAGGTCGTATCGGTAGTAGTCGGCCAACGCGTCCGTGTCCACCGTCCTGCCCTTGGTGAAGCAGTCGTCGAGAAATCCGCAGTAAGTCCACGGGACGTTCCACTCGTCTTCGCGAGCCTTCGCGAAGCATGCGAGGCTCTTCGCCGGGTCGTTCGTCGGGATGGACCGGAACAGCGCCCGCTGACCCAACGCGCACAACGCCTGCTGGCTCCCGTGCTTCGCCGCCCTTCGGTAGCAGGCCTCGACGGTCTCGTGTGCCTGGGGCTGCGAGATTCCCATCTCGAGGAGGAACCCCAGCCGGTAATCCGCCTCCGCGCAGCCGAGCGCAGCGGATTTGCGATAACAGGCCGCGGCCGCGACCGGGTCATGTTCCTGCCCGAAACCGCGCTCGCTCGCGAGCCCAAGGGCGAACCACTTCTCCTTGTTGCGCAGAGAGGGCTCGTTGGTAGGACTGGCGACGTTGCGCAGCGTCTCGAGCAGCGCGTAGTTAAGAATCTGCAAGGCCGCATGCGCGCCGATCTGGTTCGCGTCGGTACCGGATGCCTGCGCAGCGCGGTGGAATCTGAAGCGGCCGATGCGCGCGAGGCTTGCGTAGTAGAGGTCGTCGTCGAAGGCGGTGAGTCCTAGCATGGGTGCGCCTCCCTTCCCTATCAGTAAAACACATAGGGAATGCACGCCGAATGCAAAGGACGGATGCCGTCCAATGGATTTCAATCTATCGAGCTGAACGAAGTCTCGACACCCGATATTTCCAATGCCTCATACAGATAATGGAAAGCCTCGAGACTCGTCTTCCGGATTTTGTTCAATTTCGTGAAACGAGGGTGCGTAATCAACTTTCCACAAGCATTCCCTTCACTTGAAAAGCGGACCACATTCACGGACCCTTTCATGACCAGTGTTGAAAGATAGGCTGCCTTGGCTGCACACAGAATCGCTTGGTCAGGGGAAAAGCTGCGACCGATCGTGTATGCCTTCATCTTGTTGATTCCTGACATAAGTTCTGCATAGCAGCCGGGCGAAATACTACCGCGGAATGCGATAATCAAGGACGTGTTCAGGATGTCCCTGAGAACGTCGTCAGAGCTGATCGACAGATTGCGGTATCCGATTTCCCGTCGTGCAATCCTATGGAAACTATCCGCGACTTCCGAGACCTGACTCATGACATCAAATAGGTAGGAAATGTCGAATAGTTGCTTGATGATCTCGAGTTCCTTCGAGTTCCAATATTTGATACCGGTCGTGTTCGGAGCGAAAGCCGTCATCTTGTCGCCTAGGATGCTGTCAACGGTCGGCACGGTCACGAGGGTTGGTGCATTGTCCGATTGCAGAAAATCCGAACGGATCGAAATCCGCCTGGTGGAAACATAGGGGTTGGTCTCAAAAAGTATATCGACCAGAACGTAGGCTGCTCTCTTCTCAACGCAGGATTGATAATGGAATTTATAATGGGCTTTCGGGATGGCAGACGAACTCGTTCTATGATCTTCGGATAACTCGTAGAATCCGGCTTTCCCGAGAACTGTGCATAGGAGAGTCCTCAGAACCACTGATTGAGCAATATCGACGATGATATCGATGTCGATGGACAGCCGCTTGGGATCGGCTAGCAACAGAGCCAGAGATGTCCCGCCTTTGAATATGAAAGTAAGGCCACTTCTCTGGAGAAGTTCGAGGAGAGTCAATGCGCGAATGAATTTTTCAGTGAGGATCGGGTCAATGCGGTTCTTCTTGCTGACAGCCTGTACATGTTCAATCTGAAGCGAATGTTCCGAGATCACAGCGACACCTCCTAGGAATGTTCGAGGAGGTGGTTCCTTTCCAGTATCTGCGACACCTTCTCGCTGCAGGACCGTCGATTGGAATAGCGTTTCAGAGTGGGCTCTGAAATCCAATACGAACGAATGGCAGACGAGAAGATCCGATCCAGTTCTGCGCCTTGATATGCATAGTATAGGTCATCGTCGGCGACGAGGTCCACCAGGACTTTTTCTAGTTTGGGAAAGTGGAGCGTCTTGCCACGCGAAAGTGGCGCCTGCGAAACGAGACGACGTACGACGATGCTGTCGGAATTCTCATAGACGTAGTTCGATAGATCGGACGCCGTGGGCTCCAGAAAGACGTGAGGTCTCCTGGACCGGAGATGCTCGAAGGCGGTCTGGAGTCCAACCCTTTCGCATTCGAAAAGTGTGAAGAACCGAGCCGGTTGGTGGAGCATGAACTCGTTCAACCAACGCGTATCCCAGATGCAATACTCCAGTTCGGAAAATCGATTCCGGAAGCCATTTGCGATGTCGAGCAAGTCGACCGATGCAACCGGTTCATAGGACCCGTAGGGGCTCGGCTTCTGGACTTCGATTCCTTCGGTTGGCGCATGTTTCCAATTCGTGTAGAACAAGCCGCGCTCGGCAGGAGCGAGCAGCCCACATGAGACCAGGTCCATAATCATCCAGCGGAACGTCGTCTCCTGCAGGGTCGGATTCATCGAGCGGTAGAACTGCTTGAGCTCGCGTCTTGTGACATGGGTCTGTGTTCGGAAGCGCTCGGTCAGCGGTGCAATTTGAAGTCGGTTGCGCATGCGTACACCTCCGTAGATACATTTGTCAATTATTTGCTTTTTTGACATTTGTATCTATGGAAAGTCTAGCATCGCGAACCTGAAAACACAAGTCCGAAGTTCCTTTCGACTCAGCCGAAGGTCTTCCTAACCAGCTCGTCGTATTCCTGCCAGGCGGGATGGGCGGACAGTTCGCGGGTCGCGTCGGCGACGGAGCGGTAGTACCAGCCGTGCTGCGACGGGTCCTTCTGGTTGAACCGTTCCCAGAGGAGGTCGCCCAAGGCCAGGAAGTCCCGGTTGATGGCTCGGATGTTCGAGAGCTTGTCGCCCAGGGCGATCATCTTGACCGCGATGCGGGTTTCCTGCTGCAGTTCGTCGACCGTCTGCTGCTTGCGCTCCTTCCAGGTGTCGGCGGCCGACCTTTCCTTGCGCTTATCCTCACTCTCCGCACAGACGAGGTCCGCGACCCGGTC
>CAZOHH010000080.1:0-6615 GCA_964579735.1 uncultured Oscillospiraceae bacterium | reverse complement strand
CAGTTCAGACGATGCGCGTGGGTGTAGAATCAGCGCTTCCTGCTCCAGCCGCAGCCCGGTCTCCAGCATGCACCGGACGACGTCCGCGACATCTTCGTTCAACAGGACGTCCGAGCTCTCCAGTGCCTTTTCAAGACGCTTCCGGTAGGCGGCATCGAACGTGACGGCATGTGCTCGCATTTCCACCAGGGTCGCGCGGTCCATCCTCCATGCGCACACCTTGCGAGGCGCAACGACTTTCCGGAGTTCCAGCAGGATGTGGAGGCCGCCGAGGTCGATGTCCCCCCAATGTTCGATGAGACAGTCCTTCGGCAGCGACTCGGCGAGCATCGAAAAGAACCGCGCGCGTCTTCGGCTGAGGAACCCGCCATGGTAGACGACCAGTTCACCTTCGCGGTCGACTTCTCGTTCGACTTCGCGGTATACCTGCTGGATCCGGTCCTCGTAGTTGGTGCGGTTCTCGATGAAAAGAACGTGCCGCACACGGGACGCCTCTATTCCCTGGAGAATCGGCACCATGGCGCTGCTCAGCGTCGCACCGCGCAACAGCGGAGTGCAGTCGGTCTCGCCGCCCTCGAACCGGAGCCGCACCGGGCCACGGAATTCCAGGACCTCCGGGTTCTTGAACAGTCCCGCCTGAGCCAGCAGGACGTCGTCGTCGGGTCTCTCCTCCTCGTCAATCGAATCCTTCCACGGCCCGTAGCGGCGCAGGAACGGTAGAAGTCGCGACCGGACCTTCCGCTCGAAGAACTTGGAGTCCCGGTAGACCCGCACGCTGAAGATCCGCTGGCTGACCTCTACGAAGTCCGGCCGCGCCAGTGCGCGCAGAGCGTCGATCACGGCCACCGCAAGTTCGGGCTCCTCGGGCAGGGAGGGCGATAGTCTGCGGTTCCGGCCGATCCGTTCCGAGATGTCCAACAGCGCCACCCGCACCCAGGCGGCACTTCCCTCCTCGAGTTCGCCAAGCGCGTCCGCGAGACATCGCAGGACCCGATCGACGGCCTGCGCGCGCGGGTTCAGCCCTGCAACGCCATACGCCGCCTCGATGGACTCCAGCACCAGCCAGACGCGCGACAGGACGCCGCGGTCGCTGCCCCGCTCCCATTCGCAGCCGACCAGGCCTTGCGCCGCGAGTTCCCTCACGGCCTCGTGGAATGCCTCCCGACCGTCGTAGTCCTCGACGACGTATTCCTTCACGTCGGTCGACCGCGGACCGAACCGCAGTAGTACGCGGCGGCCCGTTTCCGTATCTCCACGCGCGTGCGCGCTGTCCTCGTACTTGTGCAGAAGCCGTTCCAGGATCAGTTTGTGGCGGTCCATGCGTTTCCCCCTAGCCTTCCTCGAGCGATTCGGCGACTTCCGCGTCGAGATGGCGCGGGTCGAAGGCGTGCACCGAGGAGGACTGCCCCTTGCGGATGACGGCGAGGTTGCGGTCCACCAGCGGCGCGATGTCGCCGATCTTCTCCGGCGGCGCCGACAGGATGCACTGGAAGCCGTTGCGCGACAGCATCTGCAGGCTCTCCCGGATGCGTTCGCCGTCCATCTTGCTGAAGGCCTCGTCGAAGACGATGAGCCGGATGCAGTTCCATTTGCGGTCGCCGAGGTGGTAGAGCTGCGCGAAGGAGGCCAGCATGGCGACGTAGAACGGGGTCTGCGTCTCGCCGCCCGACTTCTTCATGAGCGTGCGCGACAGGCGTTGGCTCTGGTTCTGGTCGTCGGTCGACAGCATGTCGAACCGGAGGTAGGTCTTGAAGTCGGTGAAGAGCCGGATGTTCCGCTCCATCTCCGCACGCGCATCCGCCCCGACGGCGGTGTCGGTGCTCTCGAGGTGCCCGAACAGCTCCTCGATCGACTTCTGGTGGCGCGCCCGGAAGGATGCGGACATGATGTTGTTCCCCTCCATGAGGTCCGGGTCCATGATCATGTCGTAGAAATGGCGGTATTCCAGGTTCGGCTGGACCTGGAAGCTGTACTGGTCCGTTCCCCAGCGATAGTCCTTGAGGGCGCGGTTCAGCACCCGGATCCGCTCCTGGACGTCGTCGATCGACATCTTGAGCTCGTTCAGGAACTGGCTCATGAACTGCTCGTAGGCCATATCCCTCGCCTTCCGGATCCGGTCGCCGTATTCGGGGAGCTTCTGTTCCCGAAGGGAGCCGAGCAGCGAATCGTATTTCACGTTCTCCTCGCTCGCGACGTCGAAGCTCGCCTGGTAGTCTCGGTTGAACTCCGCCCGCAGGTTGGTCAGCCGCTGCTGCGCAGACTCGAGCTGACTATCCCGCATGCCCGCCTGCGACCGGTAGTCGCTGAGGACGCGCTCCGGCGTCCCCTTGGCCGCGAGTTCCTCCTGGAAACGCACCTCCCCGACCGCGTCCCGCCAGGCCTTCGCGTACTCGCGTTCCAGCCGCGCGGACGCAGTGCGCGTCTCGCCCTCGACCTGTGGAATCGACGTCTCCGTGAAGTCGCGGATCCGCTGTCGCTGCTCCCCGATCCGGCCCGATACGGCCCGCGCCTGGGTCTGCGCCGTTTCGAGGGTCTTCTCCAGGGCCAGGATGCGCTCGGTGATCTGGTTCAACCAGGTCAGGTCGAGGTGCCGGAGCTCCTCCCGCACCGCCGCAAGCCGGTCTCGAAGGCTCGGAAGCACTTCCGCGTCGCGCAGCTTCTCCTGATAGTGCCCCGCCTCGTTCTCCGACACGGATTGCACCGCCCGGACCGTCGCGAATCGGGACGTCCATTCCAGCGCCCGCACAAGGGCGGACTCCAGTGCCGGGCGCATCCGTTCCAGACGCTCGATCTGTCGTTCCACGGACCTCGCTCCGATCAGCGGGCGCTCCCACAGGCGGGGGTGGATCGGCGAAGCCACGAACCCCTGGTACAGCATTCCTGTGTCGGTCACGGCACGCTCGTGCTGCCGCAGGTCCTCGACGCGGTCGCATCGGATCAGCCGTCCCAGCAGGAAGTCCACGTAGGCGCGCGCCTGCGGGTCCGTCGCTTCGACCGACTCGGCCAGACTCCCTGGCAAACGCGGTGGCGCGGACTGGAGAACCTTCTCGCCGTCGACCAGGCCGATGTCGTGCAGCCCCTCTTCCCTGCGCAGCCGCTCCGCGATGCGCAGGGCCGGCACGAAGCACCCCGTTTCGACCAGCAGGTACTGTTTCTGCTTGGAGAGATACCCTTCGACCACGTTCGTCCAGCGGGGGTCGGAGATCTCGAGGCAGTCCGCCAGCACGTCCACGCGGACCGGCCGGCCTTGCTCCCGGGCGAGCTCCCGTTCGAGCACGTCCTTCAGCCGCAATACGCCGGCGTCGAAGGGCTTGATCCGGTTTCGCAGCAGCGTCAATTGTCCATCGCAGTCCGCGAGCGCGGCCCGGCGTTCCCGCAGGCGCTGGTCCAGCCGTCCTCCGAGCAGACTGTGCTGCCGCCCGAACTCCGTCGCGGCCAGCCGGAACGCGGCGAACCCCGTGGCGTCCAGCGAGCCCACGTTGCCGGGCCGGACGTCCAGAAGGTGTTCTGCGACGGCGCGCAGCGCTTCCGCGGCCGCCACCGCAGCCCTGTCCTCGTCGGATGCACCGGTCTCGCCGACCGCGCCGGACGAGCCGGGCTCGCCAGGTGTACCTGCCCCGCCGGCCTCGGCGGCCAGTCCCGCGAGGTCCTCCGCCGACTTTCGCCAGGTCAGCCCGTACTGGACGAGCGCGTTCGCCACCTCGACGACCGACTGCTCCAGCGCCGCGATGCGGGCCGTCGTCTCGTCCCGCTCCGCCTCCAGCGACTTGAACTTCTGCTGCACCGTGCTTCGTGCGCGTTCGTCGTAGAGCGCGTCGCGTTCCTGCCCGAAGCGGGTCGCCTCCCCGGCGAGCCGAAGCTCTTCCGCTTCGTCCGAGGAAAGGCGCGACCGCGCCGCCTCGAGCTCCTTCCGCAGTCTCGCGTCCTCGCGCACCAGGCGCTCCACGTCCGCGCGGTGCAGCAGGTAGGCGTATAGTTTCCGGCGTTCCCGCGCCTCCGCCAGCTCCGCGTGGACCTTCGCCACGAGCTCCAATTTCACGATCTGCGCCTGCATGACCTCCGCCTCCCGCTCGAGGCGCTTGTACTGCCGGATGTGGTCCTGCATGGCCCCGAGGTCGGGCGGTTTCCGGACGTCGCAGAGGTTCTGGGTGATGAACCCCTCGATGTCGATGATCGGGCTGAAGGACACGGCCTTCCTCAGCAGCGTGAAGAAGCGCTCGCCCAGCGGTCCGAAGTGGCTCAGGATCTTCTGCCGGTACTCCTGGGCGGTCGCGCAGACGTCGAAGTCCTTGTGTGCGTAGGTTCTCTTGAGCCAGCCCTTCAGGTCCTTGATGGGCATCGGGGCGTTCCGGACGATGAACCCGTTGTCGGGGATTCGGTCCTTGAGGATGAAGAACGTGTGTTCGTCGGTCGCCGTGTAGTTGCAGTCGAAGGCGACGCCCATCGTGAAGAACGTCTTGCGATCGTCGTCCTCGAACTCGCAGGCGATGTAGCTCGAGAAAGGCTCGTCGTTCGCGCCGCGGACCACGAGATAGCCCGTGCCGCCGTCGTCGGCGTACTCGCCGCGCAGATACCCCTTGAGCTGGCGCCGGGAGCGGTCGTTGGCCGCCTTGTTGAAGAAGGTCAACCCGTTCGTGTCACCGAGCAGGACGATCTGGAGCGCGTCCACCAGCGTCGACTTGCCGGAGCCGGTCTTGCCGGTCAGGAAGTTGATCCGGTCGAATTCCACCCACTCGAGGTCGTAGTAGTGCCAGTTCACCAGCAGCATGCGCCGCAGCCACTTCATCTACAGGTCCTCCCCGTCCGCGCCGGCGACGCCGTCCGCTTCGGCTTCCACTTCCGATTCCGGTCCCGAGTCCAGGAACCCGCTGCCTCCGCCCGTTCCGGTCAAGTCCGAGTCCCGCGCGCTTTCCAGAAGGCTCGCGTAGATGCGGCCGATGGCGTCGCTGGGCACGGCCAGCAGGATCGACGGCAGGACCACGAACCGGCAGTCCGCTTCGTGCCATTTCCCACTGATCCGCGAAACGATGCCGTGGCGGGCCAGCACCCGGAAGGCGTCGTGCTTGGCCTGGTCGGTGATCCGGCGCTCGACGGCCCGGAACGACTGGAGCCGGTCGATGACGTCCCAGACCGTGAGGGCGACGGTCGACCGCAGGGACAGCTTCTCGCGCTCTTCATCGTAAAGGAGGCGCAGCGTGTACAGCACCAGCGTCGTCATCCCGTCCAGCTGAAGCCGGTTGTACTCGAATTCGCTGGACAGGTGCATGACGCCCAGCATCCGGTCCTTCGCGAGCGTCCAGCCGCCGACCGCGAGGTACGCCTCCGCCCACTCGAAGTGCCGGTCGACCAACCGATAGTCCGGGTTCGAACGCAGGCCACCGGTCCCCTCGTCCACCATGTCCGCCACGAGGAAGGTCCTGGCCAGAAGCCCGTTGATGCAGCGCACCAACTGCTTCCGCTCGCCTTCGCCCATCTTGTCGTATTCGACCAGCCAGTCCTCACCGATCCTCGCGCTCATTTTCCCGTCCCTTCTCTAGCCTTCCGGCGAACGAACCTCACGCGCGGATACCGGTACCCTTGCCGCTCGACCGTCCCTCCGAGGAACTCCGCGTCGTAGAAGACCCTTGCTTCCCCAGCCTTCAGCACGCCCAGCAGCAGCAGGATGAAATCCTCGTCCTGATCGACGGTCAGATCCTCCGACGCGACGACGTCCATCTCCCCGAACCAGACCTTCATCCGGTCCACGACCTTCCGGTGCCCATACTTCGAGTCGGCCATCCGAAGGAACGCACTCATCTCCTCGCCCCGCTCCTCCTTCGCACGCAGTTTGAGCGGCGCCTCGGCGGTACGGACCTTCCTTCCCGAGCGCACCAGCACGGACCGTTCGTCGATCCAAGCCTGCCGGAACAGGCGCGTCCCCTCCGCGACGAGCCGCCGCTCCTCCTCGTCCAGCTTCGGGTACATCATCAGGATCTGCGCGGTCTTCTCCTTCACGCCCCGGTCCTGGTTCACGAGATAGATCATCTTGTCGGTTGCGGCCTTCGTGTAGCCGTAGTTCTTCGCCTGGATCTCCTGCATGATCCGGTCGACGTCCTCGAACACGTCCCGGATGGACAGCAGTCCCCGCCGCACGTCCTCCAGGCCTCTTTCCGGGTCATCCAGACGCTTCTCCGCCATGCCCTGCGACACCATGTCCGCAAGCAGCGCCTCGTCGTCCAGGATGCGCTCCAGTAGGGTCAGTACCGGCTGCCGGAACCGCAGCACCGAGTCCCGCGTGACCATGGGGTGGAAGATCCGCTCGTTCACCAGCGTCTCGTACCCGTCGAAGTGCTCCTTCAGGACCTCGTTGGCCGTCGCGAACTCGGAAAGGCGCCGGTGGTAGCGCCGGATGTTGTTCAGCAGCACCTTGAGCGCATCGTCCAGCGCCTCGCTCTTCCGAAGGGCCGAGTCGAATGCGAGGAAGGCGTGCTCGCGCGCATCGGCCGCAGCCACGGTCTTCAAGGCCGAGAACGTGTCGAAGGCGTGGTTGCGGTAGCTCTGCGTGTCCTCCTGCATGATTCCGTACAGCAACTCGAGCATCGCCACGACATACGGCGGAAGGGTGACCTGGATTTC
>CAZOHH010000079.1:6773-10722 GCA_964579735.1 uncultured Oscillospiraceae bacterium | reverse complement strand
AGCAGGACCGCAACGTCAAGGAGGCACAGATGCTGGGTCAAAAGGGCAGGAACATCCGGATCGGAATCGTGGGACTGGGCGGCCGCGGCATGGGTCAGATGGGCGTCCTGCTGGACATGGAGGACGTCGAGGTTGTCGCCGTCTGTGACGTCTATGAAGACCGGGTCCAGGCCGGCATCGAGTCCGTCTTCGCGAAACGAGGCAGGAAGCCCGCCGGATATGCCGACTACCGCGAGCTCGTGGCCCGCGAGGACCTCGAGGCGGTCGTGATCACCTCCTCCTGGACCAGCCACGCCCGGATCGCCGTGGCCGCGATGCGCGCCGGCAAGTACGCCGCGATGGAGGTCGGGGGTGCCGCTTCGCTCCAGGAGTGCTGGGAACTGGTCCGCACCTCCGAAGAGACCGGCAGGCCCTGCATGATGCTCGAGAACTGCTGCTACGGGCGCGAGGAGATGGCCCTGCTGAACATGGTCAAGCAAGGCGTCTTCGGGGAGCTGATCCACTGCCAGGGGGGCTACGAGCACGACCTGCGCGAGGAGATCTGCAACGGCGACATCAACCGGCACTACCGCCGCGAGAACTTCATCCACCGCAACGGCGAGTTGTACCCCACCCACGAGCTGGGCCCGATCTGCAAATGGCTGGGCGTGAACCGCGGCAATCGGATGACCATGCTGACCTCGATGGCATCCAAAAGCCGGGGGCTGCCGCTGTGGATGGAGTCGCACCGCAAGGACGTCGCGGATCCGCCGCGCTTCAACCAGGGCGACGTTGTGACCACGATGATCCAGTGCGCCAACGGCGAGACGATCCTGCTCACGCACGACTGCTCGTCCCCGCGCCCCTATTCCCGCGGCGGCCGGCTGCAGGGCACGCGTGGCATCTGGATGGAGGACAACAAGTCCATCTGCATCGAGGGAATCACGGCGCAGGACGATACGAGCTGGGACCATTTCCCCTGGGAGCCGTTCGACCGCTACATCGACGGATACGACCACCCGCTGTGGAAGGAATACGCCGAGTTTGGTCTGCGGGGCGGGCACGGCGGGATGGACTACCTCGTCCTGCGGGCGTTCGTCGAGAGCGTGCAGAACGGAACCGATACGCCGATCGACGTGTACGACACGGCGGCCTGGATGGCCATCACCTGCCTGAGCGAGCAGTCCATCGCCATGGGAAGCCTGCCGGTGCCGATCCCCGATTTCACCGACGGCGGCTGGATCGGGCGCGAAAAGGCCGTCCCGAGCTGCTTCGCGCTGGATGAGGTATATGGATCCCTGTTCGGCGGAGGATAAGTGAAATGGACCAGAATGATCGGAACGTGATCCGAGACCTCGGTCTCCGATACGCCGAAATCGCGGCGCTTCCCATCCAGAAGGAGAAGCGGGATCTGTGGCGGGCACTGAACGGCCTTCATCCCGTACGTCCGATGCTCGCCATCGACCAGCTTCCGTGGAACGAGCTCGACGTCGACGGGGAGCTGCGCCTACGGACGACGGACCCGTTCCTGCGCGAGATCGAGACTTCCCTCCGACGGACCCTCTACCGTTGGAAGCACATGCCGGCGGACATGGTCGTGGAGCCGTACTTCGAGATTCCCAAGACGATCCTCGGCACGGACCTCGGCCTCCATGCCGTCGTGGACTCGTCCGTCTTCGATGCGGACAACGATGTCGAAGGACACGCCTACCACAACCAATGCGTCACGGAAGAGGATATCCAGAAGATCCACATGCCGGATGTTCGGCCCGACATGGCCAGGAACCGCTGGATGGAGGAGACGGCGTCGGAGGTGCTGGTGGGCGCGCTACCGGTGCGCATGGTCGGCGCGACGGGCTTCTTCGCCCTATGGGACCGCCTGACGGAGTGGATGTCGCCGGAGGCTATCCTCTACGACCTGGCCGACCGACCGGAATTCATCCACGCCATCATGGAGAGATATACGACGGCGACGCTGGAATACATCGACCAGATGGAGTCCCAGGGGCTGTTCGAGCCGGCTCAGACGTCGATCCACTGCACGCCGGCATATACCGACGACCTTCCGGCGCCGGGCTTCGACCCGGCGAAGCCGCGCGCAAAGGACAGCTGGGCGTTCGGGATGGCCCAGATCTTCGCGACGGTCTCGCCCGCCATGCACGAGGAGTTCGAGGTCGAATATGTGAACCGGATCTTCGAACGGTTCGGGCTCGTCTACTACGGCTGCTGCGAGGCACTGCACGACCGGATCCATGTCGTGCGGAAGATTCCCAACGTGCGCAAGATCTCCTGCAGCCCGTGGTGCGACATCGACATCGCCGCGGATGCGATCGGGAAGGACTATGTCGTATCCCGGAAGTCTTCGCCGGCCTGGCTCGCTTCCTTGAACCCCGACTGGGGAGAGGTGGAGAAGGATTTCCGGAACACGTTGTCGGCGTGTCGCCGCTCGGGATCTCCGGTCGAGTTCATCCTGAAGGACGTGAGCACGGTGAAGTACCGCCCGCAGAACCTGTGGGAGTGGGAAAAGCGGGCGATGCGAATCCTCCAGGGATACTAGAGGCGCAGGAGCAAAGGGAGGCCGAGGGTTGACGCTCGTTCAGTCCTTCGCGACCAGCGCCTTCGCTTCATCGAGCGTCGCGCAGGCGGTCGCTCCGCCGATGCGCGTCACGCTCACGGCTCCGCAGGCGTTTCCATAGGCGAGGCAGGCATCGGGGGTCATCCCCGCGAGAAAGCCGTACAGATATCCCGCGTTGAAGCTGTCACCCGCACCCGTGGTGTCGACCGGCACGACGCCGGGGACCGCCGCACGCCGGAACGTCCGCCCAGCGCTCGACGAAACGGCGCCGTCCCGCCCGCACTTGACCACCGCGATGTGCACGGACCGGGCTAGGGCCTCCGCGGCCAGGACCGGGTCCTGGAATCCCGTGATGCGCGCAGCCTCCGACTCGTTCGGCAGGAAGACGTCCGTGTTCCGGAGCACTTCCTGCAGTCCGTAGTCCCAGACACCCGAATCGTCCCAGCCCGCGTCGAGCGACGTCGTCGTCCCGAAGCCATGCGCACGCTCGAAGAGCGCGGCGAGTCCGGGGCGCAGGCGGCTCTGCAGGAAGAAGGAGCCGATGTGGATGTGGCGCGCCGAGGACAGCAGCGCATCGGATACATCCGAAGCCTGCAGCGCGTCGATGCAGCCGAGATACGTGACCAGCGCACGGTCCCCGCCGTGGTTCAGCGCCACGGTCAGCCCGGTCGCGAGGACGTCGTCCTCGATCACGCCGGACACGTCGATGCCGTAGGATTCCAGTGCCTCCTTCGCCTGCGCGCCAAAGCGGTCCTTGCCGATCCGGGCACAGAAGGCGGAACGCATCCCGAGTCTCGCGAGTCCGCACGTGCAGATGGCGGTCGAACTGCCCAGCACCAGGCGGCATTCCTCCGCGAGGATCTCTCGTCCGGTTTCGGGCATGCTTTTCAGCCCCGTTAGGATCAGGTCGAGATTCAGCTCGCCGATTCCCAGCACGTCGAATCGTCTTTCCACGGATTGGACCTCCTTCTTTCGGTCGGCCGAGTTCACTCCGCCCGACCGGACGGCACCATCGACTCTGTAGCCGCTTTATAATCCGCAAGGCAATCCAGCACGCGCGCTACCACGAGTTCACGGGGATGAACGCCGATCTCTCCGTCGCGGACCCGTCGATAGGCGGTCGGCAGATACTGGGAGATCAAGGTCGGCGGAACTCCGGTCGCCTCCAGGTTGGATAGAAGCCGCGCCAGCGAAGTCTGTACCGTCTGGACGGGCAGGTAGTACCGGGACCGGTCGGACAGGCCGAATCGGCGCGCGAACGCCTTCTGCGCTTCAGAGCCGCGATGGTGCTTCCGCCAGTGCGAATCGTCGCGGACCATCGCCTCGTCCAGCGATTCGGCGAATCTCGAGGGCTCGAGCTCGGGGTGCAGGGGGAGGAGTTCCTCCTCGATCCGG
>CAZOHH010000079.1:0-6673 GCA_964579735.1 uncultured Oscillospiraceae bacterium | reverse complement strand
ATGACGTCGAGCGGCAATTCCTTGTCCTTCGCATCGTCGCCGAGGCGCATGCTGGTATCCAGATGGATCTTACCGAACCCAGCCGCGACATAGGCGCGCACGAGGTCCTCTGCCAACGGCATGGCTTCCGCTTCCGGGCGGTCCGCCCAGACCAGGGGACCCAGATGGTCGCCGCCGAGGTGGAGGTGGTCCCGCGTCAACCCGGAGGCACGGGCGGTCTCTTCGACGAAGCTCCGGAACTGCAGCGGCACCATGCCGGTGTAGCCACCGAACTGGTTGACCTGGTTGGCGGTCGACTCCACGAGGACGTGGGTTCCTGCCGCGGCGGCCGAGCGGAACGCGGCTTCGAGCACGAGTCCGTTCGCCGAGCACAGGGAGGCCACGCCGACCTTCTCGCCCTGCCTGCGGGCCTCCAGCATCCGCAGCAGAAGGTTCCCATCCGGCTTCATGCCAGGTCGACCCAGGCCGAAATGCCAGCCGGCGCATCGGGGTCGATGCCCAGCGCGTCGGCCTTGCCGGAGGCCAGCGACTGCGCGAGGAAGATGAAGGGGAGTCCCTGGGCCGCCGGGTCCAAGAGGAAGCCCGACGAGACGTAGAGGGCTACGCCGGCGACCGGCTCGGAAGGCATATCGCTGTAGGAAACCACGACGGCGCCCGTCGCCACGATCTCAGCGGTCAGTTTCCGAACCTCGGGCGACCCTGCCGGACCACCGAGGAGGAGGACCAGCGACTTCTCGTCCACGACCGCCATGGGGCCATGCCGGACATCCAGGACATGGTAGTGGCGGCCGGCGACGCGGGAGATCTCGAGCAGGGCCATGGCGGCTTCGGCACCGAGGCCCGCGGCTTCCCCGTCCGCCAGAACGACGGCTTCACTCCAGCTCCGGCCCGCGATCTCCCGAAGGGCGGCCGCATATCGCTTCTCCAGCTCCGGCCCGGCTTCGATGGCCTTCTTCAGGTCGACCAGCAGGGCCTCGTCCTTGGCCAAGAATGCAGCGATCATCATCTCCGCGAGATAAAGGTTCGAAACCGAACGCGTCTGGCAGACGCTGTCGTCATAGGCCCAGGGGAGCTCGAGGCAGAGGTCCGAAAGGGCGGCGACCGGCGTGCCCGTCGCGCAGACGATCGAGAGGACGGGCGTCGACCAGGCGTCGCGGATCACCTGGATGGCGCGCAGGATTTCGGTCGTCCGGCCGGAACGCGTCGGTGCGACGACCACGCCTCCAACGAGTGCCGTGCCGTATCGTCCTACGTTCAGCATCACGTCCCCCGCCGCCCAGGCGTAGGCGTTGCGGCCCGCACGGAAACGAACCGCATCGGCTCCCGATTGGCACATCGTATAGCTGGACCCGCAGCCGACGAAATGGATTGCCGAGGAACCGTGCGTCTGGAAGAACGCCACGATTTCCGCGCGCTTTTCGACCAGATAGCCGTAGGTCTTTTCCATCGCGTCGAACTGAAGGGAGATTTCCTGGGAAGTCCTGCTCATGTCGTTCTCCTTGCTCTTGGGACCTTTTTCTTCTTCCGCTTCTTCGAAGGGTTCGGTGTCATTTGAGGGTCACGCGGAACCGGTAGCGGTCGCCGCGGATCAAGGTGTCGCAGTATTCCACGGGCTGCCCCGTCCGGGTTCCCGCCGTGCGGACCAGATGCATCGCGGCTTCGCCCGGTCGCATGTGCAGAGCCTTCGCGACGTCACGGTCCGCGACCGTGGCCTCGAAGGTCTCGACCGCTTCGGCGACCTCGATGCCGGACATGGACACGATCGCGCGATAGAGACCCTGGGCTACGACAAGTGCGGAGGAGAGTCCGGGGCAGAGCAGGACGGGAATGAAGGAGGTCTCCAACGCGAAGGGCTCTCCGTCGGCCAGACGAAGTCTGTGGATCCGGTGGACAGGGGTCCCGGTTTCCACGCGAAGGGGTCCGACCGCGGCCTCGGGGCAGGGAATGCGGTCGAACTCCAGCAGGATCACGCTCGGCGTCAGCCCGAGCTTGCGAATCTCCTCGCTGAAACTGTAGAAGTCCTGCAACCGCTGGACGATCGGCGGCGTACGGGGGTAGGTCCCATTGCCCTGCCGTCGGACGATCCAACCCTCCCGCTCGAGCTCGTCCAGCGCCTGCCGTACCGTGATCCGGCTGACCCCGAACAGTACGCAGAGCTCCCGTTCCGTGGGCATGCGCACGTCCACGGCCCACGCTCCGGAGCGGATCTTGTCGATCAGTTCCTGCGTCAAGCGGTGGTACAGCGGGACTCGGGGGGAAGACTCCGGCATGGCGATCTCCTTCGACTGGGCAGAAAATAGGTTATAACCAATCATGCCAGAGGAATCCGGAATGGACAAGGCGGCCAATGGAAAAGCGGGGGATGGACCTGCTCCGGGCTTGACAACGACCGGTGCGGAATCTACTATCGATCGTATATCACGAAACGTTACGCTCCGCAGAGGAGGAACCATGGCGACCATCAAGGACGTGGCGAAACGGACGGGCCTTTCGCTGGCGACGATCTCCAAGTACCTCAACGGCGGGCACGTGCTCGACGAGAACCGCGTCGCCCTCGAGGCCGCGATCCGCGACCTTGGGTACTCGGTCGACACGATCGCCCGCGGCTTGAAGACGCGCCGCAGCATGACCGTCGGCGTCCTGATCCCGGACCTCGAGAACGTCTTCTGCACGGGCATCGTCTCGAGCCTGGAGAACCGGCTCCAGCAGAGCGGCTACAGTACGATCGTCTGCGATTACCGCCACGACGCCGCCCTCGAGCGCCAGAAGTTCGACTTCCTGGTCGGCCGCGGCATCGACGGTCTGGTCTACATGCCGCTGCAGGGGTTCCCGGAGGGGGTCCTGGCCCTGCAGAAGCGCAGTGTCCCCGTCGTCCTCATCGACCGCCCCGTCGAGGGCGTCGCGTGCGACACCGTCCTCGCCGACAACATCAATGCCGCCTATACGGCCGTGGAGCGGATGATCGTCCTGGGACACCGGAGGATCGCCATCATCGGCGGCCCGAAGGGCATCTTCACCGCGGAAGAGAGGTTGAAGGGATACCTGCGGGCGCACGAGGACTACGGAGTTCCGGTCGACCCGACACTCGTCCTCCACGGGGCCTACGACGTGGAGAGCGGGCATCGCCTGACGGGCGAACTGCTGGAGGCCGAGGCGCCGCCGACGGCGCTATTCGTCACGAACCACGAGATGACCTTCGGCTCTGTTCTCGCCCTGAACGAGCGCGGCATCCGGATCCCGGAGGACCTTTCCTTCACCGGATTCGATTATCAGGCCCTGGCCGTGCTCCACAAGCCCCCTCTCTCGATCGTGGTGCAGCCCGTGCGCCAGATCGGCGAATGCGTCGCGGAACTGCTCCTGAAGCGGATGGGAGCGGACCTCGACGGCTTCCCCGCCACCCTGCGGCTCAAGACCGAACTCCTGGAAGGCGCGTCCGTCGCCGCCCCGAAATGATTCTTCGACCCTGTAAGCGAAACGTTACGCCAGAAATCCCCAGAATCGAAAAGGAGAAGACCGATGCTCAAAGGAATCCCCTCCATCCTCTCGCCCGAACTGCTCAAGGTGCTCATGGAAATGGGACATGGCGACGAGATCGTCCTCGCCGACGGCAACTTCCCCGCCGCCTCCAACGCCCGCATCCTCGTCCGATGCGATGGCCACGGCGTGCCCGCGCTATTGGAGGCCGTGCTCGCCCTGTTCCCGCTCGACACCTACGTCGAGGCCCCCGTCGCGCTGATGCAGAAGGTTTCGGGCGACAAGGTCGAGACGCCGATCTGGGATGAGTACCGCAAGATCCTGGACCGGACCGGAAACGGCGCGGCGCGTGTGGAGAATATCGACCGCTTCGCCTTTTATGAGCGGGCCCGCGGCGCGTACGCCGTGGTCGCGACCGGGGAGAGTGCGCTATACGCGAACGTGCTGCTGAAGAAGGGCGTGGTGAAGGCGTGAGCGGACCGGTGGCAATGCCCTCCTTCCGGCTGCGCGGCGGCGCCTCCATGCCGGGGATCGGCCTCGGCACCTTCGGGTCCGACAAGTACGACGGAGCCGCCGTGGCTAGAGCCGTGCGGGAGGCGGTCCTCCTCGGGTACCGCTTGATCGACTGCGCCGCCGTGTACGGAAACGAGGCGCAGGTCGGCGAGGCGCTCGAGGCCGCGGTGAAAGCCGGAGATGTCCGACGCGACGAGCTCTTCGTCGTGTCGAAGGTGTGGAACGACCACCACGGGCCGGGCGACGTCCTGCTCTCCTGCGCGCAGAGCCTCAAGGACATGCGGTTGGACTACCTGGATCTCTTCCTCGTGCACTGGCCTTTCCCGAACTTCCACCCGAAGGGCGCCGCGCCCGACTACCACGACGCGAACGCGAAGCCCTACGTCCACGAAGCCTACATGGCGACGTGGCGGCAGATGGAGCGCCTGCACGACGCCGGCCTCGTCCGTCACATCGGCACGTCCAACATGACCGAGGGCAAGCTCGCGGGACTCGTGCGCGACTGCACCGTGATGCCGGCCGTCAACGAGATGGAGATGCACCCGACCTTCCAGCAGGAGGACCTGTTCCAGTACTGCATCGGTCTCGGCATCCTTCCGGTCGGGTACTGCCCCCTCGGCTCTCCTTCGCGTCCCGATCGCGACCGCACGCCCGAGGACGTCGTCGACATGGAATCCCCCGTCATCCTGCGGATTGCGGCGGCCCACGGCATCCACCCGGCGCAGGTCTGCCTCCAGTGGGCGGTGCAGCGCGGCCAGGTGCCGATCCCCTTCTCGGTGAAGACCGAGCAGCTCATCTCCAACCTGGGCGCCGTGACCCGCGAGCCGCTGACCGACCGCGAGATGGAGGAGATGAAGACCGTCGAAGCCGGGTGCCGTCTGATCAAGGGACAGGTGTTCCTGTGGGACGGCGCGAAGGACTGGACCGAACTCTGGAGAGGAGAGAAGACATGACGAATACAACCGGGAATCAGCCCCCTCGCCTTCTCGGCCCCGAGGAGAGGCGCGCCCGCCTCGCCGAGATCGACCGTATCGCCTCGCAGGGCCCGTTCACGCCTTCCTGGGATTCCCTGGAGTCCTATTCGGCCCCCGCGTGGTACGAGGACGGCAAGTTCGGCATCTTCATCCACTGGGGAGTCTACAGCGTGCCCGCCTTCGGAGGGGAGTGGTATCCGAGGCAGATGTACCTGAAGGGGCATGGGGAATTCGAATACCACGTCGCGACCTTCGGCCCGCAGGACCGGTTCGGATACAAGGACTTCATTCCGATGTTCAAGGGCGAGCGCTTCGACCCGGCGGAGTGGGCGGAGCTGTTCCGCGACGCGGGCGCGAAGTTCGTCGTGCCCGTGGCCGAGCACCACGACGGTTTCCAGATGTACGGAAGCGCCCTGTCCCGTTGGAATTCCGTCGGGATGGGTCCATGCCGCGAGATCGTCGGCGAGCTCGGCGAGGCGGTCCGCGAACGCGGGATGACCTACGGCGTGTCGAGCCACCGGGCCGAACACTTCTGGTTCATGGGCGGCGGTCGCGAGTTCCCCTCCGACGTGCAGGACCCGGACTACGCGGACTTCTACGGCCCCGCCTTCAAGGACCCCGCCAGACCCTCCTCGACGCTGCCGGCGGACTGCCTCCTCGCCGTCGTTCCCGACGCCGCCTTCCTCGACGACTGGCTGCTGCGCACCTGCGAGCTGATCGACCTCCACCGCCCGGGCATCCTCTGGTTCGACTGGTGGATCCAGAATCTCGCCTTCAAGCCCTACCTCAAGAGGATGGCCTCCTACTACTACAATCGTGCCGCGGAGTGGGGCATCGGCGTGGCCATCAACTACAAGTACGACGCGTTCCCCACGGGCACGGCGGTCTTCGACGTGGAGCGTGGCCAGCTCGGAGGCATCCGCGGCCTGTTCTGGCAGACCGACACCGCCGTGCAGAAGAACTCCTGGGGCTACACCGAGAACCAGGACTACAAGACCGCCCACGACATCCTCTGCGACCTCGTCGACATCGTCGCCAAGAACGGCGCCCTGCTGCTGAACGTCGGGCCGAAGGCCGACGGCACGATTCCAGAACCCGAACGGCGCATCCTCCTGGAGATCGGCACCTGGCTGCGCGTCAACGGCGAAGCCATCTACGGAACGCGCCCGTTCACTTTCTTCGGGGAGGGACCGACCGAGGTCAAGGAAGGCGCCTTCACCGACACCGTCCGCCCGCCCTTCACGCCGGCCGACATCCGCTTCACGACCAAGGGTGCGGCCCTCTATGCCATCGCGCTCGCGTGCCCCGAAGACGGCCGACTCGTCGCCCGGAAACTCGCCGGTCGCCCTGTTGCCTCCGTTATGCTGCTCGATGGGGCGGTTCCCCTCCGCTTCGAGTCGACCGCCGAAGGCCTGATTGTCCACCTGCCAGCAGGGTACCGCAGCGGGAACCCGATCGCCCTGAAGATCCTGTAGAAGGAATAGGAAGCAAAGCGAAACAAAGGAGAGAACCATGGACAAGAAGACCATGCAGGCCGCCTATCTGCCCGGAGACAGCACCGTTTCGATGCGCGAGGTCGCGATCCCCGAACCCGGCCACGGCCAGGTCCTGATCCGCACCAAGGCCACCACCATCTGCGGCAGCGACATCCGGGCCATCTACCGCGAGCATCTCGGCAAGGGCCCCGAAGGCTACCAGAACAAGATCGCCGG
>CAZOHH010000078.1:0-10879 GCA_964579735.1 uncultured Oscillospiraceae bacterium | reverse complement strand
TCGCGGATGGTGGACAGGCGGTGGGCGATGACGAAGCTGGTGCGGTTCTTCATGAGGTCGAGCATCGCGCGCTGGATCAGGACCTCGGTGCGGGTGTCGACCGAGCTGGTCGCCTCGTCGAGGATCAGGATGGTGGGGTCGGCGAGTACGGCGCGGGCGATCGTGAGCAGCTGCTTCTGGCCGGCGGAGAGGTTCGAAGCCTCCTCGTTGATGACCAGGTCGTAACCGCCGGGCTGTGTGCGGATGAAGTGGTCGGCATGCGCGGCGTGCGCGGCCGCCTCGACCTCGGCGTCGGTCGCGCCCGGGCGCCCATAGCGGATGTTCTCGCGGATCGTGCCGTTGAATAGCCAGGTATCCTGGAGGACCATCCCGAACAGGCCGCGCAGTTCTTCGCGTCGGAAGTCGCGGATGTCTGTGCCGTCGATGCGGATCGTGCCGCTCTGGATGTCGTAGAAGCGCATCAGGAGCTTGACGAGGGTCGTCTTGCCGGCGCCGGTGGGGCCGACGATCGCGACCTTCATGCCGGGCTGTATCTCGGCCGTGAAGTCCTTGAGGATGACCTTCTCGGGGTCGTAGCCGAAGCGGACGTGCTCGAAGTCGACGGTGCCGGCGCAGCGCTCGGTGGAAGCCGGCTTGTCGTCGTCCGCGGGCTCCTCCTGCTCCTCGAGGAACGCGAAGACGCGCTCGGCGGCGGCCATGGTCTGCTGGAGAACGCTGGAGATGCTGCCGAGCTGTGCGATGGGCTGGTTGAAGGAGCGGACGTACTGGATGAAGGCGAGGATGTCGCCGATCAGCAGAGATCCGCCGATGGCGAGCAGGCCGCCGACGATGCAGACGACGACGTAGCTGAGATTACCGATGAAACCCATGAGCGGCATCATGATGCCCGTCATGAACTGCGACTTCCACGCCGATTCGTAGAGCTTCTGGTTGGAGATCTCGAAGGTCGCGATCGAGCGCTCCTCGCCATTGAAGGCCTTCATGACGGCGTGCCCGCCATACATCTCCTCGACGTGCCCGTTGACGTGGCCGAGATAGGCCTGCTGGTCGCGGAAGTACTTCTGGGACTTCTTGACGATGACCATCACGAGGGCCGCGGAGATCGGCAGCACCGCGATGGAAGTCAGGGTCATCACGATGCTGATGCTGAGCATCATGATGAGGACGCCGACGACCGTCGCGATGGAGCTGATGATCTGCGACAGGCTCTGGTTCAGCGTGTTGCTGACGGTGTCGATGTCGTTGGTGATGCGCGACTGGACTTCTCCGTGGGTCGTGCGGTCGAAGTATCCGAGGGGCATGCGCCCGATCTTCTCGGCCAGTTCCCTGCGGAGCCGGTAGCCGATCTTCGCCGACACGTTCGACAGGACGAGTCCCTGCAGGGACATGAGGATCGAGCCCGACAGGTACAGGCCGACCAGCGTCAGCATGACGCCGGCGATGTAGTCGAAGTCGACCGCGGCGCCGACCGTGCCGGCCATCTTGGCCATGACGCCCTCCACGAGCTTGTTCGTGGCCTTGCGCATGACGTCCGGGCCGATGATCGCGAAGACGGTGCTGCCGGCGGATAGGACGAGGCCGATGACGATGGGGAGCCAGTATGGCTTGAGGAAGTGCAGGAGCTTCTTCATGGAGCCCTTGAAATCCTTGGCCTTCTCGCCTCCACCCATCATGCCCATCGGGCCGCCGGGAGGACCGCCCATGGGTCCGCCGGGACCTTGACGGCGACGCTGCGCTTCAGGGCTGGGGGCGCCGGGGATCCCGGGTGCGGGAGCCGCGGGAGACGGGTTCGGGTTCGCGTTCTTGTTCATGTCCTTCTTCTCGCTCATCGCGCCAATTCCTCCGCAGACAGCTGGGACAGGGCGATTTCCCTGTAGACGGAGCAGGACTCCATCAGTTCCTTATGGGTGCCGATGCCGACGATGCTCCCCTCGTCGAGGACCAGGATCCGGTCGGCCGAAAGGACCGTGCCGATGCGCTGGGCGACGATCAGCACCGTCGCGTCGGCGGTCTCCTCGTGGAGAGCCTTCCGGAGCGCCGCGTCGGTCTTGAAGTCGAGCGCGGAGAAGCTGTCGTCGAAGATGAAGATCTCGGGGTGCACGGCGAGCGCGCGGGCTATGGAAAGCCGCTGCCGCTGTCCGCCGGAGACGTTCGTGCCGTCCTGAGAGACCGCCATCGCGGTGCCGGCCTCGTTCGCCTCGACGAACTCCGTGGCCTGGGCGACGCGCAGGGCCTGCGTCACGTCCTCGTCGGTCGCCTCCGGGTTGCCGTACGCGACGTTCGAACGGACGTCACCGCTGAAGAGAGTGCCCTTCTGAGGAACGTAGCCGATGCGGGAGCGGAGGTCCTTCTGGCGGACGTCGCGGATATCGGTCCCGTCGACCAGGATCCGGCCTTCGGAAACGTCATAGAACCGGAGGAGCAGGTTGACCAGGGTCGATTTGCCGCTGCCGGTGCTGCCGACGATTGCCGTGGTCTTGCCGGGCTCGGCCGTGAACGAGATGCCGCACAGCACGTTGTCGTCCGCCTTCGGATAGCGGAAGCCGACGTCCTGGAATTCGACGAGGCCACAGGCACCGGGAACGAACGGCTTCGGCTCCTTGGGGTCGAGAATCGTTGCCTTCATGTCGAAGACCTCGCCGATGCGCGTCGCCGCGACGCTGGCGCGCGGGACCATGAAGAACACCATGGAGACCATGAGGAAGGAGAAGATGATCTGCATCGCATACTGGATGAAGGCCATCATGTTGCCGATCTGCATGTTGCCGGCGTCGATCTGCTTGGCGCCGAACCACAGGATCGCGAGCATCGTCCCGTTCATGATCAGCATCATGATGGGCATCATGAGCACCATGACGCGGTTGACGAACAGCATCGTCTTCGTGAGGTCGACATTCGCGCCGTCGAATTTCTTCTCCTCGATCCTGCGCGTGTTGAAGGCGCGGATGACCATGAGGCCCGACAGGATCTCGCGGGAGACGAGGTTCAGGCGGTCCACGAGCTTCTGCATGGCCTTGAACTTCGGAATCGCGACGGTGAACACGACCAGCATGACGGTAAGCAGCGCTCCGACGGCCGCGCCGATGATCCAGGTCATCGAGGCGTCTCCGCCGATGATCTTGATCAAGCCGCCTATGGCCATGATCGGGGCGTAGAACAGGATGCGGAGCAGCATGACCAGCATCATCTGGATCTGCTGGATGTCGTTCGTCGAGCGGGTGATCAGCGAGGCGGTGGAGAATTTGTCGAACTCCTCGTTGGCGAAGCCCTCGACCGTGCGGAAGATCCGGCTGCGCAGATCGCGGCCGACGCCGGACGCCACGCGGGCCGCGAGGTAGCCGACGATGATCGTGCACAGCGCGCCCAACAGGGCGATCAGCAGCATCATGCCGCCCTTGCCCAGCACATAATTCGTCTGGATCGCGGCCTGGTCGACGCCGACGGCCTGGTATTCGGTGGTGATCCAGCCCGCATCGATCTGCTGGAGCGTGGAGGCGGAGACCGTCATCTTGTCCATGGCATCGTGGATGCCCTGGATCAGCGGAATGCGCATGGCCTCCGGCAACTTGGCGATGTCGGCCATCTTGAGATTGGCGACCTGCGCCGGGATATCGGCGCTCGAGAAGCCGGGGAAGTTCGACAGGCCCTTCTCGAAGACCTGGCGGAGGGCGATCGCCCGGACGAGGATCGCGTCGAGTTCGGCGCGGGTCACGTCTCCCGACGGGGTGTAGACGGCTACGGCCTCGGTGGCGAGGACGGGATAGAGCTTCTCGAACTTCGTCCGGTCGACTTCGGTCAGCTCGCCATCCTTCAGGACGCGGTACTCGCCCTTCACGGTCGTCGCGTCCGATGCAGGCATCAGGAGCAGCAGGTTGTCGTATTCTGTCGCGCGCAGCGCTTCGGGCACGGCGTCCGAAACGCCTTTCTGCTGGATGCCGACGTTCACGATGCTGGACATGTAGTCCGGCAGGGAGAGGTCGGTCAAGGCTTGCGCGTAGAGCAGGATGAAGATCACGAAGATCATGAACGTGTAGGGCTTCAGGAATCGGATCAATCGGAGCATGGGTGGGTTCCTTCCTGCGCGAACGGCATCGGTAGGTGGGGGAAGATGCACTTGTCGTCGGGATTCATCTTGTCGAGGAGGGTCTTCAATGTCTTGAGGCTCTGAAAGAAAGCCTCCTGCTCGTCTGCCGAAAGAAGCGAGATCTTCCGGGTGAACTCCTCGATCAGCCGGGAGTGCATCCCTCCGTCGAGTGCCTTGCCCGCCTCCGTGAGCCGGATCAGGGTCCGGCGTCGGTCCGCCTCGTCCACGACGCATTCCACGAGTTCGGCGTCGATCAGGTGGCGCGCGACCGGGGTGAAGGATCCCTTCTCGAGGTTCAGCCAGCGGGCGACCGTGGACATGGGAGCCGCGCCATGCATCCGGAGGAAGACCAGGGTCCGGACGTGCGTCATGTTCATGTCGGGCAATCCGGCGGGAGCCGAGGGGGGACGCATGGAGAAGGTCTGGGCGAATTGCGGGATATGGGAGAACAGCAGGTAGAGTTCCTGTCTTGAAAGCTCCTTCATGCGCTGTCCCCCTTCCGTAAGAGTCGAATGCCCTTCACTATAGCAGGTCGCAACTCGGGAATCAATTGGTTAGAAAGTGAACTATCAATGAAAATCAGACGAATCGGATGCCCATTTCCGACATTTCGGTGGGAAGGATTGCCCGCTCGCTCTTCGCGTGGCAAAATAGGGCGGCGGAGGTGCGCGCCATGTGGGAGAAGCTGATGAAGCCGATCACCCAGTACCGAGGGCTTCCACGACCCGTATACGTTCTTTTCTTCTCGCGCATGGTCAATGCGCTCGGCATGTTCGTCGGGCCCATGATGACCTTGATCCTGACCGTCAAGATCGGCTTCTCCTCGTCTCTTTCCGGCACCCTGATCACCGTAGCGACGCTCGGCTCCGGGCTCGGCCTCGCAGTGGGCGGGAAGCTCGCCGACCGCTTCGGACGCAAGCGCACCATGCTTCTTTTCCAGGGGCTCGCCGCTCTCCTCTATCTGGCCTGCGGATTCCTCACGCCGGCGGATTCCGCCCAGACGCTTCAGAATGGAATCCCGATCGTCGCGCTGCTCATGGCGTCCCCGTTCATCGGCGCGATGAGTCAGCCCGCCGCCGAGGCGATGACCATGGACCTCACCGAGCCGAAGAACCGCAAGGAGTCGTTCTCCCTGATCTACATGGGGTTCAACCTCGGCTTCGCCGTCGGTCCCACGCTCGCGGGTCTGCTCTTCCTGCACGACTTGCGCTGGGTCTTCGCCGGAGATGCGCTCACCACGCTGATCTCCCTCGCCCTGATCGCGGTCTACGTCCCGGACACGAAGCCACAGACCACAGACTCCGACTCCATGGAAGGCCGCGAACTGGAGAAGGCCGTCACGGGATCGGCCTGGAAGGTCCTTCGCGAACGTCCGATTCTACCGCTCTTCGCGCTGATCTACGCGCTCTACCAATTCTGCTATTCCCAGTGGGGCTTCCTGCTTCCGCTCCAGATGAACAACCTGTTCGGAGCGGACGGCGCCCGCAACCACGGCCTACTGGGCAGCCTGAACGGAATCATCGTCATCGCCCTCACCCCCGTGCTCCTGCACTGGATGAAGAAGATGCGGCCCCTCTACGCCATCTCCCTCGGTGGCGCGCTCTTCACGCTCTCGTTCTTCCTCTTCGGCTGGTTCGACGTATTCCGCCTCTTCCCGCCCTTCCTTTTCGGCATGTTCGTCTTCACGGTGGCGGAGATCGTCGTGACGGTCCTGATGCCCGTCTTCATCGCCGACCAGACCCCCTCGTCGCACCGGGGTCGGATCAGCGCCGCGGTTTCGCTCATCGCCGGCGCGGGCTGGTCGCTCGGATTCGCCGTCATGGGTTTCGTGAACGACGCCGTCGGAATCCGCGCGTCCTGGAATATCGTCAGCGCGGTCATGGCCCTGGCCGTGGTCGCCATGCTGCTGCTCCGCCGCCTCGAGGGTTCCCGGGAGAAGGAGAAGGACGAGGCTGGAGCTGCGCCGCCCTGATTGCTGAAGGTGTGATGCTTTGATTCAACGCATGATGAGTGGTTCGATGATTTCAAGCGCTTCCGCGACTCCCTGAATCAGTCGGTGTGCGCTCTGTTCCGAGAAGTCCTCCTTGTAGTCGGCGATCTCTCGAAGGTTCATCCCGCGTTCCAGCGTATCGAGCACGCTTGACGGAAGTTTCTCGCAATCGACGAACAGGATCTTCAATGCTCGTTTCATCGCGGAATGACTTTCTTCGCGGTAGCCTTCCTGGAATATGAGGGCTCGTGCACCATGGAATATCGAGAAATAGGCCTGGATCGTCGCCCATTTGGTGTTTCCGCTTTCAAGGCTTACACGGGATGAATCCAGGTCGCTTCGCGCCGCCCTGAATTCCTTTCGTACGATGTCACCCGCGATTGTGGCCTTCTTCAAGCGCCCTGAGTGCAGCAGATCCTCCAGTTCGCCCATCCGTGGCCTCCCATAATCGTAGTCCCTTCACGATTTCGCCGTGGAAGACCGGGTCCTTCTCCTGCAGATCCAGATATGCGTGGTAATCCAGTACAACCGCATTCACGGGGCGTCCCCCGATCGGTGCGCGAGTCACTTCCTCTGCAGCCTTCGTTCCTACGGAGTCCGTGACCACCAGCAGGTCGATATCGCTTTGCATGTCATCTTCTCCGCGGGAACAACTCCCGAAAAGAACGACCTCTCTGGAGAGGGGAGCTAGAATCCCTACGAGAGGAGATACGGCCGCGAGGTTGTCGAATACCCGAAAGGCGCTCCAGAACGGGTGGGGTCGCACAGTTCTGTAGAAGAGCGAGTGCCCGATTCGGCGGCTCGATATCAGTCCCTCCCCTTCGAAACGGCGAAGTATCGCATGGGCGCTGCCGACGCTGATGGAAAGCGACTTCGCGACGTGGGCGGATAGGAACTCGTTATCTCCTTGCATGGAGATATGGGATAGAATCAGGAGAGGATTTCTCTGGAACAGGAAACTCTTCCACGGCTCCATGATATGCCTTCTTTCATTGTAATGAATTTAATTTCATTATAATGAATATACATGGCCCGTCAATGTACCTTCGCTATTCTCCTTGATTGAAGTCGAGTTCCGGATCAGCATATCACCCGACAAGTCTTTCCGACATACGCTGGAGCGTCTTAATTCAGAACCGTCGTGACGAACAGCGGTGACTTGCCTGACGGGTAGGCCGAGGCGACGTCGGCAGGGTGCGCGAACCCGGCTGGGTAGAGCGCGAAGTTGTGCGCGTCGATCGTGATGTCGTAGCCGTCGTCGAGAGGGTGGTCCGGGTCGCGGTAGGCGACGAGGTACCACTGGATGGCATCGCCCGCGACGCCGGCCTGCCCGAGGTCGAATCCCCACACCCAGGGCTCGTCCGCCGCCCCCGTCGCAAAGCGCTCCACGACGCTGGCTTCGCCGCGCTGCCAGGCGGTTGCGCCCTTCTTGCGGTAGAACACCGATACGGCGCTGCACCCCTGGAAGTGTTTCGCCCAGGCGCCACCGGTCAGCGTATAGGCGACGACGGTCAGGCGATTTCCCTCATCCACTTTGGGGAAAGAGATGAATTCGAGGTCGCGGCCGCCCCGCCACCCCGCCGCATGCGCGAAAAACGGGCTGATCGGGCGCCAGACGGCGAGCGCGGAGTCCAAGGTCATCCCGAAGTGCACGTGCTCGTTGTAGCCGCCGTTCTCGTTGGAAAAGCCGATCCTCGCCACCTTCTCCCCCGCCACGACGACGCGTCCCGAAGCGAATCCCGCCAGGGGGCGTACGTGCATGAAGACCGCGAAGTGCGTCCCGTCGATCCTTTCGGCCATCTTCCAAGGGTCTGGAGTGGCGATCAGCGTCCCGTCGGCCACGGCGTGGACGTCGGAGTCCTCGTTGGTCCATTGCACCGAAAAGTCGGTGCCGCGGTGCGGAGTCGTGAAGCTCGAGACGCCGGATACGGTGCGCGGCTGGCTGTACTTGCTGCCGACTTCGTCGTAGACGAGCTGTCCGTGGTCGTCGAGCGAGAACGACTGGAAGATCCGGTCCGCGAGGTCGTTCGTCTGGGTGGACGGGTCATCCTTGAAGGTCGTACGGTACTTCACGACGTCGAGGACGACGCATGGCACCGCGACCCCCGCTGTCGCGCCGCCGGCGACGACCACGACGAGAAGGGCGGCTCCCGCGACGCGGTAAAAGCGACGGATCCGGGAAGACCGAGACGGGCCGATTCGACTCGTGACGCTCATTGGACTCGTGCCGCTCATTCGATACGCGCGCATCATCCCACCGCCTCCGTCTGGACCGTCAGGTCGGCCGATGCAGCCATGGGCGTCAGGTCCTCGAGGTCCACGATGCGCATCTTCGGTTCCTGACCACCGCTTACGACCGCGACCAGCACGGCGTGGTCGGAGACCCAGCCCTCGAAACCGAAGGAGTCGACCGCGCCATCTCCCGCCAGAGCGGCCTTCAGGTCGTACACGCGGGCTGTGCCGTCTTCCAGGGACAGCGCGACGAGCCGCGCCGAGCCGACGCTCGAGCGGTCGGTCAGCCAGACGAGACCCAGGGTGTCTCCGTCGGGCGCCATTCGATACAGGTTCGCGATGCGGCCCTTCGCGGCACAGGAGATGGACCGTATCGGGGTCTTTCCGGCCGCAGTCGCCGGGCAGGCGCTGAAGAAGTGCTTCGTACCGCCGTCGGTCCGCGTGTAGACGAGCCATTTTCCGAACAGTTCGTACTGGTCGAGCAGTCCGGTCCAGCGCACCTCGGCGGATTCAGCCGGTCCGTCGGTGCCCCCCGAGTCGCGCAGATACAGCTTCCGGTCCTTCTTCTCGTAGATGAGTACGCCGTCCACGAAGCCCACGGGTCGGGCGTCCTGGACGACGACGACATCGGCGCCGTCGGACAGGCGGACCTGTCGGACATCGGGGTGGACGTCCGCGTCCTCGAGGAAGCCGCGGCGATCGGTCGCGTAGACCAGGAAGCGCAGGTCTTCGGAGATTCGCGGGCGATTGGCCCAGGTGAGCGACCAACCGTCGGAGCGCTCGAACGCGAGAAGGGTGTCGCGCACGAAGCCGTCCGCCGTGCGGTCCGGGGTGAGCATCTCGATGGCGGCCGCACCGCCCGAAGCGACGAGCGGGGTCGGGTCGAAGCGATAGACGCCGTCGTAGATGTCGGTGTAGAAGAGCGAGCCGTCGGCGGCTTCGAACAGGCGGAGCGTTTCGCCATCGCCATAGGCCAGGGCGAGGGTGCGGCCGTTCTCGCGGAAGAGTCCGACGCGGACGGTGCGGCCGACGAAAGGAACCGTAGCCCAGACGACCGGAGCGCGACGGAGCATCCGTGCGGCCGCTTCATAGGCGTACCAGACGCGCTCTCCGGAGGAATCACCGGACGTCTCGACGAAGGAGACAAGCGGGCGCCCGTCGGCGGTGAAGACGAGCGCGGCGTCCGCGGGGAGGTCGGTCGCGGGGCGTGTCGCGGACCAGGTGGGCTCGGGGCTGGGGTCGCCGGTCGCGCCGGGCGTGCCGGAGAGTGCCGAGCCGGAAGGGCCCGGTGTGCCGGTCGGCTGGCCGCCGGGGCCGGCGCCCGGTGGGAACAGGACGAGCAGGAGGACGACGAGTCCTGCCGCGGCGAGGAGGAAGGGCACGATGCGCGGGACGCGTCGGCGGCGCGGCGGCGGACGACGGCGAGCGGACGGCGAAGCGACAGACCCGCGCGAGGGTTGCGGAGTCGTGGGGCGAGGCGGGAGAGGCGGGACGGGGCTCGGACGGTTCGTCTTCATCCAGCGGCACCGGACCGCGCCAGGATTCGGGCGACGAACCAACCCATCCAGTCGGACGGAGCCTTCTTCTGCCCGAAGTCCCAGTCGCTCCAGAACGTCCACACCGACTCGGGCGTGAACCGTCCGTCCGCGTCGGCCTTCGCGAGCACGGCCGCGAGCATCTCCCGGAATCGGACGTCGGTGCGGGCGGAGGGGATTCGGGACAGGACTTCGACGACGTGCAGGAGGTCGTACCAGACGAAGGGAGCCTTCAACTTCCGGAAGTCGGTCCCCATGAAGAACATGTAGGGGTGTCGCTCGCGGCTCGCCTCCCAGAGGTCCAGAAGTGCGCCCGCTCCGGTCTCCGCTTCGGGGGATCCCCGCAGGTCGTCGAACGCGGACAGCGCCTTGAGCATGGCCAGCGTCGCATAGGGACAGGGATCGTCCTTGCGGCCGGGTCCCCGGAATTTTCCGAGTTCGGGGCTGACGACGCAGGGCCAGCCGTTCGTACGGACGAGCCCGAGCAGGTGCTCGACCGCCTTGCGGACGCGTGGGTCGTCGGCCCGCCCCAGCTGCGCCAGTGCATAGACGAGGATCGGCGCGTCGCACAGCGCCCAGCCGGATATCACCTTGCCCGTCCCGCCGTGGCTAACGGAAATACAGCCAGGGACTCGGAACGGGCCGTCCGGAGACGAATCGGCCATCACCATGTCGAGAACGGTGGACAGGTCCGGCCAACCCGGGGAGTGTTCCGAAAGACCGATGTCGGCGAGGAACTCGAGGCGGTGGTAGAGCTGGGAGGCGCTCCGGTGGCTCTGGAAGGGCTCGCCGGGCCAGGCCGCGAGGGACGCGGCGAGGGCTTCGATGCGGGGCCGGGCTTCTTCCCGGAGTCGTTCGATGGATAATGGTTCCGTCATGGTCCTCCTGGGGAAATGCGATGCATGCCTCGACTTCAAGGCTATCAGAGTCCGAAGGGGGGTTCAAGTGCGACTCGCGCCAGCGGATGTTCCCAAGCTCGCCTCTGCTATAACCCGAGTTTCGTAGAAGCAGAATAGGTCAAATCTCCAAAGGAGCCCG
>CAZOHH010000077.1:0-10909 GCA_964579735.1 uncultured Oscillospiraceae bacterium | reverse complement strand
ACCCATTTCAGGAGGTTACTTATTCATATGGGAGTTAAGGATTGCTATCAACCAAGATTCTACGGGGGGTTCTACGGGGAGTCGAAAGACGTACGATGCCTTTGGGCATCGTGGAGCTTTGAACATGGCTTCCAGCGGGTCATAGCATCCCGCCGGTCAAAGGCGCTATAATCACGATATGGACCAAGGAGGAACGGCATGGCGAAAGTGAAGACGGTATTCCTGTGCACGGAGTGCGGATACGAGTCGGCGGGGTGGCTGGGAAAATGCCCGGGATGCGGAGGCTGGAACACCCTCGTCGAGGAACGGTCGACTTCGTCCGCCGCTAGCACCGGAAAATCGGGGAACGGCGGCGGGACGCGAGGTTGGCTTCCCGTCGACGCCGCAGCCGCCTCCGGCCAGAAAAGCGGTGCGGTGGACCTTCTGGACGTGGCCGCCGGCAGCGAACAGCGTTTCGCGACCGGTATTCGGGAGATGGACCGCGTCCTCGGTGGAGGATTCGTGCGCGGTTCGCTCGTCCTCGTCGGCGGCGACCCTGGAATCGGCAAGTCCACTCTCCTTCTTCAGGTCTGCGATCGGGGAGCTTTCGAGGGAAAGGTGCTCTATGTATCCGGCGAGGAATCCCCTCAGCAGGTGCGGCTTCGCGCCGAGCGGCTGGGTGCGATGTCCGGTCGGATCCGACTGCTCGCGGAGACTTCCTTCGAAGCGGTTGCTCGTGCGATCGACGCCGAACGACCGGTTCTAGCCGTCGTGGACTCCATCCAGACGATGTACTCCGACGATCTGAATTCCGCTCCCGGCAGCGTCGGGCAGGTGCGTGAGGTCACGGCCGGACTCCTTCGCGTGGCGAAGAGCCTCGGCACGACGATCGTCCTCGTCGGCCATGTCACCAAGGACGGGGCGATCGCCGGTCCCCGCGTGCTGGAGCATATGGTCGACACCGTGCTCTACTTCGAAGGCGATCGCCACGGCACCTACCGCATCCTTCGGGCCGTCAAGAACCGTTTCGGCGCCACGGACGAGCTCGGAATCTTCGAGATGCGCGACACAGGGCTCGAAGAAGTCGACAACGCCTCCCAGGCCATGCTTTCCGGGCGCGCCACCGATGTCCCGGGGTCGGTCGTGACCGCCTGCATGGAGGGAACTCGGCCCTTGCTGGTCGAGATCCAGGCCCTCCTCTCCCCTTCCGTCTATCCCTCCCCCCGCCGCATGGCCCAGGGGTTCGATGCAGGTCGCGTCACGATGCTCATGGCGGTCCTCGAGAAGAAGACGCCGATCGGTCTCGGAAACATGGATGCCTATGTGAACGTCGTCGGAGGACTCCAGATCGACGAACCAGCGAGCGACCTTGCCGTGGTCGCCGCCGTAGCCGGCAGTTTTCGGAATCGCGCGGTCCGCGCCGGAACCGTCCTGTTCGGCGAAGTCGGCCTCACAGGTGAAATCCGCCCGGTCGCTCACCCCGAGCGGCGCGTCATCGAATCGGCCAGGCTTGGATTCACGTGCTGCATCCTTCCCGGCGCTTGCCGCCGGTCGATGGAACGAAGCTCCACTCCGGACGGGATCGACCTGATCTACGTGGATACGGTCGGGGAGGCACTGGATGTCTGTCTCTGATACACCCTGCAGGGTCCTTGTGGTCCTTCCCGCCGCCGGAACCGGCTCGCGCATGAAGACCGCGGTCAACAAGCAGTTTCTTGCCATCGACGGAATCCCGGTCGTCGCACGTACGTTCTGCGCTTTCGCCGACCACCCGCGGGTCGACGCGATCGTCGTCGTCGCAACTGCGGGTGAGGAAGCGGCGATGCGCACGCTCTGCCAATCCTATGCGCCCGCCCGGATCCGCGCTGTCGTCACGGGCGGCGCCACCCGCCAGGAGTCCGTGAGACGCGGCCTCGAGGCCGCCATGGCCGAGGAAGCCAGCCCGATCGACACCGCCATCCCGACCGTGATCCTCATCCACGATGGGGCCCGCCCCTTCGTCTCCGCCGAAATCATCGACCGATGCATCGACGGAGCTCTTGAGTCCGGCGTGTGCGCCGCCGCCGTTCCGGTCAAGGACACGGTGAAGATCGTAGACGGCTCGCGGTTCGTGCTCTCCACTCCGGACCGCACTTCGGTCTGGGCCGTCCAGACTCCGCAGGCCTACTTGCTACCGGCTCTGCGAAAGGCTCTTCAGCACGCTGATGAAACGGGGTTCGTCGGCACGGACGACACCTCTCTTGCCGAAGCGGCCGGACTCCCGGTCCGACTCGTCGAAGGCGATTATCGGAACATCAAGATCACGACCCCCGAGGACCTCGAGGTCGCGCATGCGCTGGCACGCGGACATAAGGGTGGAACGAGCCGCTAGTTTCGGTAGGGTCTCCGAGCGCTGAGGATGCAGAGCACTTGAATCCCGAGCCCCCGTCCGAAGTCCGTCAGTCCCTCCCCGCTTGTCGCGGTGAGGCCGATGCTCTCCACGGGCAAGCCTGTCAGCTCCGACAGCCTTCGGCGGATGGAGGGGACGAACCCGGCCAACCGAGGCCGCTGCGCCTCGACCGAGACCGAGAGATGCGTGAGCGCGATATCGCCCAGGGACTCCATCGCCTTCGCCAGGTAGGCGGCACTGTCCGTCACCCCTTGGTCAAGGCACATGTGGTCGGCGACCTCACCGAGCACGTTCACCCCGGTCAATCCCGAAACGGCATTGGCAAGAGCATGAAGCAGCACGTCCGCATCGCTGTTCCCTTCGAGCGCGGGCGCATCGGGAATCGTCACTCCGCCGAGACGAAGGGGACGGTCCCCCTGCGGGGACGAAACGAAGCGGTGGCTGTCCTGACCGATCGAGGTGAAGGATAGGTACTCCATGTCCGGCTATCCCCGTTGGACCTTCATGGCGCGGTCGATGAAAGCGGTGACCTCCATCAGCACTTGCTCGCCTCCTGGCTCATTGTGAAGCTCGTGATAGAATTCAGGCCAGATCCGGGATTCGCAGCGAATGCCGCAGTCCTTGATGAAGGCCTCTACGGCAGCCTGGGAGACGACCAGGTCGTGGGTTCCCACCATCACGTAGAGCGGGACGCGCACCTTGTCGGCTTCGGCGAGGATCCTTTCCCCATTCGCCGTGATCTCCTGGAAGATCCGGGCGCCGATATCGTCGAGGTAGTCGGGGTCGGCCTTCGTTTCCGCTCGGACGGTCTCGGAACGGGTCAGGTCATCGATGGCGAGCGTGCTCTTGGCCGTGAAGTCCGGGATGATCTTCGAGATGATCTTCGCCATGAGGACCGTCAAGGCCGGTGGGTCCTTCGCAAGACGCAGCCAGGGGCTTCCGGCGACGACGCAGCGAACGGATGCGGGCAGGTCGTCGGCGACGACACGACTGAGTGCAAGGTTTCCCCCCATGCTGTGGCCGTAGAGGCAGACGGGCAGACCGGGATGCTTCGACTCGAGCCAGGCGAGGACGAGGTCGATGTCCGTGGTCAGTGTCCCGTACGAAGGTGCGACGCCGCGCTTCCCCGGCGACTTGCCGTGCCCGCGCTGGTCATGGATCGCGAACACGTAGCCGCGGTCACAGAAGAACTCGGCGACGCGCAGATACCTCCCCGTGTGTTCGCCATATCCGTGGACCATGGCGATGCACCCCACCGGCTGGGTCTCCGGTCGGAACACCTTCGTGAACAGTTTCGCTCCATCCTTCGCTTCCAGCCAGATCGATTCCGTCGTCATGTCGTTTCCTCCCTGCTTCTGTCCTGCTGCCGGATCTCGGTTCTCCGGATCTTGCCGCTGATGGTCTTGGGAAGTTCGGTGACGAACTCGAGGATGCGCGGGTACTTGTAAGGGGCGGTGTGCGTCTTCACGTATTCCTGGAGCTCGCGGGCGAGCGCCTCCGTGGGTGCGTAGCCTTTGGCGGGAACCACCGTCGCCTTCACGAGCTGGGTGCGCACGGGGTCGGGGACGCCGGTCACGGCGCACTCCAGGACAGCCGGATGCTCCATCAGGACGCTTTCGACTTCAAAGGGACCGATGCGGTAGCCGGAGCTCTTGATGATGTCGTCGCTTCGACCCACGTACCAGAAGTAGCCGTCCTCGTCCTTCCACGCCATGTCGCCGGTGTGGTATATGCCATCGTGCCAGACCTGCCCGGTGCGTTCGGGTTCCTCGTGGTAGCCGCCGAACATGCCGATCGGACGCTCGGCACCCGTCACGACGCAGATCTCGCCGACTTGCCCGGGAGAGACCTCTTGCCCGCCCTCGCTCGAAAGAAGGATTCCATACATCGGGGAAGGTCGGCCCATCGATCCGGGTTTCGGCTCCATCCACGGAAAATTCGCGATGAGTACGGTCGTCTCGGTCTGGCCGAATCCCTCCATCAGCTTGAGGCCGGTCGCCGCGCGGAATTGCTCGTAGACCTCGGGGTTCAGGGCTTCACCGGCGATGGTCACGTACTGGAGAGACGAGAGGTCATAGCGGGCAAGATCCTCCTTGATCAGGAAACGGTAGATCGTAGGGGGAGCGCAGAAGGTCGTGACACGATATTTCTCGATGCGCGAAAGAAGCTCGGCCGGGACGAACTTGTCGAAATCGAAGACGAAGATGCCCGCTTCCATCAGCCATTGCCCATAGAGCTTGCCCCAGGCGGACTTGGCCCAGCCCGTCTCGGCCACTGTGAAATGAAGCCCTTCCGGGTCGACGTTGTGCCAGTGCTTGGCGGTGACGATGTGCGCGATGGGGTAGCTGAAGTCGTGGACGACCATCTTGGGCATGCCGGTCGTGCCCGACGTGAAGTATAGAAGCATCGTATCGGTGACGACCGGCGCTGCGGTGCCGGTCGGGCGCACGAACGGCGCGGCGGCGGCCGTGCCCTCTTCGAAGGAATGCCACCCTTCACGCGCGCCTCGTACGAGAACCCGCATCTCGACGGACGGACAAGCCCTGCAGGCATCCTCCACGTGCGTGGAGATCTCCCCGACCGCCGTGCAGACGACGGCCTTGACCGACGCCGATTGGAAGCGGTAGACGAGATCCTTGACCTGCAACTGGTGAGTCGCCGGGATGCATACGGCACCGAGCTTGTGGAGTGCCATGGCGCACGGCCAGAATTCATGGTGCCGTTTCAGAATCAGCATCACGCGGTCTCCGCGGCCGATGCCGAGGCTCTGGAAGTAGGAGGCGGCGCGGTCCGAATCCAGACGGATATCGTTGAAGGAGATCAGTCTTTCGTCGCCCTTGACATCGCACCACTGCATGGCCCGCCGTCCCGGCTGCTCCCGTGCGATCCGGTCGACCACGTCGTATGCGAAGTTGAAGTCCGTCGGTATCGTGAACGCGACCGAAGTCAGAGAACCGTCCGCGTCGAAGATCTCCTGGATATAGTCCTTATGAAGTTCAGGCATCGCTCGTGTCCTCCCCGCGTCGCTCCATCACGACCGCCAGGAAGGTGCAGTCATCATCAAGTGCGACCATGCCATGGCCGCAGCCCGAATCGTAGTACACCGAGTCCCCGGGCCCGAGCACTTCCTCGTGTTCTCCGATTCGGAAGCGGAGCTTTCCCTCGAGGACATAGTCGAACTCCTGTCCCTCGTGACGGCTCAGGGGAATCTCGATCAAGGAGCCGTTAACCGTCGCAGGCGCGCGGACGAGCATCGGCTCGGCCCTGCGGTGCCGGAAGCGGTGTGCGAGGCTGCCGTAGGTGAATCCCGTGCGTCGCTGGAGCGGGAGGCCTTCCCCTTTCCGGACGATCGCGTAGGTCGAAAGATGTGGCGACTCGCCCGTCAGCAGCTCCGTCAGATCGATTCCGAAGTGCGCGGCGGCCTTGTAGAGGAATGTGAACGTGAAGTCGCGGCGGCCCTCTTCGCAGGCGATGTACTCCTCTTCGGATACTCCCGTCGCACAGGCCATCTCGGCCGTGCCGACGCCGATCACGTCGCGCATGCCTTTCAGCCGTTCCGCTATGGGTACGAGTCTTTCATCCATGATCCGCCCTCCTGTCCCAGTACTCCACGAAGGCGTCCAACGCCCGGATCGCGGAACGGATGTCGCCGAAAACGGGCAAGCCGCTCTCCTCGATCTTCCGGATGAAGTCCTGATAATGACCTCCTGCGTTCACCGAGACCACCACCGGTTTGTCGTATTTCTTTCCGAGGCCAGCGAGCAGGGGTCCGAGCGCATCCGGGTCGTTCATCCCCGGTCCCATGGTCTTGAGGTTCTCAATGTGCGGAACCACGGCGATGAAGACGCAATCGACACCTTCGTCCGCCAGCGCGGCTTCCACGAACCCGGCGAACATGACGTCCCCCGTCATGGGAGTCAGGTCGAGGAAGGATGTACTGGTATCGACGAGTCCATGCGTGTTGAGCGCCTTGATCCGCTCCACCGTCCTCGGAGTGAAGACGGCCTGCGAGATGTAGTTCAGCGTATCGGCGCCCATCGTGGCATCCAGACCGGCGTTCACGATGCCGGCGACGCGACGTCCGTGAGGTTTCTTGTGGCTCAGCATGGAGAATGCCTTCGTGTAGTTGTAGAAATCCGACAGGTCCTCCGTCAGCACGACGCCGGCTTGCAGGCACGCCGCCTGGAAGACCTCATAGCTTCCCGTCATGGATGCGGTATGCGAGGCCGCCGCTTTCACGCCCGCCTCGGTTCGCCCTGATTTGTAGACGATCAGGGGTTTGGTGGAACGCTTCGCCACGTCGAAGAAGCGGCGTCCCTCGCCCGGATCCAACCCCTCCACATAGAGGGACATCACGTCGACGCCCTTGCGTTCGGAGAAGAATTCCACGAGATCCGGGAAATCCACGTCCACCTTGTTTCCAAAACTCACGATGGCCTTGAAGATGGGGGCGAACTGGGTGCGCTCAATGAAGGATATGGCCATCCCGCCGCTCTGCGTCAACAACGCGGCGTTGCTCATGGGACCATAGCCTAGCTTCAGTCGTTCTTCGCCGATGAACAGGGTGTTGACGCCGAGACTGTCCTCGCCAGGTGCATAGAAGACGCCCATGCCGTTCGGTCCGATCACACGGGTACGACGGGGCAGCATCTCGTGCACGCGCTGGGAGAACTCCGAATAGTTCATGTCGCCGGGAATGCCGGACACGACCACCACGGCCTTGCCCTCCGGGACCTCGGCGAGGAAGGACAGCGTCGATTTGCCTGGAGCCGCGTATACCACGAGGTCGTAGGGGGCGTCGATATCGGCGAGGTTGGAATACAGCGACCACTCCTTGCCCCCTATGGAGACCGAGCCGCCCTTCGGATTCACGAGGAACAGGTCGTCGCGCCCCAGGTCGAGCAACAGGTCCACGATCATGCGAGCCATGTTGTACTTGCTGGTGTCATGGGAGACGCCGATCACGGCGATGCCCTTCGGAGCGAAGAAACTCTCCGGAACTGCTCCGCGACGGCGCTGACGGCGCGCGGAACTGGCTGCGGGCTCGAATTCGGCGAAGCCGTCGACCGCGATGAATCGGCTGTCCTCCGTGAAGACGAAGGGGTTCACGTCGAAGGAACGAAGGAAGAAAGCCGGTGGGTCCGTCGGATGAGGAGCGTAATGGGCGCCAAGTTCTCCGATGGCGACCAGAGACTCGACGATGTGGTCGATGTATTCGGGATGCCCGGCATCGGCGAACTTGTGCCGGATCTTGATGTTCCGCATCGCGTCGCGGGCTTCCTGCGCCGATATGGGTGCCAGGAAGAGATTCGCCGGATCGTAGTACTTGGAGAAGAACTCGGCGTCGTCCCCACCCTTGGACAAGGTCAGAACGGGGCCGAAGTTTCCGTCGTCCTTCAAGCCGATGAGGATCTCGTTGCCCAGGGCTTGGGTGAACTTCGCGAACTCGACGACGAGGAATCCGTCGATGCGAGGCTTCTCCCCTACCGGGAAATGCCCGAGCACTTCTTCCCGCATGCTGTGCATGACATAGCGCACGAACAACGGGTCTGCTGAAGCGACCTTCTTCACCCCGCCGAATCTCTGGTTGTGCGATAGGTCCCGGGAGACCGTCTTGACCATCACCGAGCCGCCAGGGAAGCGCGAAAGCATCGCACCGGTGACCTCTTCGGGAGTCTTGACGAACCGGTAGAAAGGCACGTCGAGGCCGAGTGCGGAAAGCAGCGCGTAGACCTCGTGTTCGTGAAGGGTGCTTCGCCCTTCCTGGGACGCATTGAAGAAAACGGCATCGATCAGACGGGTGGTCTCTGAAGCTAGCGACATCTTGACTCCACCTCCGCATCCATCATAACAGAGGTGCCTGAAAAGGTGGGATGTTTTCGAATCGCGACTACGAGAGGGTTGCGTCGATCATAGCCCGGATCTGGTCGTCCAGAGAGGGGGCATATCCCACGACACTGTCCTGAATCGTGCCGTCGCGGATCGTGAAGAAGGATGGGATGGACTGGACATTGAACGAGGATGCGAGGGTGTTCATGTCATCGACATCCACTTTGAGGATAAGAATGCGGCCCTCGTACTCCTTCGCGAGCGTTTCGACGAAGGGTCCGCTGAGCTTGCAAGGAGGACACCATGTGGCCCAGAAGTCGACGAAGACCGGAATCGTGGACTCGGTGACCGTTTTGTTGAAATCCTTGACTTCGGTATATTTCGCCGCACCGTCCACATACGCTACCTGCATGACGGGGAAGTGGACGACTGCTGGCGTAAGTCCTGGAGACGTCTCCGGCTTTGCGCACGAGGTCAGCAGGACCATGGTGGCTGCGATCAGCACGAGGGATATTGTATTTCGGTGGCGCATCGGGCTTCCTCCTTGCGTAACGACGACATCAGATCCTGTCGAAGCATTTTCGCATGCGAAGCGTTATGACTAAAGTCCGTTGGTTACATCTTTCTTGATGCAACGCAGGACCCGGTACCCGCCATCCTTTTCGATCGCCTCGCAATTGCCGAATATCGCCTCGAGCTTTTCGGTCGCGGAAGGTGCGCCCTGCTTGCGCTGGAGAACGACATACAGCCGTCCTCCGGTCACGAGCCGTTCGAAGGCACCTTCGAAGAACGCATGCACCGTTGCCTTGCCCGCACGGACGGGCGGGTTGGTCACGACGATGTCGAAAGGACCCGGCAGTTTCGAAAAGGCATCGGATAGGACGAAGGCAGCGGCCTTCACGCCGTTGTGCTCAGCGTTCTTCTTCGCGAGTTTCAAGGACCGCTCGTTCACGTCCGACAACGTGGGTTCCATGGCTGGGAAAATGCGCTTCAGGGCGATTCCGATCGGTCCGTACCCGCATCCGATGTCGAGCAGCCGTCCCTTGCGGATGCCCGCCTTCTTCAGGTCCACTGCGGCGGCGTCGATCAACAGGTTGCTGCCGAAATCGATTCGGCCCTTCGAGAAGACACCGTTGTCGGTCTGGAAGGTGAAATCGATTCCCTGGATTCGAGTGGGAATCTCCTTCGGCCGACTAGCCACGTCGGGTTGCTTGTCGAAATAGTGGGATGTCGAGGAGCCTGCCTTGCGCTCTGTCGGAGGCGCGGCTTTCCTGCGGGCGGGACGGATGCGCTCGCGTTCAGGCGTCATATACGTTGCAGACGGCGTGATAGCCCTGCAGAGTGGTTTCGAATTCGCTGCGGCGCGTGTCGCGCGATGCCCGGTCGTTCGGGAACCGAACCTCGACCTGCATACGCAACCGATCGCCAGTGTGTTTTTCAACGAGTCGGAGTTCCTGGATATGGTATCCGGCTTGATCGAGGAAGCCCGTGAAACTTCGGGAATCGAAGACCGAAGGGTCCGCCTCGACGACATAGGTGAAACTGCGATTCTTGAGCTTGTTTTCCGCGCGATGCATCAAGCGCAGGACGCCGAGCAGCGCGAACGTCGTCGCCGCCGACAGGAGATAGAACCCTGCACCGACGGCGATGCCCACGCAGGAGATGGCCCAGAGGCTGGCGGCGGTGGTCAGGCCCTTGACGGACGGGCCTTCCTTGATGATGGTGCCTGCGCCGAGAAAGCCGATGCCGCTGACGACCTGCGCCCCGATGCGGGTCACGTCGACGTTGGCGTCGCCGCGTGCCGCAAGGGCCGCGGAGACGACCATGACCAGGGCGGAGCCGACGCAGACGAGCATATGCGTGCGAAGCCCGGCCGGACGTGCGATGTGTTCGCGTTCCCATCCGACAAGCCCTCCGAGGAGAGCCGCGAAAAGCACGCGGCCTAGGAATTCGAGTAACTGGAGAAGGGGCATTTCCATTCCTTGGACTCCTTTCGGGGGGTACCCGGCTATTCGCCGAAGAGGTCCGTCTTCTGACTGATGCGTCGAAGCGTATACAGCATTGGAAGGCCCAGCAGGTAGACGACGACGGTTTCGCCCGTTGCGACGACAGCGATGCTCAGGGGGATGGCCATGTCGATATCAAGGAGAAAAGGAAGATAGCTGCCCACGATCAGAGCATTGACGATGATGGGAGCAAGAGGGACGAGAGAGGGATGTTTTCGGAGAGCCCTTGCACCGATCGCGGCGATCAGGGTCGCGGAGGTTCCGAGCACGATATCGATCGGTCCTAGGTTTCCTATCAGAAGATTCGATAGCAGGCACCCTATGGCAAGACCCGGGACGGCGGAAGAAGTCAGGGCCGGCAGGACGGTCAGGATCTCCGCGACACGGAACTGGACGCCAGGTAGACCGAATAGGGATCCCTGGCCGAAGCTGATGGGCGCGAAGACGGCGGAGAGGATGACGTATAGCGCCGCGATGACGGCACCGGTGGTGATGCTTCGGATGTTCATCTTCACGAGGCGCTCCTTAGTTTTGTTCGATCCGTTTCCGGTACCTGGGACCGTCGGATCCGCCAGGATGTCGCGAACTGGCATGGGTGGGTGACGATTGGAGTGTAGCGGATGCGGGAAGGGGTTGCAAACGGAAGAAGAGCCGGCATCTCTGCCGGCTCTTCTGGCTCCTCAAGTTGGACTCGAACCAACGACCC
>CAZOHH010000076.1:0-11348 GCA_964579735.1 uncultured Oscillospiraceae bacterium | reverse complement strand
TGCGCATCAGCGCCCAGCGGCGGATGTAGCGCATGCGCTGCATCATGGCGAAGAAAGGACTCTTCATACTCTCTTCCCTCCTTTCCGGCTAGAACCAGTAGATCTCTTCATAGCACTTCGACGCAAAGGAATCGGTCATCCCGGCGATATAGTCGGCGACGCGCTGGGCCGGCGGCGCGCCAGCTCCTCCGCGCCGCTCGCGGAGGAACGTGTCGAAGCCGCGCAGGACGCGGTTGTTGCCGTCCACGGGACGCTCGGGGTCCTGGGCTACCGGAAGCAGCGAATCGAACAGGCCATCGATGATGTTGTCCGCGGTCTTTTCATAGCGCTTGATCTTCTCCGACTTGTAGATACGGTCGAGATTGTCGTGGAGCAGGGCTTCCAGGGCTTCCCCCACTTCGGTGCCGAGCGCGATCTCGTCCTGGCCGCGGCTGTTCCGGATGATGTCGGTGACGAGGGTGTCGATGATCTCCCCGTTCGACCGGCCGAGAATCGAAGCGATCTCCGTCGGGATATCCTCGGAGGCCATGATGCCGGCACGCACGGCATCCTCGATGTCACGCCCGACATAGGCGATCCTGTCGGAGATCCGCACGACGCAGGCCTCGAGCGTTCCCGGCATGCCCCGCCGGGCGCGCGGGCCGTGCAGGTCGGCCTCGGTCTTGGAACGGTCCGGGTGCAGGCGGTTCTCGGAATAGGTCTCGCCGCAATGGCTCACGATCCCGTCCCGCACCTCGAAGGTCAGGTTGAGTCCCCCTCTTCCATCGTCGACCGTTTCCTCCGACCCCATGGTGGGGTGCCCCGAAAGCAGGTCCACGACACGGAGGCTATGGGCCTCGTGCTCGAAGAAAAGGGCTGGGTCGACCTTCTGGAGAAGCGTGTTCAACCGCCGTTCGCCGCTGTGGCCGAAAGGGGCGTGTCCGAGGTCGTGACCGAGGGAGATCGCGTGCACGAGCTCGGGATTCAGGTCCAGCGAGCGGGCGATCGTATTCGCGATGTAGCCGACATGGAGGACGTGCTCCATGCGGGTGCAGATATGGTCGTTCTGGGGGTTGAAGAAGACCTGGGTCTTGTGGCGCAGCCGTCGGAAGTCGAGCGAGTAGAGGATGCGACCGGAGTCGCGTTCGAAATCGGATCGCACGTCGCATTTCGTCTCGGGCGTCAGGCGGCCCCGGGACAACGTACTGCGGGCGGCAAGCGGAGACAGGGCATTCTCCTGGGCTTCGCGTATCTCTCTGGGAAGCATCGGTCTCTCCCCCCTACCGTATCCTACGGCCGATCAGGAATCCGAACGGGGCCGGGCGGACGTCGATGGCGCCGGAGGGACAGACCTCCTGGCAGCAGAAACAGCGGATGCACGAGGTGTAGTCGTAGGTCGGCACGCTGCGGCGGATCTCGGCTTCGAGGGCCTTGGGTTCCAATGGGCAGGTCTCGACGCAGATGCCGCACTTCGTGCAGCGCTGGGAATCGATGGTGGGGCGGTTGAGCACGAGTCGGCGGAGTCCCCTGCCGCTGAGTCCTCCGACGATGTGGTTCACCGTGGAATGGGCCGCGTCGGCAAGATGAAAATCCGGAATCCGAAGCGTTGCGACGATTTCGGCGGCGGGGGCGGTCCACGGCGATACCTCGCGTCGGGCCGGTTCGGCGAAATAGACCGCTTCGATGCGTCGCAGGTCGCACTCGCCGAGTCCATTCGCCCCGCCGATGCGGGTGGTGGGGACCTGGTCGGGGGAAAGTCCGGCGACGGCCGCGGCGACGGCGTCGAGGGCCACGGGGTCGGTCGAGGCGAACAGCAGGCCGATGGCACGAGGAGTTCCATTCCGCGGGCCGTTGCCCTCCATGCCGATGACCGCGTCCATGACATTCAAGCGGGGGCGGAGAACCCTTGCGAGGTCGACGCACATGGCGGAGAAGAATTCGGCGTTGGGGAAGCGGACGTGCTCCTTCGCTTTGTAGGTCCCGGGCACGCAGCCGAACAGGTTCTTGACGGCACCGGTGAAGGAGGCGAGCGCATGGGTCTTGAACTTGGGAAGGTTGACGATCCCGTCCGCCTCGAGGACGCTCCGTGCGATTCGGAAGCGGGTCAGGGCTTGACCCTCGGGGAACGCGACTTCTTCGGCGGCATCGAAATCGGCCAGCGGGATTCCCAGCCTCTCCGCGACGGCGCCCACGCCGCTCACCCGTGCGACGCGCTCCGGTGATTCGATACCTGGAGAGTCCCCGTAGGAAAGTACGGCGCCCTTTGCCGCGAGGGCGAGGGCGACAGCGCGAAAGACGGCGGGGTGCGTGGTCGCGGCGCGCTCCGGTGGCGCGGCCGAGAGGAAATTCGGTTTCAGGAGGATGCGCTCCCCCGGTTCGACCCGGATTTCATCGGACAGCGAAGCGAAGAGTGCCGAAACGGCGGCCTCCACCTTTTCGTCCGAGTAGTCGGGGCAGGCGGCGATTGCGACGCGGGTCATCCGAAGCCCTCCAGATATGCTTTGTCCGTCAAATTATAGCACAGGAATCTGATTTCATGGGCGCTTCCACGTCCTGCGCAGTCCCGTAAGGAAGGCAGTCAGGAGTCCGGCGGTCACCAAGGCCTCGGGGAGCATGTACGCACCGTTGTAGACGAGAGAATACAGCCAGACGGCCTGTCCCTCGGGTGCATAGGAGGCGAAGAACACGACTCCGGAGAGGACGTGGCAGAGCGTGCGGGCGGCCATGGCCAGCAGCGTCCCGAGGACCGGCGCGAAGAGAGGCAGTCGGGCGACGCGCCGCAGCAGCTCGGGGCTTTCCGCACGTTTCGCGGCCGGCAGGGCGAAGAGGCCGGCGAGGCCGAGCGCGGCGAAGGCGAGGGGGTAGTCGAGCAGGACCTGCACCGGGTGGACAAGAAAGGCTCCCGGAAGCAGGAGTTGGATTCCTCCGAAGACGGAACCGGCAAGGATACCCCAGCGAACGCCGAAAGCAAGAGCGAAGAAGATCAGCGGGAGCATCGAAGCGGCGGTGATCGTGCCTCCCTGGGGCATCTTCCAGACGACGATCATGGAAAGCACGGCGGCAAGAGCGATGGCCATGCCTCCATAGGCGAGAGCGCGCGTGGTCTCCCGCTGCTGCTGGACGGTATGGGTTGGAGAAGGAGTGGTGGCGTTCTGCATGACGGACATCCTTTCCTTGCGTCCGGTTCGAGGGCCCGACGGAAGGCGTGTCGTCATGAACTGACGGAACAACGTCCCTCCGCCGGCATTACCCGGATCAGGTTGCAGGGTCGGCGCTTGTCGAAGCGCCCTCTCAGCCGGCCTCGCGCCAGCTCCCCTCGTGTCTTGGCCATCATACTCGGCCGTAGCGGCCGGTACAAGCCGTAGTCAGTATCGGTCGGACTTCGGGATCGCGGCCTGCTGCGCCAGCGTGGCTGCCCGGGTCGGAAGGACAAGGGCTCCCGTCGCCTCGAGCTCGACCGCCTCCTTCAGGATTCCCTCGGTCGAGGAGGTTCCGATGCGGGTCGCGCCTACGGAAATCGCGGCCAGGACGGCCGCGAGGTCGCGCACGCCGCCGGACGCCTTGACGCCGAGGGCAGGACCGCTCTCCCGACGCATCAGGACGAGGTCGGGTATCGTGGCGCCGCCTCCGGCGAACCCGGTCGAGGTCTTGACGAAGTCCGCACCCGCGCGGGTCGAAAGCCTGCATGCGGTGGTCTTGCGCTCGTCGTCCAGATAGGATGTCTCGAAGATCACCTTCAGGATGCCGCCACAACGGTGGGCTTCTTCCGCGACCGCGCGGATGTCGCCCTCGACGTACGCGTCATCTCGGGAAAGGAGCCGTCCGATGTTGAGGACCATGTCGACTTCGAGCGCGCCGTCGGCAAAGGCCTGACGGGTTTCGGCCACCTTGGCCGCGGTCGACGTGGTTCCATGGGGGAATCCAATGACGGTGGAGACCAGCGTCCCACTACCGACGAGAGCCTCGAAGGCGACGGGAACATCCGAGGGGCGGACGCAGACCGACATGATCTCGAGGCGCCGGGCCATGGCGCAGGCCTTCCGTACGTCCGAGAGCGTGGCGTCCGGCTTCAGGACGGCGTGGTCGATGGTGCGCGCGATATCGCGCGAAGTGAACGTCTCCATGGGACTCCCTTTCTTTTCTTCGTGGAAGCCTGGTCAGGTCTCCCGGACCAGATTCGCCTGCTTGGCCATGAGCCGTTTCGCGCCGACGTCATCGAATTCGATCACGAGAATCGCATCCCCGGCGACCGGTTCCTTATCCGAAACCTTCCCGGAGCCGAATCGGGCGTGGACCACCCGGTCTCCCTTCGCGATGTCGTCCGCCCCTAGCACCCCGGCAACGGATCCTGCGCCTGCCGTCATGCCGGCGGGGGTCTTGCCGAAGCGCGGCGGAGTGAAGGTCCTGATCACGGGGACCTGGAATGCAGAGCCCGTGCCCGTGAGTTCGGGAGGTCGGCCGGGACGCTCCGCACGTGCGCGGGCGGCATTGGCCGTCTTCTCCATGAGGAAGCTCCGGGTGCGGACGGCGGTGTCGACCAGCAGGAGGAGGTCCTCGGGAATCTCCTTCACGAAGCGCGATGGCATGTAGCTGCGGGTCTGGCCGAACACGAGGCGCGTCTTCGCGGCGCTGATATAAAGGGACTCGCGCGCACGGGTGATGGCGACGTACATGAGGCGGCGCTCCTCCTCGATATCGGCTTCGTTATCCATGGACCGGAACCCAGGGAAGAGTCCCTCCTCGGCCCCCACCAGGAAGACCGTGCGGAACTCGAGACCCTTTGCGCTGTGGATGGTCATCAGGCGGACGAAGTCCTTGGTATCGTCCATCGCGTCCGTATCGGAATAGAGCGCCACCTGTTCCAGGAATCCGTTCAGGATTCCCGACAGGTCCGACGGAGGGGCTTCACGATCGTCGGGGTGGACTCCTTCGGGAAGTCCTTGCGCCAGGGACGCGCGCTCGGCGTCGAGTGCCTTTTCGTAATCGACGGCCACGGAAATCAGTTCCTTGAGGTTCTCGACGCGGTCGGTCTCCTCCAGGGACTTCTGCTGGTTCTTCTGGTCGATCAGTTCCTGCAGCTGTCCCGACTCGTTCTGTACATATTCGACGAATTCGGCAAGCCGCATCGCGTTTTCTCCGAGACGAGCCCGGAAATCCTGGATCAGCTCGTGGAAGTGCATCAATCGGGCTGACATCCGGGCGAGCGAAGGCTCCACGGCCGCAAGCCCGCAGGCATCCATCCTTCCGACCCCGCGCTCCAGCGCCACCTTGGCGACGGCTTCGAGGGTCGCATCTCCGATGCCGCGCTTCGGTACGTTCACGACGCGCTCGAAGGCGATGTCGGACAGGCGGTTCGCGATCAGGTGGAGGTATGCGACGCAGTCCTTGACCTCACGGCGCTCGTAGAAGCGGACGCCGCCATATATGCGGTAGGGGATGCCCCGTCGATTCAGGGCCTCCTCCAGGTTTCGGGACAGGGCGTTCAGGCGATACAGGATGGCGAAGTCCCGGTAATGGCGCGTGGTGTCGGTCGTGGCGTCGACGAGGCGCTTGATCTCCTCGGTGATGTAGTCAGCCTCGGCATGCTGATCCGTCGGAGCCAGGAAGGAGACCTTCTCGCCGGCCAGGGATTCCGTCCACAGCTTCTTGTCCTTGCGACCCTGATTGTTGGAGATCACGTGGTTCGCGACATCGAGGATCATCTTCGTGGACCGGTAGTTCTGCTCGAGCTTGATCACGGCACACTTCGGGAAGTCCTTCTCGAAGTCGAGGATGTTGCGCACCGTGGCGCCGCGGAAGGCGTAGATCGATTGGTCGTCGTCACCGACCACGCAGAGGTTTCCGTGCTTCGCAGCCAACATTCTGACGAGGAGATACTGGGCGCGGTTCGTGTCCTGGTACTCATCGACCATGACATGGAGGAACCGGTTCTGATAGGTTGCGAGGACGTCGGGGAAGCGTTCGAAGAGTTCGACGGAGTAGGTCAGGATATCGTCGAAGTCGAGCGAGTTGTTGCGGCGAAGGCGTTCCTGGTAGAGCCGGTAGACCTCGGCGATCTTCTGGAGGCGGAAGTCCGCTCCAGCCAGGGACGCATACTCCTCGACGCTCTGGAGCTCGTTCTTGGCGCGGCTGATCGCGGCGTGCACCGCGCGCGGCTGGAAGACCTTCTCGTCGATGGTGAGGTCCAGGATGCAGGCCCGCACGGATCTGTGCTGGTCGTCGGAGTCGAGCACGGTGAATCCGCGCTCGAAGCCGAGGAGTTCGATATGGCGACGCAGGACGCGCATCATCATGGCATGGAAGGTCCCGACCCACATGTAGCTGGAGATCGGACCGACGAGGTCGTCGACGCGGCTCTTCATCTCGTTGGCCGCCTTGTTCGTGAAGGTGATCGCGAGGATGCCGGACGGCGGGACATTGCGTCCACGGACCAGATAGGCGATCCGGTGCGTTATGGCACGGGTCTTGCCGGATCCGGCGCCGGCGAGGATCAGCAGGGGTCCCTTCTCATGGAGGACGGCCCGGCGTTGTTCAGGGTTCAGGTCGGCGAGGAGTTCCTCCGGCGAAGGATACGCTTTGCGAGGGGCAACGCCCTCTGCTCCTCCATCATCGCCGACACCACCGTGGACCAGATCGAAGAGATCCATTTTCCACCCCTAACCGCGGACATCATCGCCCACCCTTATACTGTACCACACCCGAGGGCGAAGGGCATGAAGGAGGGCCGGTCCCTTCGGGCCGACCCTCTCCTGTGACCTATGATTGTGGTCCGTCACGCCGGGACGATCAACCCGTAGTTCCCGTCCTTGCGCTTGTAGACGACGCAGACCTTGTCGGTTTCCTGATCATGGAACAGAAGGAAGCTGTGCCCCAGCATCTCCATCTGAAGGACCGCCTCTTCGGCGTCCATCGGCTGGAGCTCGAACGACTTGCGACGGATGATGCGGCCTTCGGCCACTTCCACCTCGTCCGGCGTCGACTTGAGGAATTCCTTCATATAAGCGTAGTCGTGGATTCTCTTTTCAAAACGCGTCTTGTTCTTGCGGATCTGTCCTTCGATCACCTCCACGGCGAGGTCCATCGCGCTGAAGACGTCCTCCGCCTCGCATTCGGCCCGGTAGAGATGACGCTGCACCTTGATCGTGACGTCGATCCGCTTCATCTCCCCTTCCGCGCGGACCGTGACGTGCGCAACCGCATCCTCGCCGAAATACCGATCGAACCGGCTCAGCTTCTCGATGATGCGGTTCTGCAGATGTTCGCCGACCTTGAAATCCTTCCCGCTGTAAGAGACCTTCATTAAGACCGCCCCTTCCTGAATCCGACATCTGATCCATTCCATTTTCAAACAGAACGGATCTGCCTTCCATTCGATTATACCCCTCTACGGCTCTGGGCACGTTTCCAGAGTCACCATAATCCGTGAACAAATGATGACGGGATCGATTCCATCAGGAAGTGCGCTTCCCAATCCGTCCTGCCATGGCGACGCCGACCGCTTTCGTGACGGCCGTGCCGACCACCGTGCTCACGGTCGCCTCGATGGCGGCGTTGAGGCCGACCAGGACGCCGATGATCGCCAGGGTGCTTTCGCCGAATCCACGGATATATTCCGATGAACCGAAGAAGAGAAGAAGTCCGCCAACGAAAAGAACCGTATTGAGGAGGGCGCCGCTCAGGGAGGCGACCGCGTACGACCAGAACTTCTTCGTTCCCTGGTTGCGGAAGAGCGCGCGGAAGATCAGGCCGACGAGCCATCCCATCAGGACGCGGGGCACCATGCACAGGATGAAGGTCAGGATCGGGTCGATTCCGAATAGGGCCGTGCCGAACGGGCTGATGCCGAAGCACTGGAGGAAGCTCGTGATGCCGAACACCGCGCCGAGTGCGGCACCGCAGGCCGGACCGACGATGATGGCGCCGACGATCACGGGAATCGTAATGAACGTGATCTCGATGCCGGCGGTCTTCAGGTAGCCGAGCGGGGTGAAGGCCATGACGATGACGATCGCGGACAGTATGGCCGTCTGTACCATCCACAGGATCCTGGAGTGGGAATCGGGCTGGGTCGTCTGGTTGTCCATGGGGTTCTCCTTCTGCTGTCGCCTCACGTCCGTGAGTGCAACGCTCTGGGTTATTCATAAAAGCGTCGCCGCTTCTACGTCAAGGTCTTGGGCGGGAATTCATCTCGTGGATCCTCTTCAGGCCCAGGAGGGTCAGCTCGGGGACGAGCCGGATCCCCTCCTTGCGCCGGCAGTGGGGAACGACCCGGTCAGCCCATTCCCCGGTGGCAAGCACGGTCAGGTCCGCAAGGCACCATTCCTCCGCGATCCGAGCCAGCAATCCGTCGACCATGGCCGCCTGGCCATAGACGATGCCGTTCGTCATGGAGTCGATCGTGTTCTTTCCGAACAGACCCCTGGGGTTGTCGACCGCGATTCGGGGAAGTTCCGCCGCCCCCGCCGACAATGCCTCCAGAGAAGTCCGAGTTCCAGGACAGATCAGGACTCCGCAGAGTTCCCCGTTCCCATTGATGCCGGTGAGGGTCGTCGCCGTCCCGAAGTCCACGAAGACCATCGGCGACGGGACGAGGGAGGCCGCGGCCACGGCGTTGGCCACGATGTCGGCACCGACCTGGGAAGCGATCTCCGTACGGATGCTCAGACCCGTGCGTACACCCGGACCGACCTGAAGCGGCTTTTCGCGCGTGAGCTTCTCCACGGCCGACCCGACCCTGTGACTCAAGGGCCTCACCACCGAGGAGAATACGGCGGCATCGATGGCATCGACCGAAACGCCATACATGGAGAAGATGTTCTGAAAGAGAATCGCGTATTCGTCCGCGCTGCGTTCAAGGGAAGCGGCGACTCGGGAGTCGAAGACCAGGACGTCTCCGTCGAACACCCCGAGGTGGATGTCGGTGTTCTCGATACTGAAGGCGAAGAGCATGCGACACCTCCTTCCCGACTCCGGCCGGCTCGTCATCCGAGGGGCCGAAAGGGAATTTGCCCGATTATAGCACTTTCTTCCTACTTCTTGTCCAACGCCCGGAATGGATGCGGCAGGATCTCGTCCATGGCGCGACGCTCGAAGGTTCCATCGGCCGCGACGAGCAGGAAGGCGAAACCGGGCTTGGCGAATTCGAAGAGCACCTGGCGGCAGATGCCGCAGGGCACGCAGGGCTGGGCATCGTAGGAAGCGATGGCGATGGCGTCGAATTCGCGTGCGCCCTCGGACACGGCCTTGAAGACAGCGGTCCGCTCTGCGCAGTTCGTCGCACCGAACGAGGCGTTCTCGACGTTGCATCCCGTGAAGACGCGACCGTCGACGGAAAGGAGCGCCGCTCCGACCTTGAATCCGGAATAGGGGGCATAGGCGGCGTCGCGTGCCGAAAGGGCCTTGCGGACCAGTTCCAGCTCCAGTTTCGTGTCCATCCCCTGCTCCTCCTCGTTTCCCTCATCGTATCACAAGAAGGGGGAGACCGGACTTATTCAGGTCTCCGCTTCGTATCCCCCCGCCTCGAGGAGGGCCTCGATGGCATATCCGCTTTCCCAGGGACGCAGGCGGTTGCACGGTATCGGTTTCATGTTCTCATAGTATTCGTTCCAGCCGCCGACCTCGTCCATGAAGTCGAGGACCATCTTCCTGGCTGTGTGCACCTGGTCTGAAGGTGCCTTGTTTCGGGCAAGGGTGAAGAGCAGCAGCGCGGGGTCGTATCCGACTACGCGTGGGCGACGCGGGATCTCCTCCAGGAAGGGTTCAGCGAAGGACCTCATCTCCGCCGTGCTGAACAGGTCGAGGTCCACGTAGGCGGGGAGCAGGGATACGGAGGGAACCTGCACCGGTTCCTCCTGCCGGGGGATCGGCGGCCCTCCTCTCTCGAGGCAGGTCGGGCAGACATAGTGGCCTTTCTCGTCCCGCTCCATCCAGCCGTAATGAACGGCCCCGGCAACCAGCCCTTGTTCGCAGACGCCGAACCGAAATCGCGGAAGTTCGGCAAGCCGAAGTCTTGCTGGACAGTTCGCCATCAGGCGGCCATCGTAGACGAAACGATCGCGGAAGCCCTTGCGTACCTGACCGGCAGCTACTTCGACGGCGCCGATCGTCGACGGAAGACCGGCTCCACGCATCCAGGTGGTCAGCCATTCCGCTGCCGCGAGGAAGAGCATCGAGGCTTCCGCCGCGCCCTGTTCGATCGCATCGCGGGAGAGGATGCCACCGGCGATGTAGGTCTCGTCTCCATTGAAAGGCAGCATGCCTCCGGCGAGCAGCGGCAGCTGTGCCTCGAGGCACCAGGTCAGCATGGGAAGGATTCTCCGGATGTAGATGTCGTCATGGGTGAGCCGCCAGTAGTCCCGCGCAAGGAGAACGGCATAGGAGGTATGCTCCACTTCGTCGTGGTCGCACCGATGTCGAGGATAGTCGGCACCCATGGCTTCGGCGTTCCAGAAGGCCCCGAATCGCTGCCATTTTCGGAAGCGGAATTCCAGGACGGCCTTGGCTTCCTCGAAGAGACCGAGTGCGAGAAACCCTCTTCCCGCCCCGTAGTTGTCGCGCATGTAGCCGATGGGAAGTCCGTAGGACGAAGGAAGCCCCCCGCTTTCCGACTGCTGGCACTTGATCAGGAGGGCTGTGTTCTCCACGATGCGAGCCAGTTCCACCGGGACGGGCTTCGACGGTCGGATTCTCGCGACGAAGCCGTTCCAGTGGCGGCGGGCATCGGATTCCATGGTGTCGAGCGGGGTGGAAACATACCGTTCCACGGTGGATACGCACTCTGGATACGTCTCTCCGAGAACGAGCAGCACGTCGAAGTCGCCGGTGACGGCTCGGATGGTCCACGTGGTCTTCTCCACGTCCAATGTCGCTCCACCCTTCACCAGAAGGAATCCGAACCCGTCGTCGACGGAAGGGTACCAGAAGATCGGGTTGCCTGGCAGGAGCCGGAAGTAGACCCCCTGCCAACCTAGTCCCAGGAATCTCTCCGAGACGACGGCTTCATGCCGGAGTGCCGGCCGCAATCGGAATTCCAATCCGCCTTGCCTGTTCTGTACGCGCCGGACCCAGGCCTTGTCCACGGGAGCGACGAAATCCCGCATGTCGGCGATGACGGTGCCATCGACCCTCAGCGCATGATTCCATGCGGCATTCCCCTCTTCCCTGTGGCTGACGCAGGACAAGGACCCACCGGAAGAAGATAGGACGTCCAACCTCAACGCCGACGGGGAGGAATAGGGGGACAGGACCTGGTTGATGTCGGGTCCTTGCCCGTATATGGCGATCCGTCCGTTGCCGATGCAATGGACGGCACCATTCGGATCGAGGCTGTCGCGGTTGCTCTCGCCGGTGGTGTTGGGCTCCTTGATGAG
>CAZOHH010000075.1:4523-11617 GCA_964579735.1 uncultured Oscillospiraceae bacterium | reverse complement strand
ACGTCTCCATCACCGGCAACTCCACGAACCCCACGCGCTTCCAGCACCCGGTCGCCGGCACGTACAAGAAAGAGTGCCTTGAGAAGGGCAAGAAGTTCTTCTCCGTGGCCTCTGGCGGCGGCACGGGCCGCACGCTGCATCCCGACAACATGGGCGCGGGTCCGGCCTCCTACGGCATGACCGACACCATGGGCCGCATGCACTCCGACGCGCAGTTCGCCGGGTCCTCCTCGGTCCCCGCGCACGTCGAGATGATGGGCTTCCTCGGCATGGGCAACAACCCGATGGTCGGCGCGACCGTCGCCGTGGCCGTCGCCATCGAGCAGGCCTCGAAGTAGCCTTCGCAATTCAGACAAGGGGGAGGCGGTCCGTTCGCGGGCCGCCTCTTTTTGTCGCGACGTCCGAGAATGGTACAATCGAATCATGAATCGGATATCGCATATCAAGTCATTCCAGATGACGCCGCAGGCACCCGTTGAAATCGAGCGGTCGAAGAACCGTGTTCAGGTCGGATTGGAGAAATGCCTTCTTATAGGTGTCTCCTTCTTCGTCCTCTCTCCCCTGCTCACCTATCTATTTGGAAGCGACACATCGACCGCGCTGGCTTTGAAATCTGTCATCGCGACCGTTGCGGGCTACGTCTGCTGGTTTGTACTTTTGATGCTCCTTTTCGTTCAAACCTCCTCAAGGCGCTCCTTCTCCTCATTTGGTAAAATTCAGAACCCCTGGTTTCTCTCCCCGCTAGTGTCCGTTGGACTCTTCCTCCTCTGGGCTCTGCTTTGTTCGGCTTTTTCCCGTTGGACTTCTATTGCCTTCTTCGGGAATGGGTGGCGTCACGAAGGGTGGGTGCAGTATTTTGCCTATACCGGACTCTTCGTTTCCGTTCTGCTTCTTGCCGGCAACTCCCTCTGGCACCGAATCCGAACCCTTTGGTTCGTCGCTGCCATGGTGACCGCGGGCGTCGCTCTGGGGGAGCGCGCCGGTTGGTTCCCCTTCGAGTGGTCCTTGCGCGGACAAAGTGCTTCCTTCTTCATCAATTCCAACCACCTAGGATATTACCTGTGTATGACCGCAGTATTGGCAGCGGGTTTGTGGGTACATGAACACGCAAAATCAGGATTGGTTCATGCAGCTGCACGACCTTTCCTGGAGAGATGCGCTGCACCAGCTTTGTCCCTGCTTCTATTCACGGCTCTCGCCTACACCAGAACGCGCGGATCCTATATCGCGCTTTTCGTCGGACTCTTCGCATTAGCAGTAATGCTTCGCGAGAAGAACTCTTTGCGATCCTTCCACCCGTTCGGCCTGGCCTTGATCGTCTTCTTCCTCCTCCACCTCTTCGACCCAGTGCTTTCACTGGATAAGATCAATCTCATCGGGTCGAACATCGCAGCCATTCTAACGGACCCGAGTTCGAAAGAAGCGCTGGAATCCGGAGGCTCCCGTTGGGAACTCTGGATGGACGCAATCAACTATATCGGCAGGAGTCCCGTGATCGGCATTGGACCGGACACGGCCGGATTCCTTCTCCAACAGGACGGTATCTTCTTCAGCGACCGCGTGCACAACGAATACCTGGAGTACGCCGTCACCATCGGCATCCCGGGGCTCCTCGCCTGGTTGGCCTTCCTCGTCTTCTCCCTTCGAAGGGCTTTCCTTCCGTCCAAGCCCCCTGCGACTCTTCCCGGAGCCGCCTTGGTCAACCGTGCCTTCTCCTCGGAAGCAATCGTAGCGGCCTGTGCGGCCTTAACGTACCTGGTGTCCGCGTTCTTTGGAAACTCCCTAACCTATGTCGCTCCGTTCCTTTTCCTTCTTCTTGGACGCGCCGCCGCCGGTCGAGAGCATCCAGACGCCTGACTCCACTTCTTGCGACGTCAGAAAAGGACGAAGCACCGTGATACACGAGGCATCGTCCTTTTCCACAGGAGGAGAGGCAGAGTTTCTCCGCTATTCCGCAGCGCTCGGCAGATGCCTGGGCAGGGAGCCTACGATCACCTTCTGGTCCTCTTCCCCCCAGAAGAAGTAGATGCGGAGGCAGTGGCGGGACTCGAAGGAAGTGCCTTTCCTCAGATGCTGTTGAAGGAAGGTCCGGCGCCCCCTCCCCTGCTGGAGCGGATACTGGACATAGTAGGCCTCTCCGTAGCGTCCGGCCTGAGTCTCATCGGTGCTCTGCCCCCAGGTCAGCCCCAGCGTCCGAGCCCGGTCGGTGAACTCGGCGACCCGCAACTTGCCGACATGCATGTCATAGTAGTCCTGGGCCAGCAGCCGAAGCGCATCGCACAACAACGGGACATCTTCGAAGTCCGCAGACCTGAGTTCCCGGACGGCTCTAGGCAGGAGCAGCAGCCGCCGACTCAGCCGCGCCCGCACCCAATCGGGCACCGATTCGATGTTTGCGGGAACCAAGGCATCTCCGGCCCCTGCGGGCACGACCTTTCCCTCGAGTTCCTCGGTCAGGTGCGTGACGCGCTCCTCGAGCAGGAAGCGGTCCTGTCGAAGGACGGCCACCTCGTTCTCCGCATGGTCCGCCTCATCCACGAAGTACTCGTTTTCCGACTTGAGTCGCTCGATCTCGTCGCGAAGCGCGGCGATGCGCGTCTCATAGTTTCCACGGCAATCAAGACAGTCCTCTGGGCCGACGTTGTCCTGACGCTCCTCGAGAAACGCGTCGAAGACGGCTGGGAATCGGAGGACGCCGCGCCAATCGACGGTTCTCTGGGCCATTCCGGAACGGACCATCCTGACGAGGTATTCGGCGAAGGCGGTCGGACCGCTGCGGATGCTGCCATCGGCTCCCGCCACGCTCCAGTAGCGCAGACTCTCTTCAAGGAATCGCGGGTGGCGTTCCGAAGGTTCGACCTTCCATTCGTCCATGGCGGGCTGGTAGACGCGCACGCCTCCCGAGTCGACGCGGAACTCGGCCGGGACCTTCAGAGGGAAGGCTTCGGCGGCTTCACCTTCGAGGTGGACGACAGAAGCGTATCCGAGCAGTTTTTCGGCTAGGAAAACGGTGTCGAATTCGACATGGGGCGTCGGGCCGACGACTTCGGAACCGTTTTCAGGGAGGACGACAGATGCTGACGAGGGTGCCTCACGGAACACGACGACGGGCAGCGACCGATAGGGATTCCGGAGCAGTGCGCGGAGGTCCGAGGTCTCTTCATCCTTCGTGTACACGACCGGCTTCCCGTCCATGGGAAGCACGTCGCGCAGCCCGAGCTCCTTGGAAAGTCGCGAGACGAGCGCGGGACGTACGACATCGACGTCTCGCGGCGCACTCGGCGGTTGCGTGCACAGGGTCTGGATGGCGACCTCGACGGATCCGCCGCGCTCCATGAAGGAGACATGTGTCGTGAAGGTTCGACCGGCGACCGGCGACCGGACGTCTCCGGTGTCTGCATGGACGAGGCGCATGGCCCAGATCTTCGTCGAAGCCTTCCAGACCGTCTCCACGAAGGTACCCGGGTCCACTTCCAGGCGGAAGGGGTTGGGCATCTCCTCGAGCCCGCACACTTCTATCGGCAGCTTCTCCGAGACCCAGCGCAGGGCGATCCGAACGGCCGCCTCCATCTGCCGGTCGGCCGCGAGCGTTGGCGCATGCACGGCGGCGCGCAACTGGTAGGTCGGCAGCGTAACGGAGCGGGCGATGCGGATCGGCGTCGGTGCCGGCGCGCCGGAATCCCCAGTCGTACCCACCGGTGCCATTACAGCGCCAACCCGAGCACGCGGGCGACGACCTGGTCCATGTTGTAGTAGCGGGACTCCGCGAGGCGTCCGATGAAGATCGTATTCGGCTCGATGGCGGCGAGATCCGCATAGCGCTTCGCCAGAGCGAGGTTGGCCTCGTCGGGCACGATGTAGAAGGGCTCCCCTTCCGCGCTCGAGTACTCCCGCGCCAGCACGGTCCGGTCGGTCAGCTTCTGTCCCGTAAGACGCTTGTACTCGGTCACCCGCGTGAAATCGTAGTCGTTCGGGTAGTTGACCGTGCCGACCTCCTGGACGAATTCCTTCCCGAAGACGGCCTCATATTCGAATCGCACCGAGCGATAGCGGATATTCCCCTCGCGGAAGTCGAAGAAGCGGTCCACCGGACCGGTGAAAAAGAGACGGTCCCAGGTCAGCTGCTTCTTCACTTCGAACCAATCGGTCTGCAGCATCACGGAGATCAGCGGGTGGTCGAGGAGGCGCCGGAACATCTCGGTGTACCCTTGTTTAGGCAGGCCCTGATAGCGATCCGTGAAATAGCGGGTGTCGCGATTCGTGCGGATCGGAATGCGCTTGATCACGTCGGGAGACAGTTGGGCGGGGTACAACTCCCACTGCTTGAACGTGTACTGCTTGAAGAATTTCTCGAAGATCTCACGTCCGGCCTTGGATACGACCACGTCTTCGGAGTTCTTGACCTCCGCGACCGGTTCGGCCTGCTCGGCGAGCCAGGCTTCGACCTCCTTGGCGCTGAGGCCGAGATTGTACAGCTGGTTCACGGTCTCGGCGGAAATGGGCATCGGGACCAGCATGCCGTCGACGTAGGACTGCACTCTGTGCTGGTAGAGGTGCCACTCCGTGAAGCGAGAGAGGAAGTCCCAGACGGATTTGTCGAGGGTATGGAAGATGTGCGGCCCGTACTGGTGGACGAGGATGCCGTTCGAATCGTAATGGTCGTAGGCGTGACCCGCGATATGACCATGCTTCTCGACGACGAGGACCGGTTCGTTCTTTTCCTCCGCGATGCGTCGGGCGAGGGTCGAGCCCGCGTATCCGGCTCCGACCACGATGTTCTTCACGTGCATGGCGATGCCTCCTTCAGAAGGTTTCGAGTATATCCTCGATTATAACCGACTTGCATCGCACAGACCACTTGAAGCCAACCCTCGAGTGGGGGGCATCGTCGGGAAGGAGCCGGACCGGAGTTGGCCTATTTCGTGGGAGTTTCCGGGAACACGACCTTAACGGCGTTGCCTTTGACCTTCACCCATTCGCCGTCGATCTCGTAGACCGCCGTGACGCTGAAATAGTAGGCGGTTCCGGAAACGAAGACGCCATCGAAGTCGCCACCGTTGTAACAAGCCTCGCTGGTCACTTCGGCGCTGCCCTGGGTCACGTCGGTGATCCAGAACAGGTAGCCGTCGGCGGAGTAGACCGGGTGCGGGTTGTTCTGGGACGCGACTACCTTGTATCCGACGAGACGTGCATCCTCGATCGGAGTCCAGGTCACGACGACGGACCCCTCGGCGGCCACGGCGGAGACTTTCGGCGCGGTCAGCACGGGAGGTTCCTTCTCATAGGCGGGGCAGACGAACGAAACCGCATTCGAAGTCGCCGTCCCGTCCTCATAGACGGCGGTGATCGCGAACCAGTAGGTCTCTCCGGCCGTCATTCCGCCACAGAGATCCCCTCCGTTGTAGCCCATGGATTCATCGACCCATGTCGAGACGGTGGACAGGTTCGTGATCCATTGGAAATATCCATAGTCCGGATAGAACGGGGATTCGGACTCCCCGGAGGCCACGACCTTGTACCCGCGCAACCCCTCCCCCTTCGCCTTCGTCCAGGTGAGGTGGATGCGGCCTTCGAGGATCTCTCCTTGCAGGACCGGAGCCTTGCGCACAACGGGGGGAACCGGGGTAGCCGTCGCATCGGGGGCTTCCGTAGGCGCTTCCGCAGGGGCTTCCGTGGGGGGAAGCGGGTCTTCGACGGTCTCCTCGGTCGGAATCGGACTCGTCTCGCACAACGGCTCGGAGTCCGTAGCGTCGGTAGGCGTCGGGGCGTCTACCGGGAGTGTCGGCAGTACCTTGGCTGAATAATCGGAGTCGGGATTCGTGCTGCGTCCCAGCAATGTGCCGAAGGCCTTGTCCAGAAAGGACTTCGCCTCCGGCGACGTGCCGGTGAAGGCGAACGTGACGACGACCGCGGTTGCGAGAAGGAGGACGGTGAGAAGACGGGGGAGAATGGCTCTGCGATTGGGTGTGGACGTTTTTCGATCCATCGATTCCACCTCTTTCGGTAGCTGGCTGCCATGGCTCAAAAGCCGTAGGCCCTTTAGTTCTGCGCCGCCGGCTTTCGCCGGGTTTGCCGTTGCGAAATAGGTTCCCAACGTCAAGGTAGCAGGAATCGGAGGTGTTTGTCAATCGATGATCATTGGAGAATCCGCGATTCTACCATTTCGCTCCCTCGCGAGGTATAGTAGGAGGAGGGTCGCCGAGCCTGAATGGGGCGCGGCGCCACGAAAGGAAGGTTCCCATGCAGAACGACCGTGAACTGCGATTCGCCGTCCTCATCGACGCGGACAACGTCAGCCACGCCCATGTGAAGCCCATGCTGGAGGAGATCGCCCGGTACGGCATCCCCACGAACAAGCGCATCTACGGCGACTGGACCAAACCCCAGCTCGGTGGCTGGAAGAACGTCCTGCTCGACAACGCGATCACCCCGGTCCAGCAGTATGGATACACATCCGGAAAGAATTCCACCGACTCGGCCATGATCATCGACGCCATGGATCTGCTCTACTCGAAGAATGTCGACGGTTTCTGCCTCGTTTCAAGCGACAGCGACTTCACGCGTCTTGCCATACGACTTCGCGAGTCGGGAATGAAGGTCATCGGCATCGGCGAGAAGAAGACGCCCAGCGCCTTCATCGCGGCCTGCGAGAAATTCATCTATCTCGAGGTCATCAGCCCTTCGTCGCGCATCGTGGAGTCGGCTCCCGTCGCCACCCCTGCAACCGCCTCGGGTCCGCAGACGGCCAAGCCGCGCGGCCGCGGCCGGGGTCCCGTGGTTCGACTTCCCATTGGAAAGGCGCCCGTCGCTCCCGTGGTCCCTCCCGCCGCCTCGGTCCCCGTTGCGCCGGCGCCCGTCGCCTCCGTCCCTGCATCCTCCTCACAGCCCTCCACGAATTCGCCTGCGCTGGCGGATGACCGGGTTCGTCGCGACATCGTCCAACTGGTCTCGACCGCGGTCAACGCGATATCCGACGATAACGGGTGGGCTTTCCTGGGTGATATAGGGACATTGATCGCGAAGAGCCGTCCGGACTTCGACCCGCGCAACTACGGGTTCGGCAAACTCGCGCTTCTGGTCGCCGCTCTGGGCCG
>CAZOHH010000075.1:0-4423 GCA_964579735.1 uncultured Oscillospiraceae bacterium | reverse complement strand
GTCCAATGTATCAGCCGGACGGGGTCGGGGCAAGTCCACATCGTTCGTGCTATGATGGAGTCGTACCCGGAACGCCGTCAGGCTTCTGCAAGCGTTCCAGAAATCGAGGAGGTGCAGCCCTTGCCGAAGCCTTCTCCGATTCCCGAATCCACGACACCTCGCTGGTTTCGCCTGGACAACGCCGCGAAACTGTATCCCGCGATCAGCACCGGTGCTCGTGCCAGTTTCTTCCGTCTCTCCGCGCTTTTAAAGGAAACCGTCGACCCTTCTCTCCTCCAGTCCGCACTCGACGTTGTCCTTCCACGCTTTCCCGCTTTCGCCGTGCGGATGCACCGCGGCGTATTCTGGTACTACTTCGCGCACAACCCCAACCGTCCCGAAGTCCTGCCCGACGTGACCAACCCCTGCGTGCGCATGCGCTGGCATGAAAACAATGGATTCCTCTTCCGCGTCTACTTCTATGACCGCCGCGTCTCGGTCGAATTCTTCCATGCGCTGGGAGACGGCAGCGGTGCGCTCGTCTTCCTGAAGACCCTCCTCGCCGAGTACCTGATCCAACGGGAATCCGCGTCGCCGGGTTCGATTCCTCGGGAGATCTATCGAGATGGCATCCTGGACCCACACGAACTCCCACACCCGGAGGAGTATGAGGACGCCTTCACCCGTTACGCCTCCGTGCGCCCGACGACGGGACGCAGGGAACCCGCTGCCTACCATGTCGCATCCACGCCCGAGCCGATCCATACGCTCGACATCATCACGGGCATCCTTCCCGTCGACCGCCTCCTCGAGGTCTCTCGCGAACTGAAGGTATCCATCACCGAATACCTTACCGCAGTCTACATGGAGGTTCTGTGCGACCTCCAGAGGGACGAGATCGCGGGCCGCGGGCACCGGGCCAGACAACCCCTTCCCGTGCGCATCCAGGTCCCGCTCAATCTCCGCAAGTTCTTCTCCTCCCGCACCGTCCGGAACTTCTCCTACTTCATCAACATCGGCGTCGACCCCGCGCAGGGCGATTACTCCTTCCAGGAGATCCTCCATATCATCCACCATACGATGCGCCTGGGACTCGACCCGCGCGCCCTCGCCGCACAGTTCGGACAGAACGTCCGCCCCGAGCGGAATCTCTTCCTGCGCATCGCACCCCTCTTCATCAAGAACCTTGCCATCGCGGAGATCTTCCGGAGGGTCGGCGAGCCGACCTCCTCGGGTACCCTGACCAACCTCGGCGCCGTGGAACTCCCCCCCGAGCTCGCATCCGCCGTCGAGCGGTTCGAGATGGCCCTCGGCCCCGCATTCCTCAACCGCACCAGCGCTGCCGCCGTCTCCTACGGGGGAAAACTGGCCGTCACCTTCTCCCGCACCTGCAAGGAGACCGACGTCGAGCGCGGCTTCTTCACGAAACTCGTCCGGGACGGCATCCCCGTCCGCATCGAAAGCAACCGCTAGCGTCTCTCGGCCGAACTGGCCCATGGCGCGGAAAGAGGTGAAGAGAATGTCCTATTGTGTGAATTGCGGGGTCGAACTCCATCCGACGGCTTCCCGGTGCGCCCTTTGCGCTACGTTCGTAGTCAACCCGGTCCAGCCGGTCGACGAGTCCGCGCCACCGCCCTACCCGTCGGCGGTGCAGCCCCCGCCCGCCACGAATCGGCCCTTCATCGCACGGCTGCTGGCCTGGTTGCTCCTGCTTCCCATCGCCGTCTGCGCCGCGACCAACCTCGTCTTCCCGTCAGGGTACCTCTGGGCCGTCTACCCCATCGGCGCCATCATCCTCTTCTGGGTTCTGGTCGCCGTCCCCTTGCTCCTCCCCAACCCCCTGCCCCTCGTTGCGATCGGAATCGATGCGGTCGCCGTCCTCGCATATCTCTTCCTCATCGCCGCCTTCGACAACAAGGGTTTCGCCGCGGGGCTGCATTGGTACCTGAACCTGGCGCTGCCCATCGTCTGCATCCTTTCCGCCGCCGTTCTCGTTCCAGTCGCCGTGCTTCGCGCCTACCGGTTCTCCGGCATCCATACCGCGGCCCTGCTGTTCACGATCACGGGACTCGCCATCCTCGGCGTCGAGACCACCGTATCCTTCTTCGTAGGTACGCCGTTGCACCTTTCCTGGTCCTGGATCGTCCTTGTCTCCTGCCTCGCCATGACCTCCGCGCTGCTGATCATCGAACGCAGTCCGCATCTTCTTGAGGAAATTCGTAGACGCCTTCACATGTAATTGTGTTACACTGTACGTTATCCCTCAATTCCACTGTGCAACTCCATGCAAACAAGGAGGTTTCTGATGAATCGGATCACCCGCACCCTCGTAACGTCGCTGCTTCTGGTCACGGTATTACTGATGGCCGCCTGCGTCCCGAAGCCGACGACGACACCGACGGGCGCTGTTACGCCGACCGCCGGCGCCACCGTCGAAGCGACTCCGACCCCCGACATCGGCGCTCTGTTCCTCGCCGACGTCACGATTTCCGAAGCCGCGATCCTCTCCGCCCTGAACCTCTCCCTCGACTTCTGCAAGTCGGTCGGCAGCGCCTGGTATGACGCCGAGTCCGCTGGGAACGACGGATTGGCAGCCGCCACGGCCTTCGTCGCCACCGATGCGTCGAAAGCCAAGATCGCCCAGTTCCAGACCGCAATGGATGCGCTCGACGCCAAGGTCACGGAGTGGAAAGGCACCGCGGTCCCCGATTCGATGAAGGCCGTCGTGACCGAAGCTGAAGCTCTCCTCGTCGCCGTCAAGGCCATGAAGGCCCATATGTCGACGCCAGCGGGCACGATGGAAACCTACCAGGCTGCTTACCAGGCCTCCTTCGACGCCGCGAAGGGCCTATATGACAAGCTCGTTTCGGACGTGACCGCGCTCGGTTGACCGAGCGGCCCTCCCAAACATCAACGGATACGGAAGGGCTCCCACATGGGAGCCCTTCTTCATGTCGATAGGAATTCAGCCAGAGATTTTGTCGCCTGCTCCCAGTCCACCGTCAACCAGTCGCCGGCGAGACCGCCGTCCACATGAACGAATTCACCTTCCCGCGGCACGACGAAGTCCTCGGTTCCAGAGATCGAGGGCAGAGACAAAGCGATCCGACTCAGGATCTCATCCTGATTGAAGTTGGTTTCGAGGAGCGACACCGCCGACTGAACGAGCTTGAGCTGCTTTGCAGCGCCTGCGGTTCGGAAGGAGTCGAGCAACGCCGCTACGACCTCCCGCTGGCGTCCGGTCCGCGCCGTGTCGGAATCGAACTCCCTCAGTCCCGCATAGGCCAGGGCCTGCTTTCCGCTCAAGCGGATCAGGCCGGTTTTCGAAAGGCCCATGGCATCGCGCTCCGATGCGTCGATCGGGATGCGGACTCCCCCGCAGAGGTCGATGAAGCGGGAGGAACTGGGGATGTCGACGAGGACATATCGCTGGATATCGAGATCGAGATGGTCGTTCAGCGTGTTGATCACTAGACCGGGCCCCCCTAGGGCGTAAGCGACGTTGATCTTGTTCTCCAGGGTCCGCCCCGGGATGGCGAGCCGGATGTCGCGCAGTACCGAGGTCATCTTCAACAGGCCATGTCGCCTGTCGATGCTGACGATCAGGATCGCGTCCGTGTTGCCGAGCGTGTCCGACCTCTTGCGGTCGGATCCGAGGACCAGGAGGTTCTCCACCATCGGGTCCTTCTGCGCGCGATACTCGATGGGCACGGTGTAATGCGCGCGCAGCCGCTTCAAGTCCCAGGCGGCCGTGATGCCGTCGATCGGGGTCGGAAGGGGTCCGCCCGGCGGGTCGGTAGGCGTCGGGTCCGGCGTGATCTCATCGGGCAGCGGGACATCGTCCAGGGACCCGGCCTCGATGGTGACCGTGGGTTGCACTTCGAGGGGTACCACGAGGATGCCGCGGGTCATGATACGAAATAGACCGTACGCTGAACCGGTCGCGAGGCCGAGGACGAGAAGCAGGATGCCGGTGACGCGCAACGGCGTACGCCATGCTCGGCGGGCTTTCGGGCGCTTCAACAGGGGATCCGGAGTGGGAATCGATTGGTTCCTCTTCATCCGCGGGGCGCCTACCGGACCCGCTTGATGCGGATTCGACGGCCCGTACGGAGAAGCAGGAGGATCACGAGGAGCTCGAGGATGGCTACGCTGCCGAAGGCGACGACGACCCACTTCAGCTGTTCGACGGTCGGGGAAGATCCGTCCCCTGCGCCAGGTGTAGGATACGGGGTCTGCGTCGGATACGGCGTCTGCGTGGGATAGGGGGTCTGCGTGGGAATCGGGGTGGGTTCAGGTGTTGGCGACGGGGTCGCTTCCAGGGTCGGAGTGACCAGAGAGGCGGGGTCCGGACCGCGCGTCACGTGGACGGTATAGGTCTTCTTGACGTCCCAGTCCTGCGCCGTGACGGTGATCTTGATGTCGGTGATGGCACCGGCGGTCA
>CAZOHH010000074.1:10734-11714 GCA_964579735.1 uncultured Oscillospiraceae bacterium | reverse complement strand
CTCGGGCGTGAGCACGATGGGGCATGTGGTGGAGAAGGGAAAGGCCGCATCGGTGGAGACCCCGCGCAGCGAGGCGGATCTGGCGATCATCGACAAGCAGACCCGGCAATTGGCCGAGATGGCCAAGCTCTACTGCACCGGTTGCGGGTATTGCAAGCCCTGCCCCTCGGGGATCGATATCCCGCAGGTGTTCTCGATCTACAATACCGGACGGGTTTACGGACTCTGGGAGCACGCCCGTGCCCAGTATGCGCGGCTGGAGAAGGCCCGGCGGGAAAACCATCTGCCGGCGGATTGCTGCATCGATTGCGGCCAGTGCCTGCCGAAGTGCCCGCAGGGCATCGCCATCCCCGAACAGCTCCGCAGCGCGCACGAGGCGCTGTCAGGGCGGCAGCTTAGGCAATACCCCCTCGTTCCCTGACGCTTGCAGCTCCCATGCAATTCAAACGAAGAATGGCGAGATGGCTTTCAGCCCTTCAGCGCTTTGGCCGCGTCCCTCTTCGAGGGCGCATGTCAGGCCCCGCTGCCTATGATGAAGAAATGCCATGGCAGTTACCGCTTAATTGCGAGAACAAGAACACCCGCTGCAACCAAAGCGATCCCGGACCACTCGCGTAGCGACGGTCGTTCGCCAAGAAATGTGAAGGCGAAAATCGCTACAAGTACAAGACTTAACTTGTCCACTGGCGCAACCTTTGACGCTTCACCTATTTGCAACGCCCTGAAGTAACAAACCCAGGATGCGCCTGTGGCAAGCGCAGACAGGCTTAAGAACACCCAGGTTCTAGTCGGTAGTTCGAGCGGGTTCCTCCATTTTCCAGCAAACCATACAAAGCATCCAAGGACAAACACAATGATTACTGTTCGTACCAGAGTTGCTAAATCAGAGTCGACGCCTTTGATTCCGATTTTCGCAAGGATTGCGGTCAACGCTGCAAAGACCGCCGAACAACTCAAAGTCAATGCCGAAAAGGAAGCCC
>CAZOHH010000074.1:0-10724 GCA_964579735.1 uncultured Oscillospiraceae bacterium | reverse complement strand
AAAGACCGCCGATAGCAACGCCCAAAATATCCATCCGTTTGCAGTTGTCATAATTTGTGGGCTTTTGTGCCTGATGGTATTAGACGGATTGACTTCGCAAATACGCCAAGCCACCGTTCTTTCGCTGCGGCTCGGCGAGGGCGCCTCGCCCTACCTTCGCCTCGGACACCGGAGCCGGCGTCCCTTTCGCTGGCAGCCACTCAGTGCGCCCCCCGGGTTGCTTCTGTTGGCGTCTATCCGTTGTCCTGCGGGCTATTCGTTGTATTCATGCGGCAGCGTGATGTCTTCCAGGATATGCCAGGGCAGCCCGCGGCGATTGAGTTCCTGCATGAACGGGTCGGGGTCGAACGATTCGACATTGAACACGCCGGGCTTCTTCCATAGCCCCTTGAGCAGCATCTGCGCGCCGATCATGGCCGGGACGCCGGTGGTGTAGGAGATGGCCTGCGAACCGACTTCCGCGTAGCACTCCTGGTGGTCGCAGACGTTGTAGACGTAGTATGTCTTCGATTTCCCGTCCTTGACGCCCTGGAACACGCATCCGATGTTGGTCTTGCCTTTGGTGCGGGGTCCGAGCGAAGCGGGGTCGGGCAGCACGGCCTTGAGGAACTGCAGCGGCTCGATCATCTTCCCCTCGAATTCGATGGGGACGATGGAGGTCATGCCGACGTTTTCGAGGACGCGCAGGTGCGTGATGTAGTTCTGCGAGAAGGTCATCCAGAAGCGGATGCGTTTCACGCCGGGCAGATTCAGGGCCAGCGACTCCAGCTCCTCGTGGTGGAGGAGGTAGATGTCCTTCGGGCCGATGCGCGGGAAGTCGTAGACCTTCTTCACGGCGAGGGGCTCGGTCTCGATCCACTTGCCGTTCTCGTACCAGCTGCCCTTGGCGGTGATCTCGCGGATGTTGATCTCGGGGTTGAAGTTGGTGGCGAACGGGTAGCCGTTGTCGCCCGCATTGGCGTCGAGGATATCGAGGGAGTCGATGCGGTCGAAGTGGTGCTTCAGGGCATAGGCGCTGAACACGCCGGTCACGCCGGGGTCGAAGCCGCAGCCAAGCACGGCGGTGAGTCCGGCCTTCTCGAAACGCTCGCGGTAGGCCCACTGCCAGCTGTACTCGAAGTGGGCGAGCTCCGGCGGCTCGTAGTTCGCGGTGTCGACGTAGTGGACACCGGTCTCGAGGCATGCGTCCATGATGGCGAGGTCCTGGTAGGGAAGCGCGACATGGATCACGACGTCGGGCTTGAACCTGCGGATCAGTGCGACCACCTGGTCGGCGTGGTCGGCGTCGACGGCGGCCGTCGAGATCACGGTGCGGCTGTCCTTCACGCTGGCCTTGATCGCGTCGCACTTGGACAGCGTCCGGCTCGCGATGCAGATCTCCTCGAACACATCCGGGTGCTGGCAGCACTTGTGGACGACGACGTTCGCGACGCCGCCTGCTCCGATGATCAACGCTCTTCCCACGGAAAACCCTCCTCGACTCGAAACATCCATTACGAGGGCATCTTATCGAAGACAGGGGGGCGCGTCAATCAAATGCATTCGCCGCGCGGGTTTCAGCGGATGCGCGCGAGCGTCCCCTCAATCTGTTCGTAGGCGAAGCCGGTGCCCCTTGCGGGAACGTCCCGCGCGCTTTATCCTCTGTAGACAAGGAACACGGGAGGGACGCAATTGGAAATCCGGGAACTCGCCCTGGCACACCCCGAAAGGATCCAGCTGTCCGGTGGGGAAGGCTGCACCTACTATGGCGGAGACCAGGAATGGTTCGGTCCCTTCTGGCGAAAACAGGCGGGCTGCGGTCCGACGGTCGCTTCGAACCTGATGCTGTACCAGCATCGTGCCGGCCGGCTTCGGCTGCCGGCCGAGGTGACGGACGTGCCTACGTACGTCGAGCTCATGGACGCCGTCTGGTGCCACGTGACGCCGAACATGCGCGGAGTCTCCACGCTGAGCCACTTCTGCACCGGAGTCCATGGATATCTGCGGAGCATTGGCCAGAAGCTCTCCTGCAATACGCTGGAGGTGCCCCGGAACATGAAGCATCGACCGGACGTACCGGCTCTCGCCGCCTATCTGGACAAGGCGATGAAAGCGGACTCCCCCGTCGCGTTCCTGATCCGCTCGGACGGTGCCGTCGAGAACCTCGAAGCCTGGCATTGGATCACGATCGTCTCGTTCGCGCACGACGCGGAGGCCGGATCCTTGACCGTGGAGGTCTACAACAACTCGGTGCCCAGCCGCGTCGACCTCGTGAAATGGCTCTGCGCGCCGGGTTTCGGCGGAGGTTTCGTCTACTTCGACTGACTCGCTGATTCCTTGGCACGGATCGCGACGCGCGTCGCGTGCAGCTCTTCTTCGAGGGAGTGTGGAAGCGGCGTCCCGTCCAGTATCGAGTCCACCAGACGGTCGAAATCGGTGGGCGGCGAGGGAAGGACCGGAACCGCTCCTAGGTCTTCGCTGCCCCGGACCCAACGTGTCCTCGTCCCGCCGTCGACGGACTCGAGAAGGCCGTCCGTGCCGAAGATCCGCAGCGTCTCGTTGCCCCAGCGGCCGAAACCGAGCGGGTTCAGGTAGTTGGCGATCGCACTGGCGACGCCGCCTCCGTCGAGTCGCATCATCAGAGCCGCGGCGACCTGCAGGCCTCCGCCTTCGACGGGATTCCCAAGGGACGTCTCGACGGCCTGGACGGTGGCAATCCTTGCTCCCGCAACCTGCTCCACCATGCGGACCGCGTGGATCGCGACCTGGAGGATCAGACCCCCGTCCACGTCCTCGTCCTGGGGGCGTCCTGCGTGCATCGGATAGGACTGCTGGGCGAACACCTGCACGACGGTTCCAATCGCACCTTCCCGCACCAGACGCGTCATGGAGAGGTAGGGCTCCTCGAAGATCGTGCCGGACATCTCGTGGAATAACACGCCGTACCGTGCGGCGGCTTCCTGGATCTCGTCCAGCTCGCGCTCTGTGAACGCGCAAGGCTTTTCCGCCAGGACGTGCCGGCCGGACCGGAGGCAACGCAGCGCTTCCGATGCCTGGGTGACTCGGCGGGGCGAGCAGAGGGAGACGAGTTGGACGCGTTCGTCATGGAGGAGCGCTTCCAGGCCAGCGTATACGGGGATGTCACCGAAACCGGACAGAGCGTCCCTGGCCCAGTCGGACGGCATTCCTGCGACTGCTGCGAGGAGCGCCCTTGGGTGGAACTTCAGCTCGGAGGTGATCTGATGCCCATTGCTGCCATACAATCCGATTCCAAGCTTCATGGCGCCCCCTTTGGACCGGTCGACCGACCGGATCGCTATCGATTCCATGATACCACGCTCCCTGCACGGGGGGTTCAGAACGAAAAGAAGACGACCCTTGCAGGTCGCCTTCTTGGCGGAGAGGGTGGGATTCGAACCCACGGACGGCGCAAACCGTCACATGATTTCCAGTCATGCGTCTTCGACCACTCGGCCACCTCTCCACGAGGACTCGCATGTCGCGAAGAGATACTACCATCCGGACGCGATTCGTGTCAATCGTGCCGCGGAGGTTTCGGACCTTTCCGACGTCCGGTGAGAAGGGACCAGAGGAACATCAGCACGGCGGCCGCGAGGCCGGCCAACAGGAGACGGAGCCAGACGGGGAGGCCCTCGGTCATCGAGGTCATCGCGGCGGTCGGGAGCTGCCAGTTCACGTACATCATCTCGCTCTGGATTGTAGCATGACTCGGGACGCATGAAGACGTTGCGATTCATGGAAACGTCCAAGGCGCTTCACATTGTCAAATGGAGGGCTGTGCCTTACAATCTTCTTGATGCAACGCACAGGACCCTGGTTTCGGGGTCGATTCCCTTTGAGGAGGATGGATTCATGGCTATCAAGATCGGTATCAACGGGTTCGGCCGTATCGGCCGCATGGTCTTCCAGGCGATTTGCGACCAGGGGCTGCTCGGCAGCGTGCTGGATGTCGTCGCCGTCGTCGACGTCTCCACGGACGCGGACTATTTCGCCTACCAGATCCGGTACGATTCCGTCCAGGGGCACTTCAAGCACATCGTCACCACCGCGAAGAGCTCCCCCGAACTCGCAGACAACGACATGATCGTCGTGAACGGCCACTCCGTGAAGTGCGTCATGGCCCAGAAGACCCCTGCGGAACTTCCCTGGAAGGCACTCGGCGTCGACTACGTCGTCGAGTCCACCGGCCTGTTCACCGACTCCGAGAAGGCCTCCGGCCACCTCGCCGCCGGCGCGAAGAAGGTCATCCTCTCCGGTCCCGGCAAGGGCGACGTCAAGACACTCGTCATGGGCGTCAACGAAAACGAATATGATGCTTCGAAGCACAACATCCTCTCCAACGCCTCCTGCACCACGAACTGCCTCGCCCCGCTCGTCCACGTGCTGCTCAAGGAAGGCATCGGCATCGAGACCGGCCTGATGACCACGATCCACTCCTATACCGCCACCCAGAAGACCGTCGACGGTCCCTCCAAGAAGGACTGGCGCGGAGGCCGCGCGGCCGCCATCAACATCATCCCGTCCACCACCGGCGCCGCCAAGGCCGTCGGCGAAGTGCTTCCCTCCACCAAGGGCAAGCTGACCGGGATGTCCTTCCGCGTCCCGACACCCGACGTCTCCGTCGTCGACCTGACCTTCCGCTCCGAGCGCGAGACCAGCATCGAGGAGATCGACGCCCTGCTCAAGAAGGCCTCCACGACCTACCTGAAGGACATCCTCGGCGTGACCGACGAGGAGCTCGTCTCCACCGACTTCATCCATGACCCCCGTTCCAGCATCTACGACTCCCTCGCCACCCTGCAGAACAACCTGAAGGGCGAGAAGCGCTTCTTCAAGATCGTGTCGTGGTACGACAACGAGTGGGGCTATTCCAACCGCCTCGTCGAACTCCTCCAGGTCATCGCCAAGAAGGACGGCCTGCTGAAGTAGAACAGTCCAAACACAACGGAAGCCAAGGCCCCTCGGACGTCGTCCGGGGGGCCTTCTTCTTTGGTACGCCCGGCATGGGCAATCACTATAGGGTGAGAATCCCGAGCAGACTTGGTAGTAGGAACTGCTAGCTGAAGGCAAGGGTGTCCTTTGTGAGGAGGAATCTGAAGGAAGCCGGAGGCAAAATCCCGCACCGACGAACAGAAACCGCATCCAAGGCATATGGAGGGTGGACGAGCTTGCCAAACAAAGCGAAGTCCCATACTACCCGAACCTTCCAATGTAAATGCGGCGGTGACATGGGAGGAAAGTGATTGTCCTTATCCGGGGAGGTCTGGCTGGTACCCGATGCGGATGTATTTCGGCGTCGGAACCCGCACAGTGATGTGCGACTGAGCGGCCAGAAGTCAGCAGAGGCCATAGTAGCGGGGCGACCCGCGAAGGGCCGAACGATGGGAGGTTCTGGACGTTTGAAGGTCTCAAGGCGAAGCGACGACAGCAGACAACTTCGAATCGAGGACTGCCCGGGCGGGGATAGGCTGGAAGCCGAAAGCCGCGCGGGAGTGCTGAGCGACGCCATGGCGACGGAGAATGGACAGGCCGACGGGCAGGAGGTCGGCAGTACGCTTCTGGAAGAGATTCTGAGCCTGACGAACATGGTGGAAGCCTACAAGCGGGTGAAGAGCAACAAGGGCGCGGCCGGAGTGGACGGCATGACGGTGGAGGAACTCCAACCGTACATGCAGGAGCACGGGAAGGCGCTGAAACAGAAGATACTGAGCGGCGAGTATGCGCCGCAGCCGGTGAGGAGGGTGGAGATACCCAAACCGAGCGGAGGAGTCAGGATGCTGGGGATACCGACGGTGGTCGACCGGTTGGTCCAACAAGCCATGGCGCAGAAGCTGAGCCCGCTGTTCGACGGAACGTTCTCGAACAGCAGTTATGGCTTCCGACCGGGAAGAAGTGCAGCACAGGCAGTGGAACAGGCCCGCCAATACATCGGAGACGGACACAAGTACGTCGTCGATCTGGACTTGGCGAAGTATTTTGATACGGTCAACCACGACCTGCTGATGCATCTGGTGTCCCGGAAGGCGAAGGACAAGCGCGTGCTGAAACTTACGCGCGCCTATCTGAACGCGGGCATGATGCTGGGCGGACTTGTCTCGGCGACCGAGGAGGGAGTGCCGCAGGGCGGACCTCTGAGCCCACTACTGAGCAACGTCATGCTGGACGAGTTCGATAAGGAGTTGGAGAAGCGTGGACACCGGTTCTGCCGGTACGCCGACGATTGCAATATCTTCCTGCGGACTCGGAAAGCGGGACAACGGGTAATGGACAGCGCGGTCGGATTCCTCGAAGGGAAGCTCAAGCTGAAGGTGAACCGGGAAAAGAGTGCGGTGGATTTGGCCATACGGCGGAAGTTCCTGGGTTTCTCGTTCTACAACTCGAAAGACGGCGTGCGCATCCGAGTGCATCCCAAGTCCATGGAGCGATTGAAAACGAAGCTCAAGGACGGCACTGGACGAAGCAATGCCATGAGCATGAAGACGAGGATAACCAGACTGAATCAGGTCATACGTGGCTGGGTGAATTACTTCTGCATCGCAGACATGAAGAAACAACTGCAGGTCGTGGACGAGAATCTACGTCGACGAATGCGGATGTGCCTCTGGAAGCAGTGGAAGAGAATCCGCACGAAGCACCGGAACCTCGTCAAGCTGGGCGTCCCGGAAGGGAAGGCATGGGAACATGCCAATACGCGGAAAAGCTACTGGCGAACGGCCGGCAGCCCGATTCTCGCAACCACCCTGACGAATGAATACTTCGCGAAACTGGGTCTTCAATCCTTGTCAAAGGTCTACGACAAAGCCCGAGATTCCCGCCGAACCGCCACGTGCCGAACGGCATGCGTGGTGGTGTGAGAGGACGGCGGCCGGACTAACCGGCCGCCTCCTACTCGATTTCTCCGATTGATTCCATGGACCCGATTCATAGTTCCAAGCCGAGCCGTTCCCGAAGCAATGGGCGAAAGTTCCTGCAGACCAGATCGCTTGGGTCGTAGTCCTCCTCGAATTCCATGGTCATGAGATATCCGAGTGCCGACCAACCCCAGAAGGGATCCAGACCTTGACCGCCTCCGGTCTCTGCGTTGTAGTACTCCCGCGTGCGCGTCTCGGCCATGACCAGGCGGAAGGTACGGTCCGCGAGTTCCTTCGCGGCATCCCGGTACCCGTATCGGAGGAGGCCGTGGAAGACCATGTAGTTCGTTGGAATCCAGACGGTTCCTCGCCAGTTGCACTCTCCAGCGACCCTTTCCTGGTAGTGGTCCGGCTCCGTCTTCGCCCAGGTTGCCACCGGGTAGGGAAGCCAGAACTCTAGCGGGTTCAACAGGTGCTCCTTGATGAGCCGCTCGGCTCTTTCCGGTGAGGCGATGCCGAGCCAAAGGGGAACGAAGCCTGCGACGGTCTTCACGCGCACGGTCTCTGATGAACGCTCATCCCGGTCGTAATAGAACCCGTCCTTTTCGTCCCAGAATACTTCATCGATCCGCTGCGATAGCGATTGCGCGTGGCTTCTGAACCCGACAGAGTCGTCCTTATGTCCTAGTTCATCGGCAATTTCGGCTAGGGCTTCGAGATCGCGGACCAGATAGCAGTTCAAGTCGACGCCTTCCACGGTCATCTGGTCCAGTGTCCCGGCGCGACGGACCTGGTTGTCCATCCCACTGTGGTCCGCACTGTCCCAGACGGCCAGGCCGTTGCGGTCGAAGTCGCAGAACCAGAACCAGTAGTCCAGATACTTCTTCAAGCGCTCGTAATATTGACCGTCGAGCCAGCGGTAGTCTCCGGACTGCCGACAGGAAAGGAGAGCCGTCTGGGCTAGGAAAGGCTTGAAATGCTGCCGCCACCGAGGCTCGATGACGGTTCTGGGGATGAACCCACTGGCCAGCTGCTGGTCCAGGAACATCTCGACGCCGTTTTTAGCATATTCAGATACTCCGACGAACGAGAGGAACAGGTTTTCGAAGTACAGGTCCCAGTCGTAGAACTCATGATAGGAGTATCCCGTCAGGCAGGTCCTGCCCTTCCAGGCCAGAAGGCCACGCTGCCGGATGTCGTCGAGCAGTCCTTCGAGCCTCGCCTTGAACAGGGATGCGGTCGGGGTGTCTCCGTTCACTTCGAGCCCCCACCCTTCCGCTTCCTGCTACGCACGGTCGCCGCGTAGACACCGGCTCCGGTCAACAGCGCGACACCCGCGGTCACTACGGCCAGAAGGGGCAGCGAGGGGGAGCCTCCTCCTCCGGCAGGCGTCGTGGGAGTAGGCGTCGGCACGCCGGGAGTGACTCCCTCGGGGACAGGTGTCGAGGTGGCGGCTGGGGACTCGGTCGGGGTGACGCCCGGGGGGAGAGTCGGCTCGGGAGTCGTCGTGGCCTGTTGATCCGGGGATACCGTTGCTCCAGGGGTGGTTCCCGATGTCGGCGAGGGGGTGACCGAAGGGGAAGCGGATGAGGTTCCGAAATTGGCGACGGGCACCGAGGATGTCGAGAAGGACTGATGGTAGGCGGACATGCGGGTGGCATCGGATCGGATCTCGATCGTGCGGATTCCGACATGCCCCGTTTCGGTGGGACCGGTCGCGGCAACGAAGCGCAGGCCCGTGATGGTTCCGGCGTAGGAAGATTCCTTGCCGATCGGCCAGCTGTACTCACGGTAGACCGCGTCGTTGGGAACGACGGGGACCATGACGGAGCGCAGTTCCGACCACCCGGCCGTCGAGGTCTTCCAATACACCTTCACGAGTCCTGAAGCCGTGGCGTTGCTGAGCACGAAGTGCAGGGACTGGCTTGATGCAGCCGTGTAGGAGAGGCCTGGAGCCGTCTCTAGCATGGGACCTCGGGCTGCGACGCGAGCCTTGAAACCGCTCGAGGCATCGGTGGTCATATCCGTGAAGCCGGAAACCGGCTTCCAGAAACCGGAAGCGGAGGCCGCGGACGAGAAGGCGGGGAGGACGGCTGAGCCGAGGAGGTCGCGGTGCGGGGCATTCGGTTCCATGAGCCGATCGAGGGAAACCGGCGCAACGGACGTCGCGGTTCCCGAAGTCAGAACCACCTGATAGCGGCCCGCAGGCTGCGGTGTGAAGAAGGCACGGTGGGAACCATTGACGGTCCCGGCCGGATCCGTGGAGGGCGAAAGTGGCGACAGCGGCGGTCCCGCCGCCGGGCAGCAGTCGGCGGAGCGTTCCGTTCACCTTGCCGGAGTTCACGATATCGAGTGCGAAGAAAGAGGAGCCTGGCACGACCGATGAGGTCGAAGAGGAGAAGACCCCCCCTTCAGCGGAATCCGTGGCCTCCGCTCGGAAGCTGGACGTCCAATAGGCGGGCTTGCCGTCTGATGCCGTCGCGAGGGCGACCCGGCCCTGGGTGCGCTTGATCTCCACCCGGAAGCGCAGTGTGCCGGCAGGAGCGTTCGCAACGGGAAGATAAACGCGGTCGGCATCTTCGGGCATGAAGTAGTCCTTGTCGGTGAGAAGGACATTCCCGGAACCGGTGACGGCATAGACCTTCAGATTCGCGTTCACGTAACCGGAGCCGATGGGCGTCAGAGCGACCGCGATTCCACTCAAGGGGCGACCGGAGGGCTGAGCCACTTCGAAGACGGTCGCGGAGGACCCGAGTTCGGTGCCTGTCTTAGAGATAATTGCCCGCGAAGTGACCGCGTCCTCGCTCCATTGGCGCGCCGGGACCGCATCGATCCAGACGGCCGAAACGGTCTCGATTCCATCCCCGTTGTCGTAGATGGTCAGCTCGTCAGTTGCATCCACGCCGCCATTCCGCCGTCCGGCAAGCTTTTCCCCGAGTGCGAGGGAGGCGGTCTTCCACAAGCCGGTTCCGGTCTTGGCGACCACTCCGACGGTCGACGAGCCAGAATCGTTCGTGACACTCACTTTGAACAGGTCCGTTCCGGTGTCGAGATAGTCGACGGAAACGACGGCGCCGTAAAGGCCCTCGTACCGCTGACGGTCATCGAGGCTGAATCGGATGGTGCGCATGTTGGCATTCGTACGTGCGGCCGTCACCCCGTCGAGGTTGACGAAGTCGGTATCGTATTTGATGCGGTAGACTCCGTTCGTCGCGGTCACGCCGTTCACGGTGGCCCGCATCTGGTAGAGCCCCATCCACTGGTCATAGAGCGTGTAGGAGGCACCGCTGGTCGAGGCCTTGTAGGCCTTTGCGCCCAGCAGGTTGTAGAACCGCGTGATTAGCGCGGAACCGGCCTGCTCGTCCGCATAGTGGAGATATCTCCGCACGAAGGAATCGCGGATGTCGTTGTCGTACATCCACAGCGCGTCGATTCCGTCGAGGATAGCCCGGTTGAACATGCTCAGGGGGTGTCCCATGACCTCGGACAGGGTACTGTCGACCTGCGCGCCCTCTTCATAGTAGACCGGGACGTCCGGGTCGTTCTTGTAGCGTGCGTTCTGGTAGAAGATCGCCGTATCGGGGCTGCCCCATTCGCTGGCCATGGACTGCCACCCGTTGTATTTGATACCGACTCCGTTCTTCGCGAGATAGCTCGTCGATTTCCAGTCGATGTAGTTCTGGTCGCGGAAAGCATCCGCGCCGGGATAGCCGATCGCGCACATATAGAGCGGCTTGCCTGCAGGGCGGAAGGCCGCGACGAAGGCGTCTACCACCCATCGCACGTGATCGAGGTATTTGTCGCTGAACGCCATCCGGTCCGACGTGCCGGCGAAGAGGGTCCACTGCTCGGCCAGCCCCTGGGGGTCGCCGT
>CAZOHH010000073.1:0-11771 GCA_964579735.1 uncultured Oscillospiraceae bacterium | reverse complement strand
GGATTCGACAGAAAATATTCTCAGATCGGTTCAATGGGGTGAGGAATGTGGGTTCTAAGCGTTCTAGTCCCTTCTCAGGGCATGCGCCGCGAGGTTGGTCAGGGACTCCACCTTCATGCCCATCTCGTAATGGGCGTTCAGGTCGGTCAGCTGGGAGTGGCAGTTCTCGCAGATGGTGCAGATGGAGGTCGCGCCGGTGGCCTGGACCTGCTCCACCTTGACGCGGGAGGACTTCATGCGGAAGTCCATCTCGCCCATGGCGACCAGCCCGCCGCCCCCACCGCAGCACCAGTTGTACTCGCGGTTCGGGGTCAGTTCGACGAAGTCGCGGGCGAGCTGCCGGATCACGTAGCGGGGTGCGTCGTACACGCCGCCATTGCGAGCGACCTGACAGGGGTCGTGGTAGGTCAGTCGGTCCTCGATATTCTTCTTGAGGCGGATTCGGCCGCCTCGGACATATCGCGCGATCAGTTCGATGAAGGCGACGACCTCGAAGTCATGCGTCCCGGTCTGGTGCTTCATGACGCGGTACGCAGTTCCGCATTCGACGATGGCGACCTTCTTGACCTTCAGGCGCTCGGCCTCGGCGATGATGCGCCCGGCGATCTCCTTCGTGCGCTTCGGGTCTCCTAGGAATGCGCCGAAGTTGACGGCCTCGAAGGAACTGAGGGTCCAGTTGATGCCTGCCGCGTTCAGGATGGCGGCGGCGGGGACGATGGAGTGCTTACCGGACAGACCGACGAACATCACATCCGCTTTCTCGACGCCCATCGGAATGGTCTTCTTGCCCGGAGCGGTCGGCCAGAGGGCCTCCACGTCGGGCTCGATGTTCTTGATGGCTTCGGCGAAACCCTCCTGTGAAGTCTCGACATCCTCGCCCTTGGCGATGCTCATGTCGGCGAGCATGGAAAGGATCTTCGGCTCCTTGTCGGCGCCGACGAGCAGGAGTTTCGCGATACTCATGATCTGCTGCGTGTCGATGCCGAACGGACAGAATACCATGCAGCGGCGGCAGCCCGTGCAGGAATATGCCGCGTCGTAGAAGCGCTCCACGGCGACATCGTCCAGCGTGATGGTCTCGCCGAGCCAAGGGGCGATCTTGCCTTCCAGGGAGAAATACTTCAGGAAGACCTTTCGGACGATCTCCGCGCGGCCGACGGCCGAATACTTGGCTTCCGGCATGGACTGATAGGCGTGGCAGGCCTCGACGCAGACGCCGCAGTGCGTGCAGGTCTCGAGGTACAGGCGCATGGCCCGGTTGAGCTTCGTCTCGAAGAGTCGCTTGAGTTCAGCTTGCATTGTCGCGTCCATGTCTACTTCCTCCTCAGGAGGTTGATCGGCATCGACAGGAAGGCGTGCACGATCTTCGAAAAGGGCAGGACCACGAAAAACGTCTCGGCGAGGAGGACGTGGATCACGGCGAAGTGATAATGGGTTCCGGACAGCCAGGTCCGTGGGTCGATGAACGTGAAGTTGGCGAGGCTCGCGAAGTACTGCCCGAAATCGGCCTTGGTGATCACGAATCCGAACTGGGTCCATGAGTTGCCCCAGCTCATCAAGTCGCCGAAGAGGCACAGGAAGATCACGAGGATCAGCAGCAGGTAGTCGGCGAGGACGCTGATATCGCGGTTCGGCGTCTTGAAGCGACGGAACAGGAAGTAGAACAGCGGTACCGTCACGCCGACGCCGACGAGTCCGGCTCCCAGCATGTCGCGGGACGCTTCCGGCACGAAGGAGATGGTCGGGAGGATATCGAGGTGGCCGAGCAACAGGAAGAGGAGCGAAACATGGAACATCATGAGGAATACCCAGAAGAGCGGCTGGTGGCGACGGATCTGGGGCATCGCGAACGTATCGCCCAGAGCGACGAGCTTCGGCCTCTTCCGTGAGGGGAATATCTTCAACGAATAAGGGGCAGGCGGGGCCCGGAAGATCTGGACCATGCGGTAGACCAGCATTCCGATGCAGAACAGGATCGCAAGATAGACCAGAGGTATCATGATGAAGAACTCGATGCGAGAGAGCACGAGGGGGAATCCGGAGAGGCGGGCCAGTTGCGAAGCCGTGGCGACGACATCGGGAGTCACGCCTGCCGTGATCACGGGAGCAATGGTGGCCGTGACGTCGGGCGCCAGCGTCACGGTCGGCGCCAGCGTCAGGGTCGGCGCCAGCGTCAGGGTCGGAATCGGCGTCGCGGTCGCTTTGGCGGTGGCCTTGGCGACCGCGTCCAGAACAAAGGACGCAGTCAGTGCGAAGGTGCCCAACATCATCTCGGACCTCCTTGTACTCGTTCGATCTTCAGTTGTTCCAAGTCGCGGTCTACTTCTGGCGCTTGATGTAGATGCGGATCAGGCCGGGTTCCTGCTTGATCTCGAGCACGGCGTTGCCGGTGGTCTTCGCCCAAGCGGGAAAGTCCGCTATGGAGCCGGGATCGGTCGTCAGGACCTCGACCACGTCGCCGACGGAGATCTTGGGCATCTCCATGCTGGTCTTGACGATGGGCATGGGGCAGGCGAGTCCCTTGAAGTCGAGGGTCTTCTTGATTTCGAAGTCAGCCATGTGTCATGTCTCCTTTGCGCTTTACGGCTATAACGCCGTGCTTTCTATATGAAGAACTGGACGGAGGATTCCTTGGCTTCGGCGAGCATGGAGGCTACACCGACGGATTTGATACCGGGGTAGTCGATCATCTCGCCCAACTTCATGCCCATGAGGTCCATCGACATCTCGCAGACGTAGATGGTGACACCGAGTGCGCCAGCCATCTCGTACATCTCGTCGAGGCTCGCGATGTTCTTCTTCTTCATCAGACCCTTCATCATGGCGGTGCCGGCACCGAGCATGTGCATGTTCGAGAGAATCAGCTTCTTGTTGCCCTTGGGTAGCATCACGCCGAACATCTTCTCGATCAGGTTCTTGCCCTTCGGCTTCTTCTTCGGAGCACGAAGCGCCGCGGTGGCCCAGAACGTATAGAAAAGTACGACCTTCATGCCCATCGCGGCGGCACCGGTGGCGATGATGAGAGCCGCGAGATGCTTGTCGAGTTCGCCCGAGAACACGATCATCGTGAGCTTGTTTTCGGGACCTGGTCTCTGCTCCATCTGGTCCTTCAGGTCTTGGATCTCTTTCGCGAAGTCCATACTCCTACCTCCATGGATTGATTTCTTTGAACACGCATTTCCCAATATCTACGCATGGGATTCGCTTGTCAATCGCTTGCACGGAATCCGATGGTCCATGCCGAAGAGTATGGTGGATTTCCGTTTCTGGAGTTACCGATATCGTGCATATCGTTGCGGTTGTTTTCCTCAAGATGAAGTAGACTAGAAGAAAACTTCCGGAGGTGATCCTGCATGGCCATCTTGAAACTCGGCAATTGCATCCGTGTCCAACCTGAACCGACCCCCTGGGCGAATCTTTCATCCGAGCTTTCCGAGGCACTGCACCGAGGCATCCGTGAAATCGTCATCGAATCCGGGACCTATTCTCTGGAAGCTGGACTCCGCCTTGACGCGCGGTTCGACGGCATCACCCTTCGTGGCGAGGGGGATGTCCATCTGATCGGCGGCCGTGCGTTGGCTCGGGTAGCGAAGGTCGAGGACCCGACCATCCGCGCCCGGTTGAGACCTGACGTCGTCGACCTCGTGCGGGTCTGCCGTCTCGCGGACGAAGGCATCGTCCTTGAAGGCGACATGTCCTCGCGAGGGTTCGATCGCACCGTCGCTCCCTCCCATCCTGAGCTGTTCCAGAACGGCGCACCGCTCGCACTTGCCCAGTACCCGGCTCCCGGTAGATACCTGACGATCCGTAAGGGACTGAAAGAGCGCATCGACGAATGGGGCCAGGTCGCCGGCGCGCTGGACGGCGGATTCTCATATGACGACGCCCGTCCGGCCTCTTGGGCCCCGAACCCCCATCTTTGGGTGCACGGCTACTGGTCCTACGACTGGGCGGATTCCTACGAGCGCCTTGCACGGTTCGATCCGGTCCTGATGGAGATCGAGACTCTCCCGCCCCACGGAAACTACGATTTCCGGGCAGGACAGCGTTTTCGCTTCCTGAACGTGCTCGAGGAGCTCGGGGAGGGCGGCGACTACGCCATCGATTACGCGGCTGGCGCCGTCTACTTCCTCCCTCTTGAGGACAAGCCAGCGGACGAATTCGTCCTGTCCCTTCTCACGGAACCCCTGCTGTCGTTGACCGGCACGACGGACGTGTCCATCGTAGGCCTGGCTTTGGAAGCCACCCGCGGGCACGCCATCTTCATAAAGGACACGGTGCGGACGGTCGTCCGGGATTGCCACCTGAGAAATATCGGGAATACGGGGATCGTCATCGACGGAGGTGTCGGAGTCCGGGTCATCGGGAATACCCTGCACGACTGCGGCGACGCCGGCATCGACGCCACCGGCGGCGACCGCTCCACGCTGGCTCGGGCGGACTTCGTCATCGACAACAACCACATCCACCACTTCGCGAAGTGGAACCACTGCTACCAAGGAGCCGTCAACCTGCGCGGCGTGGGAATGGCCGTACGGCGCAACCTCATCCACGACGCTCCGCACACCGCGATCCTCTTCACGGGCAACGAAATGGTCCTGGAGGACAACGAGATCCACAGCGTCGTCCTCGAAACCGGCGATGCCGGCGCGATCTACACCGGCCGGGACTACACCTTCCGGGGCAACATCGTCCGCAGAAACCACATCCACCACCTGGGCGGTGTCGGCATGGGCACCATGGGCGTGTACAACGACGATTGCGTCAGCGGAACGCGCATGGAGGACAACTTCTTCTTCGAACTCGCGCGCGCTCTCTTCCTGGGTGGCGGACGCGACTTCATCGTGCGCAACAACGTGTTCGTCGACTGCGACCCCTGCATCGAATACGACGGCCGTGGCGCCTCCTCCCACCCCAACTGGAGAGCGATGGTCGACGGAACCATGCGCGCCAGATTCGAGGAAGTCGATGCGCTGAAGCCGCCCTTTATCACGGCCTATCCGGAGCTGGCGGACATAGGGGAACTGTTCCGGCGGAACGAGGGGCTCCCCCCTTCCGCGATGATGGAGGGAAACCTCTTCTGCGCGCCCCACCGCATCCTGTTCACCAACGACGCGGAAAGCGGTGAACTCAGGCTCAGCGGCAACTCCTGCTGTGGGAAGGACGTCTTCGTCGATCCGGATTTCGGCGACTTCACGGTCCGCCCCGATTCGAAGCCGACGCGGTCTGGCCACCAACCAGCGGATTTCTCCGCCATCGGTCTGTGCGACGCGGAACGTGGCGGGTTGACGCCTTTCGTCTCCACGAGCTTGCGGCTCATCGAAGGCAGCCTATCGGCGCGCTTCAGGAACCGCAGGGACGCCCCGATCGACTTCGCGTTCCGACTTCATTCCGAAGCGGTTCTTCCAGGCTGGACCGACAGGGACCACCAGGTCCACCTCGACGCCGGGGAAGAACTCGAAATCAAGCTGGATGGTTCGGTTCCTCCCTCTGCCGTACTCGACTTACGCAGCCCTGTCGCCGGAGTGAGGCCGGCGCGTCTGAGGATCTGAGCCGCCTACTCCACGGTCTTCAGGGCTTCGATCATATCGATGCGCTTCAGGCGGCCGATCATGACCGCGTTCACGGACAGTGCGAACGCCAGGGTCAGCAAAGCGGCCATGGCGAAGCTCTCCGGGTAGATCTGCCGGCCGAACATGACCATCTCCACTTCGGCGGACCCGATGACGAACTTCGCCAGAGGCGAACCCGCAAGTAGGCCCGCGACGGTCCCCAACGCGGTCAGGATGAGATTTTCCCGGAAGATGTAGGACGCGACTTCGCGGTCGTGGAAGCCGAGTACCTTGATCGTGGCGATCTCGCGCATGCGCTCGGTGATGTTGATGTTGGTCAGCGTGAACAGCACGATGAAGGACAGAAGCCCTGCGGAGATGATCAGCACGAGTACGATCGAGTAGACGCTGCCGATCATGTTGTTGAAGGTCGCCAGGTTGTCGCTCGTCAGCATGATCGACGCGATACCCTCGGTCGAGACGACGTCCTTGGCGAAGGCCTCCTGGGCGGCCGCCGTCGTGTTCTTCAACTCGACCACCGTCTGGTTGTAGAGGGGGGCGGCACCCAAGAGGGTCTCATAAAGCGCAGGCGTCATGTAGGCGAAGTGGCGCAGGTAGTTCTCGGCAATGCCGGTGACCCGCACCGTCGCGGCTTTCCCGTTTCCGTCCGTCAGGATGACCTTGTCCCCGACGGCGACCCCGATCATCGCGGCGACCTTCTCGGTCAGCACGACGCCTTTGTCGCCGAGCGGAATCACCGTGTGCGTCGTCCTGTCCCGCAGGACGACGAAGCGCTCCATCCCGGCCGCATCCTCTGGAACGACCAGACTCACGTCCTTCGTCACGCCGCCCTTGGAAAGAGTCACCGATTCGTAGCGCCGTTCCTGGGAAGCGGCGAAACCGGGTTGCGATGTCACGGCCTTCTGCACCGCCGCACGTTCCTCCGTCGTGGCGGAGTCCTTCAGCGTCACGGTCGCTTCATAGAGGAAGATGTCCCTATACTGCACATCGCCTATCGCTCGCACCGCGTCCCGGAGGCCGAAGCCCACGAGCAGCAGCGCCGTGCAACCGCCAACGCCGACGACGGTCATGAAGAACCGGGTGCGATATCGGAAGAGGTTGCGCGCCGTCACCTTCCAGGTGAAGGACAGCCGCTTCCACAAGGGGGTGATTCGTTCGAGCAGGATGATCCGGCCTGGCTTCGGCGCGCGGGGACGCATCAGCGTCGCGGCCGGCGAGTTGAGTTCCTCCAGGCACACCGCCAGGGCCGATGCGGCGGTCACGGCCACCGCGACCGCCAGCGCCGCCGCGGCGAAGGGGACATCGACGAGCCTCACCAAAGACGGCACCGTGTAGAGGGCGGAGTAGGCCCCGAAGATGGTGAGTGGAAAGTAGGCGAACCCGACCCAAAGTCCCACGAGACCGCCGAGCAGACTCGCCGAGACCGAGTAGACGAGAAATTTGCGAGCGATCCGCGCCTTCGAGTACCCGAGCGACTTCACGGTGCCCATGTAGGAGCGTTGCTCCTCGACCATGCGGCTCATGCTGGCGAAGCAGATCAGCAGCGCGACCAGGATGAAGAGAATGGGAAAGACCTGGGCGATCGCGTCCAGACGGTCCGCGGCGCCGCCGTAGTCCACGTAGCCACTGTTGGACTGCCTATCGAGCACGAACCACTCCACGGCGGGGATTTCGAGGATCTTCGCTTTCGAGGCGTCGAGCTGCGCCTGCCCGTCTGCAAGCTTCGCGTTCGTCTCGGCAACGCCGGTCTCATAGGTCGCCTTTGATGCGTCGAGGTCGGTCTGGGCCTGATCGAGCTGGAGCTTTGTCGATGCGAATTGCGTCGTGGCCTTCTTCTTCGACTTGTCGAGCAGAGATTGCTGATCCACGATCTGCGCTCTGCCTGCCTGCAGCTGCGCCAGCGCGGCATTCAGCCCCGCCTCCTGCGCATCGAACTGGGCCTTCATCAGATCGTACACGCCGGCGGCCTTCGCCTGCTCGACCGCCAGGTCGAACTCCGCTCGATTCGACGCATAGGCATCCCAGGATGTCTTCCAGGACGTCAAGCCGGCATCGATTCCCTTCTGCGCGGAAGCGAACTTCTTCCCGGCGGATTTTTCCGCGGCTGCGAGCTGCACCCGACCGTCATCGATCGTCTTCTGCCCGTCCTGGATCTTCGACAGGGCGTCGGCCAGCTGCTTCCTGGCGTCCGCCACCTGTGCCAGGTAGTCCGCGGTAGCCGTATCCAGCAGAGCCGTTGCGTCGTCGACGATCTTCGTGTGCCGTATTTCGGCCCGGGCCGTCGAAACGACTTCCAGCACGGTCTTCATTTCGGCCGCCCTGTCGTCGTAGGTCGGGCTGTAGTCCATGACCCCCTCATCGGTGGTCATGGTCAGGAATACGGAGCTGAAGAATTCCTGCTTGAAGTCGCTCAAGGGAATCAGGAGATAGGCCGACACCTGCCCGCTCCCGATGGTCGTCGTCCCGCGGTCTCGCGAGATGTAGAGTGGGGTTTCGACGATACCGACCACGGTGAAGTCCGAAGTCGCGAGGCGGTCCGACAGCGTGCCGCCGTTCCCCGCGTCGAGGCGGATCCGGTCTCCGATCGCATACAGGATTCCGGTCATCGTATTGCGCTCGACCACGCACTCCCCGCTCACTGCCGGGAGGCGGCCCTCGATCAGGAACGGCCGGTTCACGTCGTTCTCTGTCCCGGCGTCGGGGCCTGCGGCGTCCGGCAGCGACTCCACGTGGAAGACCCTCTCGGTCCCGCCCACGGTAACGACGGCGTCGAGCGAATCGAAGGGCATGGCACCCTTCACACCCGGTATAGCCCTCAGCGCCTGCACGTCCTCCACGGTGATCCCCACGTTCGACACGAGCCGGAAGTCCATGAACCGCTGCGCCGTGAAGTAGTTGTGCGCCGTCACCTTCATGTCGGGATTGGTCGTCTTGATCCCCACGAAGAAGGCGACGCCCAGCGCCACGATTGCGACGATGGCGAGATACCGGCTGATCGATTTGCGGATCTCCCGCAGCGTGTCCTTGGTGAAGGCGCGGTTCCTCACCATTCGATCCCCTCGACCGAAACCGGGTTCGCGTTTTCGACGATACTCTCCACCTTGCCGCTCTTCATGCGGATCACCCGGTCCGCGATCGGCGCGATGGCGAGGTTGTGGGATATGACCACGACCGTGGTTCCGGTGTTCCGGCAAGTGTCCTGAAGAAGCTTCAATATGGCCTTTCCAGTCACATAATCCAGTGCGCCGGTAGGCTCGTCGCAGAGAAGCAGCTTCGGGTTCTTGGCGAGGGCCCGGGCGATCGCGACCCGCTGCTGTTCGCCTCCGGAAAGCTGCGCGGGGAAGTTCGCGAGCCGGTCGCCGAGGCCGACCTGTTCGAGGACCGTCTTCGGGTCGAAGTGGTTCCTGCAGATTTCGGTGGCGAGCTCCACGTTCTCGAGCGCAGTCAGGTTCGGCACGAGGTTGTAGAACTGGAAGACGAAGCCGATGTCGTTGCGACGGTATTCCGTCAGTTGCCGCGCATCGAGACCGCTGACCTCGCGCCCGTCGACGGACAGACTGCCGCCACTGACGTGGTCCATCCCTCCGATGAGGTTCAGCACGGTGCTCTTCCCTGCTCCACTCGCTCCGGAGACGAGGGCGAATTCGCCGCGAGCGATCGTGAAGGAGACGCCGTCCACGGCGTGGATCTCGAGATCACCGACCTTGTAGGTCTTGCGGATGTCGGAAAGGCGAATGAAGTCGTTCAAGTCGCAGGCTCCTTTTCCATGGCGTCCAACCCTCGGGACGCGATCTGACCCGGCTGCATGCCGAGCGTCCGTTCCGCCGCCACTGCCATCGAGCGGACGAAACCGACGCGGTCGAATCCTTCTGCCGTCGAATGAAGGTCCATGTAGGCGATACCGCCCAGTACGAGGATGGCGAGGCTTTCCACCGCATCCGGGTTGTCGGTCTCTCCTCGGGCCATCCCGTCGGAGACCATGCGCCGGAGCGAGGGTTCGATCTTGCGGAAAACCGCATCCTGGATCTGGTTCAGGACGCGGAGGCTCGACCCGTCGACGAAGTCGCGGAAGCGCGTCTTGTATTCCAGGGCGAACACGAGGAAATACTGAAGCGCTCGGGCGATCTTGTCCTCGAAATCGGCTTCGGATTCGAGCATCCGGACGGCGGGTTCCGCAACCTGGTCCGAGATCCGGTCGATGCAGGCGGCCACAAGCTCATCCTTGGATCCGAAATGGTAGAAGACCAGACCCTTGGAGACCTTGAGCTCCGTGACGATTCGATCGATGCTCGTCGTTCCGAAGCCTCTTTCGAGAAATAGCTTCAAGGAGCCTTTCAATATCTCTTCTCGTCGGTCTTCCGCTGACTTCACCGTTCGCATATCGTCCTCCGTATCCATGCAGGATACCACCGGACTGACCGCCGGTCAATCGTGCCGTCGGATGCCTGTAACCTTCGGAATGATAGTACCTTGGAGGGTCCATGCCGGGAGGAAAAGAGCGACTACTATCGGTTCTTCGCAGGGAGAAGGCGGTCTTCAAAGCAGCATGCTTCGTCAAAATGTAACATCTCGTGATAACGCCTGTAAAACCACGGGTTTATAATGAGATATGGACGCAAGTGGATTTCCACTCTACTTGCAGCCGTCGAGTACAGCCATCATCGAATCATGGCGCTGTACATCTGCCCTTTCCGTTTGGGATCAGGGAGATCGCAATGAAGAAAGTCGTTCAATTAGGTCTGTCCATCCTGCTCTGTTTGTCGCTGATGCTCTTTGTCTGCGCGCTGCCGGTCACATCCGTCATCGCAGAAGATGTATTTTATACCATCGCTTTCGAGAGCAATGGGGGAACCCTGGTCGATTCAATCGTCCAGCTTGCTGGAAGCATCGTCAGTGCTCCGACGCCGCCCACGAAGGCCGGATACTCCTTCGTAGACTGGTTCTCCGATGTCGGCCTGACGTCGAGCTATACCTTCACGACCATGCCCGCTGCCGACATCACGCTCTACGCCAAGTGGACCGCCGAGTCCCACTCGATCTCCTTCGAGAGCAACGGTGGGTCAACCATCACAACTATAACCCAAGACACCGGCACGGCCGTCACGGCACCGACTCCTCCCACGAAGGCCGGATACTCCTTCGCCGGTTGGTTCTCCGACGTCGGCTTGTCCAGCGCCTACACCTTCACGACCATGCCCGCTGCCGACATCACGCTCTATGCTAAGTGGACCGCCGATTCCCATTCGATCTCCTTCGAGAGCAACGGTGGGACTGCGGTCACAACCATCACGCAGGATACCGGCACGGCGGTTACGGCTCCGACGCCTCCCACGAAGGCCGGATACTCCTTCGCCGGCTGGTATTCAGATGTCGGTTTGACGTCGAGCTACACCTTCACGACCATGCCCATTTCCGACATTACCCTATATGCAAAGTGGACCGCCGAGTCCCATTCGATCTCCTTCGAGAGCAATGGCGGCACTTCCGTGACCGCAATCACGCAGGATACAGGCACGGCCGTCACTTCACCGACGCCGCCCACGAGAGCCGGCTACTCCTTCGCTGGTTGGTTCTCCGACATAGGTCTGACCAGCGCCTATGTCTTCACGACCATGCCCGCAGCCGACATCACGCTATATGCCAAGTGGACCGCCGAGTCCCACTCGATCTCCTTCGAGAGTAACGGCGGGACCGCGGTCTCTCCTATCACCCAGGACACCGGCACGGCCGTCACGGCACCTACTCCTCCCACGAAGGCCGGATACTCCTTCGCTGGCTGGTTCTCCGACATCGGCCTGACTTCGAGCTACACCTTCACCATAATGCCCACTGCCGACATTACGCTATATGCCAAGTGGACCGTCGAGTCACATTCGATCAGTTTCGACTCCAACGGCGGATCCTCGGTCTCTCCCATCACCCAGGACACCGGAACGGCTGTCACTGAACCAACTCCTCCCACGAAGGCCGGATACTCCTTCGCCGGCTGGTTCTCCGACGTCGGCCTGACGTCGAGCTATACCTTCATCACCATGCCCACAACCGACATTACGCTATATGCCAAGTGGACCGCCGAGTCACATTCGATCTCCTTCGAGAGCAACGGCGGGACCGCGGTCACAACCATCACCCAGGACACCGGCACGGCCGTCACGGCACCGACGCCGCCCACGAAGGCCGGATACTCCTTCGCTGGCT
>CAZOHH010000072.1:0-12189 GCA_964579735.1 uncultured Oscillospiraceae bacterium | reverse complement strand
CACGCCATGGAGTCCACCCCCAAGCAGTCCATGCACTGTCCGAACTGCGGAGCCGGCGTCGCCTCGGACGCGGTGCGCTGCATCTTCTGCGAGTCCGTCCTGACCTTGTCCGCCTGTCCGGCCTGCTTCACCGCCGTGTTCCAGGGCACTCACTTCTGTCCCTCGTGCGGCGCCGCCGTGGAGCGCAGCGAGGCTGAAAGCGACAAGAAACGCCCCTGTCCGCGCTGCGAGAAAGCGCTCCGGTCCGCCGACATCGGCGGCACCCGGATCCAGGAGTGCGACACCTGCGGCGGCATCTGGCTGGACACGGCGTCCTTCCAGAAGATCTGTGCCGACCGTGAACAGCAGGAGAAGGTCATGGTCCATGCGTCTGCGGACCCAGTCAACGTGACGGCATCGTCCACCGGCGAAAGACCCGGAAGGTTCTATGTCCCCTGTCCGGAATGCGGGGAGATCATGAACCGCCGCAATTTCGTCGGCTGCTCCGGCATCGTCGTCGACTACTGCACTCGCCACGGCACATGGTTCGACCGCAGGGAACTGCAGGGGATCGTCCGATTCATAGAGGACGGCGGTCTGCGCAAAGCCCGTGAGAACGAGCTTGCGGCGATAAAGGTCGAGCAGGAGCGGTTGAAGGAGATGGAGATCGCCCAGAACAGGGCCTCGATGGACCTGAACGAGCATGACCCTTTCTTGCGCACGGGGGTGGGCCTCGACGGCATCGTGGCCGGAGCGATCGGCGCGATCTTCCGCAAGCTGCTCTAGGCGGGGCCGGGCTCATTCCGTCGCCTTCCGCATCTGGCGCATGCTCCACGCGAAGGACAGCACGACCAGCACGGTCATGATCGCGAAGGACTTCCACACGGCCGGATTCGCCAGGTCTCCCTGGAAGATCGCCCGGGAAGCATCGACGACGTATTTCAGAGGGTTCGCGTCGCTCAGCGTCCGCAGCCAGAGCGGCGCCAGCGTCAGCGGCAGCAGCACGCCCGACAGCAGCAGCAGCGGTTGGGAGAAGAAGTTCAGGATCGGGCCCAGCGCGTCCTCGGACTTGGCCATGAGGGCTATGGAATACGAGGCCGGCGAGATGGTGAGCGCGACGAGGACCATGAGCACCGCGGTCAACCCGACGCCGAGGGGCGTGATGACCAGTCCCAGCGGCAGCGAAAGCACGAAGACGATCGCGGTCTGCACGAGCAGCGTGGTCACGTCGCGCAGCACGAGGCCGAGCAGCAGCGACAGCCGGCTCGCGGTGGTGACGCGCAGGCGCTCGATGACGCCGGACCGCAGGTAATCGATCATCCCATATCCGACGTAGAGCGTGCCGAACAGGGCGACCATGACGAGCAGTCCCGGCGCGAAGGAGTTGATGGACCCGATGGCAGGCGCGCCCGACGCCGCGTCCGCACCCGCACCCGCCTCCGCAGCACCCGATACGTTCTTCAGCAGCGGCGCGAACAGATACAGATAGCAGACCGGTTGGAACAGCGAGGCCAGTATCCAGAACGGACTCCGGAGCTCGATCTTCAGGTAGTGGATGTACTGGACCCAGGTGTCGATGAAGGCCTTCTTCATTTCCAGCCTCCCCCGCCGCCGCCGGCTTCGCTCTCGGCCTCGATTTCGGTCAGCGCGCGCCCCGTCGTCTTCTGGAACACCTCGTCCAGGGTCGGTCGGTTCATTTCGACCCGCTGCACGGGAATCCCGGCGTCCACGAGGCGGGGCAACAGCAGCGGCAGGACCTTTTCGCCCGCTTCCACGGTGAGTTTCAGCGTATCGCCCGCGACCACCATCCCGGTCACCCCGGGCAGGCCTTCGAGCAGCTCGACCGTGCGCGCCACGTTCGCCCGGTCCACGCCGATGCCGATCACGTCTCCCGACACGCGCCGCTTCAGTTCCGTCGGCGTGCCCGCCGCGACCACGCGCCCGTGGTCCATGATGCATATGTCGTCGCAGAGCTGGTCCGCCTCGTCGAGGTAGTGCGTCGTGAGGAAGATGGTGATGCCTTTCCTGCGAAGGTCCCGGATCACTTCCCAGAAGCGGGTGCGCGAGGCCGGGTCCAGGCCGGTCGTCGGCTCGTCGAGGAACAGCAGCTTCGGGTCGTGCATGACCCCCATCCCGAGGTCGACATGCCGCCGCTGGCCACCGGAATAGGTCATCACGTTCCGCCGCGCGTAGTCGCCCATGTCGAACTGGTCCACGATCCGGTCGGCGGCCGATTTCGCCGCGCCCGCGGACAGCCCGTACAGCCGCCCCTGCAGCACGAGGTTCTCGTACCCGGAGGCGTACTCGTAGGTGCCGCCCTTCTGGCTCACGTAGCCGATATCCTGCCGGATCCGCTTCGCCGCCTTGAACAGGTCGTGCCCGACGACGGTGGCGCTGCCCCGGGTCGGGACCATGAGCGTCGTGAGCATGCGCATGGTCGTCGTCTTCCCGGCGCCGTTGGGGCCGAGGAATCCGAAGATCTCGCCCTCGCGAACGACCAGGTCCACGTCGCGCACGGCCTCCACGACCGCGCCTCGGCTGTGGAAGGTTTTACAGAGGTTTCGGGTTTCAATCATTTCCATGCGCGGATTATACACCACCTCGGCGTCACTTTTCTTCGAGCTCGCAGGTCTCGTACGGTCTCATGTCGTCCTCCTTCGGGTGCGACAAGGCATCCCTCTTCTGGCTTGCCGGTAAAGAAATGCCACTTTCTTTGTTTTCCATGGTTCTTTACCATTCGCATTCCTCGACCTACCTCTTCACCCTCTCCCCACCGGCATGAAAATACCGCCCGCCTGCGCAAAAACGCAGAGGACGGCCGAAACGACGGTTCCATGAATCCGGAAGAAGAACCACGGGGGCAAAGAATCAGGGGCTAAAGATCGAAAGAGGGCGGAGCTTCACGCTCCGCCCTCTTCTGTCTGGTTGCCTATCTGCCTCTGGCCTGGTAGCAGTCCTTGCAGTAGACTGGCTTGTCAGGGTTCGGCTGGAAGGGAACCTGGGTCTCGACGCCGCACTCCGCGCAGACGGCCGGGAACATCTCCCTAGGTCCGTCGGAACGACGGCCCATGCGCTGCTGCTTTCTCGCTGCCCGACAATCGGGACAACGCTGCGGTTCGTTGTCGAACCCCTTCTCCCTGTAGAATGCCTGTTCGCTGTCGGTGAACACGAACGCCGTTCCACAGTCCTTGCAAGTGATCGTCTTGTCGGCCATGATTGTTGCCTCCTAATGGGCTCTGAACGAGCCGCTCGAAAGTGCGGCTTCTGTTCGGAGTATAGCACGGAAACTGCGCAAGGAGAACACCTTTGGGCATTAACACGAATCTGAATGAATTCTGTAGCAGTACCGCAACATCCCGAGAGTAAGATACAGGTTGAGGTACCTGTATATGTTTGAGGCAGCGTACGACCCGAATGCGACCCGGACCCCCTCCTTCGCGACGGCTCAAGCCCCGGCTCAGGCTGTAGCCCAAACTGCGGCCCAAGCCCCGGCGCCGGCCTTCCCGTTGACGTACCCGCAGGCCAGCATCTGGTATACCGAGATGCTGAACCCGGGCACCGGGATCTGCAACGTCGCCGCGACCATGCGCATCGAGGAAGAACTCGACCGCGACTGGGTCGAGCAGGCCGTCAACTGCATGCTCCGCCGCAACGAAGGCTTCCACCTCCGCGTCCGTGAGGTCGATAGCCGGCCCGAACAATACGTAGCCCCCTTCCACCCCTATGCGCTCCCCGTCGTCGACTTCCGAGACCAGTCCGTCGAGAAGTACTACGAGTGGGAGACCCAGCAGACCCGCCTGCCCTGCGAGGTCGTCGACGCCGACCTGTACGCCTTCGCGCTGGTGCGCATCCCGCCCAACGCCTCCGGCTTCTACGTCCGTTGCCACCACCTGATCTCCGACGCGTGGTCGATGGTCCAGATCGCCAATGAGATCGTCGAATATTACTACCTCCTGAAGGCCGGCCTGCCGTTGCCCGAAGAGCCCAACCCCGCCTACTCCGCCTTCGCCGCCGCCGAGCAGGAGTACTTCACCTCCGCCCGCTGCGAAGCCGACCGCACGTTCTGGCGCGAGCGCTACGCCGTCCCGCCCGAGCCCACCTCCCTCAAGGCCCGCCCCACCGGCCGCATCGGTTTCGCCGCCCGCCGGAAGACCTTCCTTCTCCCCGAAAAGCTCGTGCGCAAGATCAAGGCCCACTGCTCCGAGAACAAGACCTCGGTGTTCGCTCTCTTCTACGCCGTGCTCGGCATCTACGCCAACCGCGTCCAGGGCGCCGAGGACGTCGTGTTCGGCACGCCCGTGCTCAACCGCATCAACATCCGCGAGAAGAAGACCATCGGCATGTTCATCTCCACGGTGCCCCTCCGCGCCCGCGTCGACGGCGAAGCCTCCTTCCAGGAGTTCGCCCGCCGCGTCGATTCCGAGTGGTTCTCCGTCCTCAAGCACCAGAAGTACCCCTACGACCTTCTGCTCAAGGACATCCGTGAGAAGCGCAAGGACCTCGACAAGCTCTTCGACATCGCCGTCTCCTACCAGAACGCCAAGATGGTCAAGGAGGGCGAGGGCTCCCGGGAGGAATCCCGCTGGCACTTCAACGGCCAGCAGGTCGAGTCCCTGTACCTGCACATCAACGACCGCGAGGACGATGGCCGCCTCGTCGTGAACTACGACTACCGCACCGACCTCTTCTACGCCAAGGAGATCGACTTCCTCCACGAGCACCTGATCCAGCTGCTCTGGCACGCCCTCGACAACCCGGCGCGCAAGATTTCGGAGATCCACATGCTCGGCGAGAAGGAGAAGCAGAAGGTCCTCGAGACCTTCAACGACACGGATTCGGGCTATCCTCGCACCGCCACCATCGGCTCCCTCTTCGCGGAGCAGGTCCGCCTGCGCCCCGACGCACCGGCGCTGGTCCACGGCGCCCGGACCCTCACCTACCGCGAACTGGACGCGAAGGCCAACCGCCTCGCCAACCGCCTGCGCGCCTCCGGCGTCGGGCCCGAGACCCTGGTCGCCCTGCTGCTGCCGCGCACCCCCGAACTCGTCATCGGCATCCTCGGCGTGGTCAAGGCCGGTGGCGCCTATCTTCCCCTCGACCCGGAATACCCCGCCGACCGCCTCTCGTTCATGCTCGAGGACAGCCGCACGCGGCACCTCGTCTCCTGCGTCGAATTCCTCGAGGGCTTCCCCTTCGACGGCGACCGCATCGACCTCTTCGCCCTCCTCGACGAGCCCGCCGTCTCCGTCGCCGCCTCCATCGCCTCCGCGACGCCCGGCGCCGACCCCGACGACGCACCTCCGGACGTCAACGGTCCCGACGACCTCCTCTACGTCATCTACACCTCCGGCACCACCGGCCGACCCAAGGGCGCCCAGATCGTGCACAAGAACGTCGTGCGCCTCCTGTTCAACGATCGATTCGCCTTCGACTTCGGGCCCGAAGACCGCTGGACCCTCTTCCACTCCTACTGCTTCGACTTCTCCGTCTGGGAGATGTACGGCGCGCTGCTCTGCGGCGGCACGCTGGTCGTCGTCCCCCGCGACATCGCCCGCGACACCGGACGCTTCCTCGACCTCCTCGTCCGCGAGCGGATCACCATCCTCAACCAGACCCCCGCCGCCTTCTACAACCTCGTCGATGCCGTCGTCCGCGAGGGCGCCCCGCTCCTCGCCCTGCGCACCGTCGTCTTCGGCGGAGATGCCTTGAAGCCCGCGCTTCTCAAGCCCTTCCGCATCCGCTACCCGAAGACGAAGCTGGTCAACATGTACGGCATCACCGAGACCACCGTCCACGTCACCTACCTCGAGCTCACCGACGCGGACCTCGACCGCGGCGTCTCCAACGTCGGCCGCCCGATCCCCACCACCCGCACCTACATCCTCGACCGCAAGCTCAACCCGCAGCCCATAGGCATTCCGGGCGAGCTGTGCGTCGGCGGAGACGGCGTCGGCCGCGGCTACCTCAACAACCCCGACCTGACCGGCACGAAGTTCGTGCCCGACCCCTTCGTCCCCGGCGGCCTCCTCTACCGCTCCGGAGACCTCGCGCGCTATTTCCCGCAGGGGGATATCGAATACCTCGGCCGCATCGACACCCAGGTCAAGATCCGGGGGCACCGCATCGAGCTCGGCGAGATCGAATCCGGGCTGCTGCGCTTCGACCGCATCTCCAAGGCCGCCGTCGTGGCCCTCGAGACCGCGGACGGGGGCCGTCGCCTCTGCGCCTACCTCGTCCCCACGGCGCCTTTCGAGACCGGCGAGCTGCGAACCTTCCTCGCCCGCTTCCTCCCCGACTACATGGTCCCCGCTCTTTTCGTGCGCCTCGACGACATCCCCCTCAACGGCAACGGAAAGCTCGACCGCGCCCGCCTGCCGGTCCCCGAGGCCGACGAAGCCGACACGGAGGTCTTCCTCGCGCCCCGCACCGAGCTCGAGAGCTGGATCGCGGGCGTCTGGTGCGATGCCTTGAAGATCGCGCGCATCGGCGTCGACGATGACTTCTTCCAGTCCGGCGGAGACTCCCTGAACGCCGTGGTCGCGATCTCCCAGCTCAATGGGCGCGCCTCCTTCGGCGACCTCTACCGCAACCCCACCGTCGCCCGGCTCGCCGAAGCCATAGCGCGCAAGGAGACCGAGGGCATCAACGACCAGCTCCTCCTGAAGCTCTCCGGCACGGAAAGCCGTGGCGGCGCCGAGCACACCAACATCGTCTGCTTCCCCTATGGCGGCGGCAACGCCGGCATCTACAAGGACCTCGCCGACGCCGTCGCGCGCCGTTCGTCCACCACCTCCGTCTACGCCGTCGACCTGCCCGGTCGGCTCGCGGTGGACCCCGCCGCTCCGTCCCTCGAGCCTCGACTCGGTGGCCGCACCGATGCCCGCCCGGACTCCGGCCTCATCTGCGAATCCGCCTCCGCCGAGCCCCTTCGCGGCACGCCCCGCCCGGGCGCCGGCCGCATCCCCGCCTCCGCCCTGCGCGACAACGAGTCCCTCGCCGCGCAGCTCGCCGACGAGATCCGCGCCTTCGTCGCCGGCGAAGTCATCGTCTACGGCCACTGCGTCGGCAACGCCCTCGCCCTCGAGACCGTGCGCCGACTCCGCAGCCTCGGCGTCCCCGTGCGCGCCTTCTATGCCGGCGCCATCCTCCCGCCCGCCAACCCGAAGCGCATCCGCCGCGGCCACGACCCCTGGCGCCATGTCCCCGACTCCGGCATCCTCGCCGTGCTCGGTCATCTCGGCCTTCCCCACTGCGAGCTGGGCAGCAAGCCCCTGAAGGCCCTCCTCCGCGCCTTCCGCTTCGACGTCCGCGCCTACTACCGCTTCTTCCGTGAGCGCGGCAACGAAAAGCCTCTCGACGTCCCCGTCCACTCCGTCTTCGGCGGTGCCGACCCCTTCACCTACGGCCATCGCACCCGTCACCGCCGCTGGTCCCGTTACGCCGAGACCTTCTCCCCCGTCGTCCTCGACGGCGCCTCCCACTACTTCATGAAGACCCACCCCGAGCAGCTCGCCGGAATCCTCGTCGGTGAAATGGCGAACGATCCCCCCACCCCCCCCGCAATGGCTTGAAGGAGGACCGCCGATGACCGCTCTCACCAACCCCGGATTCCTGCTCAGCCTGGTCGTGCTCCTGATCATGGTTCTGATCTTCGTTCTCGTGCAGCGCATGAAGGACAAGGCCCAGGTCCACACCGCCTTCCTCACCTTGATCGCCACCCTCTTCGTCTGGGCCCTCGGTTCCGCCATCCTGCAGTTCGCCTACCTCAACGGGCTGCCCACCTGGCGCTGGGCCGTCGGCTTCGCCTATGTCGGCCTGATCCTCACCCCTGTGGCCATCCTCTACCTCGGCGTCGTCTTCGCCCAGACGCGGGTCAAGTTGAACTGGGCACACGCCCTGATTCTCGTCGTCCCGCTCGTCTCCATCTTCATGGCCTTCGTCAACCCGAACCACCTCTTCTATGTCGAGATGGACTACGCCACCCTCACCCAGAGCTCCTCCCTCGGCCCCTACTTCCTCTTCCACACCGTCTACTCCTACCTCTGCATCCTCGGCGGCATGGGCTTCCTCGTCGTCTTCTCCATCAAGAACGCCGGATTCTTCTCCCGCCAGAGCTTCCTGATCCTCGCCGGGATCGTCGTCTCCTTCGGCTACAACATCCTGGTCACCGTCCAGGTCTTCCCCGGCGTCCTGTTCCACACCAACGTGGTCGCGTTCTTCGTCTCGGTGCTCCTCTTCTACTTCGCCATCCTCCGGTTCGACTTCCTCAGCGTCGTCCCCATAGCGCTCCAGCGCGTCGTCGACCACATCTCCGACAGCTTCCTCGTCATAGACAAGGCCGGCAGGGTCATCGACTTCAACGCCACCTTCACCCATACCTTCGGCGGCATCTGCCGGATCCGACGCAAGGAGACCCTCGAGGAAGTGGTCGCGAGCAACCGCTGCGTCGACGATTTCGCCACGCTCCTCACCGAGATCCACTCTGCCGTGGTCCGCCGCGAGGCCGCGCGCTTCGAGCGAAACGTGGTCATCGACGGGGTGCCGCGATATTTCACCGTCGAGGTCACGGCTCTCACCACCACCGGCGACGTGCACCTCTCCACCGTGGTCCTGTTGAAGGACGTCACGGACCTGAAGAACGCCATGGACGAGATCGCCCGCAACAGTGAGGCGCTCATGGAGAAGGAGCGGCTCGCCTCCCTCGGGCAGCTGATCGGCGGGATCGCCCACAACCTCAAGACCCCGATCATGTCCATCGCCGGCGCCGCGGAGGGCTTGAAGGACCTCGTCGAGGAGTACGAACAATCCGTCGGAGACCCCACCGTCACGCCAGACGACCACCGCGAGATCGCCAAGGAGATGAAGGGCTGGATCGGCAAGATCACGCCGCACACCGCCTATATGTCCGAGATCATCTCGACCGTCAAGGACCAGATGAGCATCGATTCGGTCTCGCCGCACTCGGCCTTCACCCTCGACGAACTCCTGAAGCGCGTCGACCTGCTCATGAAGCATGAACTCAAGCAGTTCCGCTGCGAGCTCGTCGTCGACCGCCGCACGGACCCCGACGCCCGCATGCGCGGCGACGTCAGCAGCCTCGTGCAGGTTTTCGACAACCTGATTCTCAACGCCATCCACGCCTACGAGGGGCGCCGCGGGCAGATCGACCTTTCCGTCCGAGAGGACGCGCAGAACCTGCTCTTCGAGATCGTCGACCATGGAAAGGGCATCCCTCTCGCCGTCCAGGACAAGCTGTTCAAGGAGATGGTCACGACCAAGGGCAAAGGCGGAACGGGTCTCGGGCTGTTCATCTCCGCCTCCACCGTCAAGGTCCGCTATGGCGGCAGGATCTGGTTCGAATCCGAACCCGGGAATGGCACCACATTCCACATTTCAATCCCCAGCATGCGTAATGAAAATGAAATCGCACCCAAGGGAGTCCCGTAATGGAATCGCCAGCATATTCGGAGTAAAATGGTCAGTATTCAAACCCATGTTTCCATTCCTTCCGTTCATCCTTATGGGGGTAGGGTATGAGAAGAAAACTGCAGAGGGAGGCGTCGGACTACCGCATCATCGTGGTAGACGACGAAATCGGTATCATCGAGTCGCTGTCCGTCGTCCTCGGACGCAGCGGGTACGGATTCGCCAGTGAAACCGACCCCGTGCGCGCCGTCGAGCGCATCCGAGACGAGCACTTCGACCTGCTCGTCCTCGACTTCCTCATGAGCCCTCTCCACGGAGACGAGGTCGTCGAACGCATCCGCCAGTTCAACAAGGAGATCTACATCCTCCTCCTGACGGGCTACCGCGACCTCGCGCCACCCCTCGAGACCATCCGCGCCCTCGATATCCAGGGCTACTGTGAGAAGAGCGACAAGTTCGACCAGCTCGTCCTGCTCGTCGAGTCCGGCATCAAGAGCATCCAGCTCCTCCGCACCATCAAGAAGTTCCAGGAGGGCCTGAACCGGATCCTCCAGGCCGTCCCCAAGATCTACCAGCTCCAGCCCCTCGGCGGCATCCTCGAGGAAATCCTCACCGAGCTCATGCCCTTGGTCGACAGCGAGAGCGCCTTCATCCTCGTCGACGACCCCACCGGCGAGAACGAGGAAAAGAAGGGTATCTTCCGCGGCATCGGCCGCTACCACGCCGAGATCGAGGAGTTCATGGACATGCTCGGTCCCGAGCTCATGGAGCACATCGGCACGGCCCGCATGAGCCGCTCCGTCCTCCACACCGACGAGGGCATCATCCTCCCCCTCACCAACGAACTCATGCAGCCCATCGGCGTGATCTTCGTCGAGAGCACCGAGACCTCCACCCTGGCCATGGAGCAGGGCGTCAAGCTCCTCGAGATCTACGCCAGCCAGGCCGCCTCGTCCCTCTCCAACGCCTTCCTGCACTCCCTCGTCAACATCAAGAACGAGGAGCTCAACCGCACCTACGACCAGCTCAAGGTCCGCTATATGGACACCATCGAAGCCCTCCGCCTCGCCGTCGACGCGAAGGACATCTACACCCGCGGCCACTCCGACCGCGTCGCCTACTACGCCCTCCGCGTCGGCAAGCGCCTCGGACTCTCCGAAGCCGACCTCGAGCTCCTCCGCATCAGCGGCGTCTTCCACGACGTCGGAAAGATCGGGACCGCCGACGACATCCTCTCCAAGACCGAGCGCCTCAACACCGACGAGTACGCCGTGATCAAGAAGCACCCCCTGAAAGGCGCCCAGATCCTCTCGGCCATTTCCATGTTCAAGGCCGTCGTCCCCATCGTCCAGTCCCACCACGAGCGGATCGACGGCAAGGGCTATCCCTTCGGGCTCTCCGGAGACCGGATTCCCCTCCTCTCCCGCATCATCGCGGTCGTCGACGCCTTCGACGCCATGACCTCCGACCGCCAGTACCGCTCCCGCTTCGAGCTCGCCCGCGCCCGCGGCCAGCTCGTCGAGGGCAAGGGCACGCAGTTCGACGTCGCAGCCGTCGATGCCTTCCTCGCCGAGCTCGAGTCGTACGACGAGATGCTGACCGAGATGGCCGAACGGAACATCGGCACCGACAGCAACCTTGAACTCGAGCCCCACGAGGTCTAGCGCATGGCGCCCTTCTTCAAGTACCGTCGGATCCAGACACCCGAGGGCCGGCGGAAGGCCCTGCTCGACTATATCCTCCTCTTCCTCGGTCTCCTCGCCGGTGCCGGTCTCTTCACGACGCTCTTCGTCGAACCCGGTCCATCCGGGCACTCCTCCTACTTCGTCCTGCTCTCCGTCACACTCGCCGTCCTCGCCTTCGCCTTCCTCCTCAACCGCCTTGGCCAAACGACGGCCGCCAACTGGCTCGTCGTCTTTTTGGTCGTGGTGGTCCCCTGGTTCGCCGTCCACGGCGCCGGCACCGCCGATCCCCGTGCCCTCGTCGCCGAAGCCGACCGCGAGATGTATCGGGTCAAGAACGCCAAGTGATCGCCCACGGCACAATCGCTTGCACAATCGTGTGATATGGGCTAGAGTTCCTACTGCCAAGAGGGTGAGGTGACATGATGACCGACCCGGTCTCCCGTTCCGACCCCTACGATGACTTATCCGCGCGGATTCTCCGGACCACCCTCTGGATATCCTTGGTTTCCTATGCCGTGGTCCTCGTCATGGGGCTCTTCCAGATGGACCCCACCATGTACCTCCCCTCCTCCATAGGCATCCTCCTGCTCGGTCTACCCCTCCTGATGCTCGTGACAGGACGTGTCCAGGCCGGACTCGCCACCATCGCGATGGTCCTTCTCACCACACTCACGGTCCTCGCGACCCTCGGCTTCGGCATCCACGACGTCGCCGTCGTGGCCTTGCCGAACCTCATCATCTTCGCGGGTCTCGCCATGCGCCGCCCAGGCTTCATCACCAGCGTCGTCGCGACCCTGGTCTCCATCGCCTGGCTTGTCTTCGGCGATTTCTTCGGTCTCTATGTTCCAACACCTGCCAAACCCACCGATTGGACGAACTATGTGATCCTCTTCATGATCATCCTGTCCACGGCCTTCTCGGTCTACCTCCTCGCGCGCACCCTCCGCAGGAGTCTCGAGCAAGCCCAGTCGGAACTCGCCCAGCGCAAGATCATCGAGGAGCAGCTGCGCTACCACAGCCTCTACGACCTCATGACCGGGGTCTACAACCGCAACTACTTCGAACAGGAGCTCCAGCGCCTGGAAAGCGGACGCAGCTA
>CAZOHH010000071.1:0-12512 GCA_964579735.1 uncultured Oscillospiraceae bacterium | reverse complement strand
AGGAACTGGAAGGCAAGTTCAAGTTCGCACGCCAGAAATCCGCGCTAGCCGGCACGATCCGCGGCTCGTTCTTCGTGGTCAAGGGCGAGTACTAGAGAGGCTTGTCGTCAGCTTTCCTACGGGAAAGCGATATCTCCAGGAATCGTCATGACCCGTCTGCTGTCCGTTCCGACGAAGACCCGATAGCCCGCGTCGAGTTCCCAGGTCTTCGACTCCGGGTGATAGAACCGTAGGTCCTTCGCCGCGATTTCAATCGCGACTTCGCGCACTTCTCCGGGTTCGAGTTCGATGCGCCGGTAGCCCTTGAGCTGCCGGACCGGCCGGTCGTACGGTGCGCCCATCGACCCGACGTAGACCTGGACGACCTCCGCCCCTTCCCTCTTTCCAGTGTTCTTTACCGGGACAGATACATAGAATCCGGCATCCGTCTTCCGGACCGCAGGAGCGCCCAGTTCGAACGTCGTGTAGCTCAACCCGAATCCGAACGGGTACTCCGGCTCGATGCCCTTCTTGTCGAACAGCATGTAGCCGAGATAGTAGCCGTAGTCGATCTCGTACGGCTTCTGGCCGATCTCGAGGAAGGGAGGATAGTCCTCCTCGTTCTTCGCGATCGTGACCGGAAGCTTGCCGGATGGATTGGCCCGCCCGACGAGCAGGTCGGCGAGGGCCGTGCCGGCCTGGACGCCGCCGTAGAAGGAGAGGAGGATCGCATCGGCATGCTCCTCGAATCGGCGGGTCAGGATGACGCTTCCCGTCATCAGCGAGACGACGACCTTCTTCCCTGCCGCCTTGAGCGCCTGGATCAGCGCGATTTCCGCCTGACCGAGGTGCAGTGAGTCGCGGTCGCCGCCGGTCTTCTTCGTCGGGTCCTTCTCGAGCTTCTCGATCTGGTTCGTCAACAGTTCGCCTTCGTGCCGGCTATCGAAGCCGACGCAGACGACGACGATATCCGCCGCCTCCGCCGCCATCAAGGCCGGCTCGACCTCGAGACCGTTGTGGAGTCCGACGTTCTGGAAGATCCGGCTCAGGCCCATGTAGGGAGTGACGCCGTCCTTGTTCCAGATGAAGCTGCTGCCATGGTCGCCTACGTTCACCGTGTCGGCATAGGGACCGACGACGGCGATTCGTGCGTTCCGCGAAATCGGCAGTACGCCGTCGTTCTTGAGAAGAACCGAACCCTTCGTGGCGAGTTCCCGGGCCATCTCGATATGCGCCGGACACTTCACGACACTTTTCGGGACGGGGCGGATCCTCGACGTCTGCTGCAGCAGGACCCGGAGAACCCGGCGCGTGGCCCGGTCGACCCGCGCGACATCCATCCGACCCTCGCGGATCAGCTTCTTCGCCTTTCCGTGGTGCGTGCGCCACGGCATCTCGACGTCCATCCCGGCCGCGTAGCTTTCCGCGCAGTCATGCACGCCGTATACGAAATCCGACATGACGAACCCTTCGAATCCCCATTCTTCGCGCAGGATCTCCGTCAGCAGCTTCCGGTTCTCCCCGCAGTACTCCCCGTTCACTCGGTTGTAGGCGCTCATGACCGACAGGGCGCCGGCATCCACGCAAGCCTTGAAATGCGGCAGGTAGATCTCCCGCAGGGCGCGTTCGTCTGCTCGAGCGTCGACATGGAAGCGCAGGTTCTCGATGCTGTTCAGCGCGAAATGCTTGGCGCAGGCGATGAGGCCCTCCTCCTGGATGGCCCGGGTCAGAGCGGCGCCCATCCGACCCACCATGAAAGGATCTTCGCCGTAGGACTCCTGCGAGCGGCCCCAGCGCGGATTCCGCACGATGTTGATGCAGACCCCGCCGAAGAAGTTCGCGCCGTTCGCGACCAGTTCCCTGGCGATCATGCGGCCGGCCCGGTATTCCAGGTCGTCGTCGAAGGCGGCCGAACGCATCATGGATACGGGAAAACAGGTGCTGCGCCCTATGACGGCGCCTCTTGGGCCGTCGGAGAAGGCGATGCGCGGGATGCCCAGACGCCTGCATCCGCTGCCGTAGAACGGAATGCGCAGGAGAGATCCCCTGGTGGCGGCGATGAGCAGCCGAACCAGAAAGGGAACCACGGGGACCCCCTCCGTGATCCGGATCTTCTCCTTCAAGGTCATCTCCGCCAGAAGCGCGTCGGTCAGCCGGTCCAGATTCTGCACGGAGCCATTCGAGTTCAAGTCTTCGACCGCTTGACGGTAGTTCATGTCAAAGCCTCCCGCTAACGAAGTTACCCTATTCGTTTCAGCAGTTCGGTGCCCCGTCGGCCGCCGTTCAGGGAGCGATCGACGTCCCGCCGGTCTCGGGAAGATCGGTCTTCGGGGGTTCGCCCGAGGCGCTGGCGAGGTCGGAGAGAAGGATCGAGAAGGTCGACCCGGACCCGACCTGGCTGTCGACGGAAATCTTTCCGCCCATCAGCTCCAGGTACTTGCGCACGATCGCGAGTCCCAGACCGGTCCCGCCGTATCGTCGGGTGCTCTGGCCGTCCTGCTGGCGGAACGGCTCGAAGATCAGTTCCTGCTGGTCAGGGGGAATGCCGATACCCGTGTCGCGCACCCGGATCAGGACGTCGGTCCGCCCGGTCTCGGGATGGATCCGGAGCAAGCGAGCGCTCAACTCGACCTGGCCGGACTCGGTGAACTTGAAGGCGTTTCCGAGTAGGTTGAGCAGCACCTGGCGCACCCGCACCTCGTCGAGGTACAGGAGCTTCGGAATCGCGGGATCGAGGTCGACCACGAGCGGCAGGTTCTTCTCCCGCGACTGGAACGCGAAGATGTGGGTCAGGTCCTCGAACAGGAGTCCGAGCCGGACCGGGACCGGCTGCAGGCCGATCTGTCCCGCCGTCAGACTGGAATAGTCGAGGATGTCGTTGATGATGCCGAGCAGCGCGTTTCCGGACTTCTGGATCGTCCTGGCATAGCGCGCCGTATCCGGGTCCACCACATTGGCGGACAGCAACTGGGCATAGCCGAGAATCGAGTTCAGCGGCGTGCGGATCTCATGGGACATGTTGGTGATGAACTCGCTCTTCAGCCGGTTCGCCGCTTCGGCGCTCCGCTGGGCCTCGAGGCTCTGCCGGTTCATCTCTCCCAGCTGCCGGCCCATCTGCAGGACATGGCGACCCGTCTCGTTGATCTCCTCGACGTCGAGCGCCGGCAGCGTCTGTTCGTATCCGCCCTCGCCGATCCGTCGGACGATCTCCTCGATCGACAGCAGAGGTTCTGCGATACTGAGGGCCATCTTCCGCGAACGTCGCGACAGCACGTATAAGAAGAAGAGGAAGAAGGCGACGAGCACGGCGACCATGCCCATGCCGATCGTCAGCAGCTCGCCGCGGATCGAGCCGATCGGCGCGACGATCGTGGCCTCGGGGACGATCAGCAGGATCTTCCAGCCCGTCGCGGCGATCGTCGACCAGGAGACGGCCCGCATCTCGCCGTCGAGCACGAAGCTCGAATCCCCGGAAGCCTGGTTCTTCAGCCCGGCCGAGAGCGATGCGAGGTCGTCGCGCAGGAAGAGGTTGAAGGCCTCCGGCTTGTAGGTGTCCTGCAGGATCGCCTCCGAATAGTGGTGGTCCGTGATCTCGGTGAGTCCCCAGTCCTGTTCGCCGGACGGGGGCAATGCGAGGATCGTGCCATCCTGGCCGATCAGCAGGGCATAGCCGTCCCAGGGGATATCCAGGTCGAGGATATCGCTCGTGAAGGTCTCCACGGTGATGTCGAGGCCCACGACGCCCTGCAGGGAGTCGTCGCCGCCATAGACCGGGGAGATGCAGGAGGCCATCCAGCCCTGGCCGGCCGGATCGAGATAGACGTCCGTCCACCGGACGCCGCGATCGGGGTCGTTCGTCTCGTCCGCAAGATAATAGAAGTTGAAGGTCCGGAGGTCCAGTCCCAGCTGATACTGGGAGATGACGTCGAAATAGGGGTAGATGATGTTGAGCGAGTCGAAGGTGTTCAGATAGATCGCCGAGACCAGGGGGTGGACCCCGATCAGGTCCTTCATGACCGACTCGAGGGGCAGGACGTCGGCGACCTTCTGGCGTTCCGCCGCGCCGACCGGGAAGAAGCCGGTGTAGAAGATCGCGGCGCCGCCTCCCGGCTTGTCGCTCGCCGTATAATAGCCGCCTTCCGCGGCATATTCCAGACGCGCCGCGTCCTCGGCGCTTAGGAGCGAGGTCCGGGCCAGCGCACCCGCAGTTTGCCGGCCGAAGAACCTGGTCGCCTCGGCGATGCCTTCCAGCCGGTTCTCGATCTTCTCGGACTGCATCACGGCCAGCTTCACGAGCTGGGTGCGCGAGTCCAGTCTAAGGTAATCGATGGACGCCGCGGTCGACCACTGATTGGCGAGGAAATAGATCAGCAGGAAGAAGAGCTCGATCAGTGCCAGCGGGACCAGCGCCGTCCGCAGGAAGGACCCGCGGATCCACTGGAACAGGGACACGGGGTGCGAGTCGGCCGATTTGCGCATCGAAATCCTCCTGGTGGGAGTCAGAGGTCGAACCGTTCATGCTGGAGGTTGAAGACGGCGAGTCGTATCCGGTCGTGCAGCCCATGCTTGCCGATGATCTCCGTGACGGCGTCATGGCTGCCGAACCTGTCGGCAAGCAGTTCCCCATATCTTATCATGCGCGGACGGGTTTCCGGCGAGGTCTCCAAAAACCGAAGCGCCTTCTCCAGACGGTTTTCGTCCAGCATCCGTTCCGCTCGGGTCAATGAAAACGTTGAAACGAACAAGAGCCGCATCGCTTTACGCTTTGCGGCTCTATCTTCCTGGAGCTATTGGTGGGGCTCGAACCCACGACCTGCTGATTACAAATCAGCTGCTCTACCAACTGAGCTACAACAGCATGGGGGCCCGCCTGCCGATCGGCGGACGGGCCATTTCCCGTTGGGGCGCTTCGTCAGCGCTGGATGATGCTTTCGCGACCCGGACCGATGCCGATCAGGCCGACCGGCACGCCGCAGACCTCCTCGATGCGTTCGAGGTACTTGCGCGCGCGTCTCGGCAGTTCTTCATAACTCCTGCATTTCGTGATGTCTACCTCCGGCCAGGACTCGAAGTTCTCGTAGACCGGCACGCACCGGGCGAGGTCCTTCAGGTCGGCTGGGAAGCCCATGGTGCGCACGCCGTCCTTCTCGTAGGCGACGCAGAGCTGGATGTGGTCGAGGCGGCCGATCGTGTCGAGGTGGTTGACCGCAAGAGAGGTCAGTCCGTTGACTCGGGCTGAATAGCGGATCATCACGGCGTCGAGCCAACCGCAACGGCGGGGACGTCCCGTCGTGGTGCCGTACTCGTGGCCGAGTTCCCGGATCCGGTCGCCGAGAGCGTTCTTCTGCTCGGTGGGGAATGGGCCTTCCCCGACGCGCGAAGTGTAGGCTTTCAACACGCCGTAGACTTCGTCGATCCGTCTCGGACCGATTCCCGATCCGGTGCACGCGCCCCCCGCGATCGGATTCGAGGACGTCACGTAGGGGTAGGTGCCGAAGTCGAGGTCGAGGCAGGTGGCCTGGGCGCCTTCATAGAGGACATCCTTGCCGGCGTCGATTGCGTCTCCGATCATGAGCACCGTGTCGACGATATGGGGGATCAGGCGCTGTGCGTACGCAAGGTATTCCGTGATGATGGGCTCGGGGTCCAAGGGCTTCTCCCCGTAGACGCGCTCGATCACGAGATTCTTGAAGGCGAGGTTCTCGCGCACCTTGGCGGCGAAGACCTCCGGGTCCTTCAGGTCGCAGGCGCGGATTCCACAGCGCTCGGTCTTGTCCGAATAGCAGGGTCCGATGCCGCGCTTCGTGGTCCCGAGGGAGTTGCCGCCGCGCGCCTTCTCCTGGAGTTCGTCGAGCAGGCGGTGGTAGGGCATGATGATGTGGGCCCGCTCGCTGATGTAGAGACGGCTCATGTCGTAACCGCGGGACGCGAGCGTGTCCATCTCGCGGAGCAGCACGGCCGGGTCGAGGACGACGCCGTTCGCGATCACGCAGCGCGTGTGCGCATGGAGCATCCCGGAGGGAATCAGGTGCATCGCGAATTTCTCGCCGTTGACGACGAGCGTATGCCCCGCGTTGTTTCCTCCTGAATATCGCACGACCAGGTCGGATCCGGCGGCGAGCATGTCGATGTATTTGCCTTTGCCTTCGTCGCCCCACTGGGTGCCGACGACCACGCGTACGGACATGTTACCTCCTATTCGGCGGTCTTCGCCTGAGCTGCGAAGAAGCGGTTGAGCTCGGAGATCAGGGTCTCGACTTCGATGCCATGGACGGCGCAGGCTTCTTCGATGGACTCGCCGGACGCCATCACGCAGCCGAGGCAGTGCAGGCCGTTCTTGAAGAAGATCGGGACCGTGCCGCGGTCCATTTCGAGCACTTCGGCGATATTCATGTCACGGGTGATCTGGGTCATGGGATTACCTCCATCTTTCTCCGGTGCCGAATGAAGCACCTGTGTCCATCATACTACAGCCTTCACTCCTTTGCCCACCCTCCGGGTGGAAGAAGACGGAACGTTCTCTCACGGATTGCGCCGATAGCGCTCCCGCCCGATGCGGTACAGATCCTCTCCCGTCGGGTCGATGAGCACGACCGCCGGGAAATCGCGGACGACCAGACGGCGCACCGCTTCGGTGCCGAGATCCTCGTAGGCGACGACTTCCGCCGACTCGACGCATTGTGCGATCAAGGCGCCCGCTCCCCCCGTCGCACCGAAGTACACGGCGCCCGTCTCCACGATGCACTGGCGCACCTCCTCGGTTCGTTTGCCCTTCCCGATCATTCCGAGCAGGCCGAGTCGAAGCAGCCGTGGCGCGTAACGGTCCATTCGGCCGCTGGTCGTGGGCCCCGCGGAACCGACCGGTCGGCCAGGAGGTGCAGGGCACGGACCGACGTAGTAGATGGTCTGGCCTTCGAGGGGGAATGGAGGCGCCTCGCCACGGTCGAGCGCTTCGACGAGTCTTCGGTGTGCGGCGTCGCGTGCCGTGAAGACGGGGCCCGACAGCGACACCAGGTCTCCGGAGCGGAGCTTGGCGACCTCGGAACGATCGAGCGGCAGGGTGAGCTGGATTCTTGCTGTCGGTTGGTTCGATTCCATCGGTTCTGCCATTGCGTCTCCCCTCCCTCGCCTAGAGCACGGCGTGCGCATGGCGCGTGGCATGGCAGCCCATGTTGACGGCCACCGGCAGGCCGGCGATATGCGTGGGATAGGTCTCGACGTGGACGGCGAGCGCGGTGGTGCGTCCACCGAGGCCTGCAGGCCCGATGCCCAGCCGGTTGACGGCCTCGAGGAGTTCCCTCTCGAGCGCTGCGATATGGGGCAGGGAATTGTGGGAGCCGACCGGGCGGAGAAGCGCACGTTTCGCGAGCAGCGCGGCCTTCTCCATGGTGCCGCCGAGCCCGACGCCGACGATCACGGGAGGACAGGGGTTCGGCCCGGCCTGCTCGACGGTGTCGAGGACGACGCGCTTGACGCCGTCGACCCCCTCGGACGGGCTGAGCATGCGGAGGGCGCTCATGTTCTCGCTTCCGAAGCCCTTGGGTGCGACGACCACCTCGACGGAGGAGCCGGGCACGACCGATACATGGAGGACAGCGGGGGTGTTGTCGCCCGTATTCCCGCGAAGAAGGGGGTCGGAGACCACGGAGGCTCGGAGGAGACCCCGGGTGTATCCGTCCGCCACTCCGGCATCCACCGCCTCGGCGAGGGAGCCGCCGGTGAAGTGCACTTCCTGGCCGATGGCAAGGAAGACCACGGCCATCCCGGTGTCCTGGCAGAGGGCGAGTCCGGTCGAACGGGCGAGGTCCGCATTCTGGGCGAGCTCCTCGAGGACGGCTCTTCCGTAGGGGGAATCCTCTTCGGCGGCCGCTCGGTCGAGGGCTGCGCGGATATCCGGGCCCAACCAGGTGTTGGCCTCGATGCAGAGACGAGCCACGGTCTCCCGAACGGTCGAGACGTCGATTTCCCTCACCCTATGGTCCCCCCCTTCGCCCTGCATTCCATAAATAACAATCAATTATACCATGTCGGGTTCAGCCACCGAAAAAACTGTGACGGTTCCGTAAACTTTCCAGCCGAGTGGTGTCATTTTCGTAACGTAGGACCTGAAAGGTGCATGAAATGCGCTTCTACCTTCTTGAGAAGTATTGACACCACCATATTGGGGAGTGATAATGGGCGTGAAGTCCAAACTTTTATGAAGGAGGATTGTACATGAACAAGAACGATCTCGTATCTGCAATCGCCACAAAGACCGAGCTCAGCAAGAAGGACAGCGAAGGCGCCCTCAACGCGATGGTCGCGTCCGTTGCCGAAGCCCTCGCCAAGGGCGACAAGGTGGTCCTGGTCGGCTTCGGCACGTTCGAAGTCCGCAACCGCAAGGCTCGCAAGGGCCGCAACCCTCAGACCAAGAAAGAGATCACGATCAAGGCTTCCAAGGCCCCCGTCTTCAAGGCCGGCAAGGGTCTGAAGGAAAAGGTCAACCCCTCCAAGAAGAAGTAGGAAACGGCTTTCGCCCTTTCCCTTCGAGCGGAGCCCCTCACCGGGGCTCCGTTCCTTTTTCCCTGGACTCCTCGGCGCGCCGTGCCTCTCGGTCCCGATAGCACATGGTCTCGGCCAGGACCTGCACGCGGTCGTGGAGAAGGCATATGATGGTTCCGCTGCTCACGTCGGCGGGGTGGAACCCGGATTGGCGTATCGCATAGCGCACGTCCCGCTCGACGTGGTCCACCTTGGTGTGGAAGTGCTCGGCGACCGCAGGGTAAAGTGTCTTCGTGATCGGTCGAAGGAGCGAGTCGTCCCGGAAGGACAGCGACAGGATGAACCGAAGGAACCGGTAGCCCTTGAGAGAAGGTTCGAGACGACTTTCGTCGAGGACCGCCGTGATGCAAGCCGACTCATAGGGCAGCAGACGTTCGTCCTGCTCGGCTTTGCGTCGGATCACCTCGTCCGCCGTGCTCAGGATTCTCGAAGACGCGGTCAACGGGCCATCCCGGCCGTCCACGAGGTATCGCATCCGCCCGAATCCATCGGCGACACCGACGTATCCGCGGCGTCCGAACATCTCCGTGATCTGTCGGACCAGCTCGCGGTCCGATGCGGCGACATAGAATCCGAGGGCGTCCTGAGGGTTCTCCCTGGGTCCGTGACCGTTCGTCTCCATGTATTGCCACCTCCCCTTCATGGTGGACGAAAGACGCCCCGCCGTCCACACGGCGGAGCGTCTTTCGTTAGGGGCGCGGCGATTCCGCAGCCCTTGCATCGAGGCCTTCCATGGACTTCTACATGGGCATCGGCTCGGGACGTGGGCAGCTGCTGCCGAGCTCGACGCGGCGACCGAGGTCGGAGGCCTCGTGCACGGCCTGCATGATGTCGAGAACGTGGAAGGCGAGTTCGCCGCTCGCGCGGTGGGGACGGCCGTCGCGGATTCCGGCGGCCATATCGTTCAGGCCGATGCCGCGGCTGTTTTCGGCGAATCCATGGGACAATGGCATTTCGGTCCAGCTTGCTCCCCTGCGCATCATGCGGACCGGTCCGCCGAAGCCGTTGGGGTCGGGCACGGAAATAGACCCCTCGGTGCCGTAGATCTCGATGCGGGGAAGGTCTGCCTGCCAGATATCGAAGCTCATGATGGTTGTGGCGACGGCGCCATTCGCGAAATCGAGGACGCTCGCGACGTGCGTGGGCACCTCGACCTCCACTACCTTCCCATTCAAGGGTTGGCTCGTGATCGTGCGCGTGGGGAAGGTGATGCGGGCCGATCCGGTCACGCGGCGGACAGGACCCATCAGATTCACGAGCGCCGTCAGGTAATAGGGGCCCATGTCGAACATCGGCCCTCCGCCCTTCTTGTAGTAGAACTCCGGCGCGGGGTGCCAGCTCTCGTGGCCGTGGCAGGTCATGAAAGCGGTCGCGGCGACCGGCGTGCCGATCCATCCGTCATCGATCAACTTGCGGCAGGTCTGGATCCCTCCGCCGAGGAAGGTGTCGGGCGCGCAACCGACCCGGAGTCCTTTCGCACGGGCGAGCTCCATGGTCTTCAAGCCTTCGGCGCGGGTCACGCCGAGTGGTTTCTCGACGTAGACGCTTTTCCCTGCCGCAAGGACGCGGTCGTTCACCGCGGCATGGACGCCGGGAATGGTGAGGTTCAGTACGATTCGGATTTCCGGGTCCGCAAGGAGCGCTTCCACGGAGACGGCACGCAGGCCGTATTCCTTCGCCGCCGCTTCGGCCTTTTCAGGGAGGATATCGGCGACCGCGACGAGTTCCGCGTCACGGAAGACCTGTGTCAGGTTCTTCAGATAGATGCCGCTGATATTGCCGCATCCGATGATTCCGACCTTGACTCTCTCCATGTGCTCAGCCCTCCTTCTTCGCCGCCCAGAGGAACCCGCGGCGCATGAGCTCCCGTGCCTCCGGGATGTCGAAGACATCCGCGTGGTGGCCAAGGGAATTGTAGAAGACGCGGCCCTTCCCCCAGCTCTTGGTCCAGACGACGGGCATCGCGACGGCGCCGTTCGTGTCGTGAGGGCCTGGGAAGACCGGGAAATGGGTCGTGGCCAGGACATCGATCGCAGGGTCGACGTGCATGTAGTACTGCTCGCTCGCGACCGTGAAGTCCGGAATCCCTTCCGTGATCGGGCTGCTGCCGCGCTTCACGTCCACCTTGTAGGAGACACCGTCTCCGCCGGGGTGCGCGACCCACTGGCCGCCTGTCATGAACTGCCAGTCGACGTTGTCGCGGAAGGCGTCGCACATGCCGCCGTGGCAGCCTGCGATGCCGACGCCGGCTTCCACGGCCGTCATCGCCCCCTTGCACTGTTCGTTGGTGATGGAGGACATGGTGACGACCGGTATCAGCAGAGAGAGCGCCGCCAGCTTCTCCTTGTCGAGCAGCGCGTCCATCGAGGACGTGACCTCGACGTCGAAACCCTCGTTCTTCAGGATCTTCGCGAACACGGCGGATACCGGTTCGGGTTCGTGTCCATCCCAGCCGCCCCAGACGATCAATGCCTTGCGATTTCCCATATCCTTCCACCTCCTGCTTGATAAGGTCATTATCCTTCGGAGCGGGTTGCCTTTCCTGCCAAAGCAAGGCATGATATAGTCAATATTTGTCATCATGAAGTGAAATCGGCCCCCGAAGGAAACGAGGTTCGAGCGGAATGCAGTCGTTCTTCGAAAAGCGCGAATACTCGAGGGAAAGACCAGTGAAGGCCTCCTTCGGGGAGAACCTCGACTTCCTGGCCCATTGGCACCAGGACTTCGAACTCCTCTTCGTGCTCGAGGGCGTGCAGGGCGTTTCGGTCAACAACACCTTCCAAGTGCTGAAAGCCGGCGAGCTCGCCTTCTGCCGCAGTGGCGACGTGCACTTCTACGACGACACGCACGGGAACGGACGTTTCGTCCTCGCGTTCGCGGATGCCGGGTTCCTTCGGGAACAGGCCGAGTGGACCGACCGAGTCTGCCTTGCACGACCTTTCCTCTCCATGCCGGAAGCGGAGCCGGCATTCCGAACCCTAGCCGAAGAGGACTCCAATCGTGAATCCCATTACACCGTGGCCATGAAAGCGGCGATGCTCGATATCGTTTCCCGCGTCCTCCGCTCCCCCTTCCTCAAGGTCGAATCCCCTTCTGTCTCCCCTGCTCTGGATCCGACGAAGGCGAAAGTCCAGGAAGCCCTGCGCTTGCTTGAGGCGGACTTCGCCGAGGACCTCTCCCACGACTCCCTTGCGGAGCGACTCTCCATCAGCCCCTCGTATTTCTCCCGTATCTTCAACCGCGCCACCGGCATGGGATTCCGCGAATACCTGAACCACCTGCGCGTCGAGAGGGCGGAACAGATGCTCGCTGAACCGGATCGGACCGTGACGGACATCGCGTTCGCCTGCGGGTTCGGAAGCCTGCGCACCTTTCACCGCGCCTTCCGGGAGGTGACCGGCAGGACGCCCCTCGAAGAGCGGAAGCACCTTTGACGAAGTGAGGTTTCGAGATAGAGGTCCTGCAGTCCCGAGGTAGGCGTCAGGGCGTCAGCACCGTCGAAAACGCGACGGCCAGGATCGATACGACCATGCCGATGATGATGAGCCACGCGACCAGCTTCACGTTCATGAGTGAATCCACGACCTCCTATTCCATAGGGAAGACCAGACCCCACTCCCGGCGGAATCCGTCCATGGTTTCCATGATGGCGATCGATTCGGCGAGAGGGTATTGCGGGCTTTCGATGCGGCCTTGTCGGACGCAGTCCATGACTTCCCGGATCTCGTATTCGAACCCGTTTCCCTCGAATGGAAACTCGGTCGTTTCCTCGCCATCGCGCGTGATGAGTTTGACCGACTCGGTCCGCCAGAAGGGTTTCAGTTCGATGCGTCCCTCTGTCCCGACCAGTCGCGCCTCCCCGGACCCAAGAGCCCGGACGCCGCAGGTCAAGGAGGCGATCCCACCGCCCGGATAGCGCAGCAGCAGCGCGGCATGCTCGTCCACACCGGTTTCGCCGATATGGGCGAAGGACGATGTCGCGTCCGGCAGAG